>CAMOVB010000074.1:0-12795 GCA_946626925.1 uncultured Prevotellaceae bacterium
CAGGTACTAACGGCAGTAAGGAATATCTTGTGTATGTTAACGGAGAGACAGGTAAGCCATACCAGTGCATGGAATATCCTTTGCGCTTCCTTGAGAACGGAGAGACAGACCCTGAGGTGGCATGGGGACACAAAGGTTGGGCTCACCGTAGCTCAAAGCATTTCTTTGGTGCTCCTTACCTCGACGGACGTAAGCCAAGCATCTTCCTTGCAAGAGGTATTTATACTAGACACAAGATGGTGGCATTCGATGTTGATGCTGCCACTCACAAGCTCGTACAGCGTTGGGCATGGAACTGCAACGCCAACGGACCTTGGAAGGGACAGGGCTATCACAACTACATTGTTGCCGACGTTGATGAGGACGGACGTGACGAGATAGTGTTCGGTTCAATGGTCATCGACGACAACGGTAAGGGACTCTCAACAACTGGTCTCGGTCATGGTGATGCACAGCACGTTTCCGACTTCAACCCATACACAAAGGGCCTTGAAATGTTTGCCTGCAACGAAGATGCACAGGGATACAACTATCGCGATGCCACTACAAGTACGATATACAAGCGTGAGCTTTGGGTCGGAAAGGATGTGGGACGTTCAATGATGGGTAATTTCACAGACAGCTATCCTGGCTGTATTGGTGTGGCATGGGGTGACCCTGTAAGCAGCGTTAAGAATGGCTATGTAAGTGGAATGACTAATGTCGGTATCTGCGATAACTTTCGCATCTACTGGGACGGTGACCTCTGTAGTGAGACATTCAACGGCATCAGTGGAAAGAATACTGAGGGTTGCATTTCCAAGTATGGTAGCTGGACTCCGATATACACTTGTGTGGGTTCTTTGGTAAACAACGACACTAAGGCAACACCTTGTTATCAGGGCGATATTTTCGGTGACTGGCGTGAGGAAATCATTATGCGTACTGCTGACAACAACATACGCATTTACTCAACTCCAACACCAACTACATATCGTATTCCTACTCTTTGGTCTGACCACCAGTATCGTAATGCAATGGTATGGCAGATGTGTGGTTATAACCAGCCACCTCACCTTAGCTACTTTCTCGGTAAGCTCGAAGGTATCACAATAGCACCTCCACCACTTACCATGAACGGACGTACAGAGGTTGCCAACGGCGGTGTAATTGATGCAACATACAACGACAAGCACGCTATCGTGTGTGAGACTAACGACACTAAGGTGAGCCTTGCCAACGGAGCTAAGCCATACATCCTCACAATCAACGTACCTTCATGGGTACAGGGTTCGGCAGCTTCTAATTCAACGGCTTCTAATCCTACTATAAAGTACAACTACTACACATGTGAGGTCACAGACGGTTACCTTGACGGTGAGGCACGTCTCATAAAGCAGGGTGACGGTGTGCTCAAGCTTCCAAAGGCTGACTTCCTTCACAAGGGTGTGACTGAGGTTTGGGCAGGAAGTCTTGACTTCGACGGTACACTCAAGAACTCTTCACTCTGGCTCAACCGTCACACTACACTCAACTCCAACGGCGGTCAGTTCCGCTCAATCACTACCAACTACGCTTCTTCCGTATATCCTGGTGGCGAGAACTCAATAGGTGAAATCAGTACCGATTCACTCGTACTCGGCTTCGGTTCACGTCTCGTATTCGATGTGTATTCTGACGGCAAAGTTGCCGACAAGATAAACACTAAGTATCTCAGCATTGAGCGCAAGACTGGTACAGCATGGACACAGGGCGGTCCTAAGTTCCTTGCACCAGTGATTGTACTTGTGCCACACCTTGCAGCAGGAGAGGACAAGATTGCCCCTGGCAAGTATATCCTCGGTAAGGTAGAGAACGTTATCTCTGGTGCAGTATCAAGCATCATCCTCGAAGGTCTTGCAACAAGCAAGAAGTCAATATATGTAGAGGACGGCAACCTCATCCTCGATGTTCAGGGCATCCGTGATGCTGCTTCTGTCGTATGGACAGGTGCTACAAACTCTACTTGGGACCTTGCAGAGACAGAGAACTTCTCTGTGGAGAATGAACCAACAACATTCGTATCAAATGATAATGTTCTCTTTAATGATGATGCCAAGACTAAGTCAGTCACAGTGAGGGGCGAGGTTTCACCATCCATTATGGAGTTCAATAGTACTGTCAACTACTCAGTAACTGGTACTGGTACAATTGTCGGTGATTCAAAGTTCATCAACAGCGGAACAGGTACTGTTACAATGGCTGGCAAGAATACTTACACAGGTGGTAACAATCTCAAGGGTGGTGTGACTTCTGTAAGTCTCCTCTCTAACGAATATAGCGAAGTAGGTAACCTTGGTGGTGTCACTACTGATGCAAGCAAGTTCACAATGGAGAACGGTGCAGTACTCTCTACAACAGCTGCTGTCGAAATGGGTTCACCAATGCAGATGGTAGGTGCTGAAGGTGGTGTCATCAACAACTCTGCGGACTTCGTTATGGACAAGGCATTCAGCGGTACAGTCCTTACAAAGAAGGGTAATGGATGGCTCAAGAGTGGTATTGTTTCTTCACTCCAGAAACTCATAGTAGCAGCAGGTACTGTTGATGCAAGCGCAAGGCTTGCAAGCACGGTAACTCTTCAGGGTTCATCTGCTGTCACAGGTACAGGATTCCTTAACACTCCTATTGAGGTTGCCGAGAAGGCAAAGTCTAAGCTCACAACAATTAACCGTACCACTACAAACCTTGCACTCACAGGTACAGGACAGATTACTATATACTGTGCAACAGAGAAGGGTACAAACTACTATGCAACTCGTACTCCAATACAGCTCAACCTTAAGAAATTTGCTGGTACACTTGTTGCTGATGCCACATACGCTGCTGATGGACGTTTTACATTCGATACGTCAAACGGTGGTGACGGATGGATTCTTAATATCCCTGCAAGCCGTTATGTACAGAACACTGGTAAGACTCTCCGCATTGGTCAGGTTACTGGTACTGGTGAACTCGGTGGTTCATGTGCATTCACTAACGGTGCTTCAGTTGGAACAAATACATGGCAGGTAGGTAACGATGGTAACTTCACATTTGACGGTAAAGTTGTTTCTGGTGACAGGTTCACTAAGATGGGAGAAGGTAAGATGACTGTAACAGGTGTATGGACAATGTCTGGTGCTGTATCTATTGATGCTGGTACGCTTCAGGTCAAGAGTGGTGCATCACTCGGTACTGGTACTCTCACAGTAGGAACTAATGGTTCGCTCCTCTGCGTGTCAAAGTCTGTATCAAGTCCTATGACCAACAGCTCATTCACTATTAATGGTACGCTTCAGGTAGGTATCAATAATATGGCTTACAGTGGTTACACTCACTTCAACAACAAGAATGTGACATTCGGTGCTAAGTCACGTCTCATCCTTGGTCTCCGCAAGTCAATCGGTACATCTACTGCTCCTAACAATGCATATCTCACTGGTATCTCAACATTGAAGATAACAAGCGGTGCTACTATCGCGCCAATGCTTATCTCTACATACGTTCCAACAACAGACCCAGCTAATCCAGACAAGTTCGTGCTCTGGACAGAGGTCAAGACTGCTAACGTAGGAACTCTCAACTTTGAACTTCCTGAGCTTCCTGCATGGAACTATTGGGACACATCAGACATCAAGAACGGTATTCTCTACATACGTTGCAACGAGGAAATATACAACGCCATTGAGGGTATTGCTTCCGACGACATCGTCAATGTTGATGTTACTAATATGTCAGGTATGGTTGTTGCTCACTTCACTTGCCCAATGGCAAACATAAAGACAACATTTGCAGCTCAAAACCTCAAGGGCATTTATGTACTTAATATCGTAAATGAGGATGGTAAACACACTTCAGTAAAGATATCTAAGTAAACAACATATTCCGCAGCTCCTGTGGTCTGTGGAAACAAATAACGCTCGTTTATGATGGAGCGCACCAGTTGCAAAATTGGTGCGCTCCATTTGCGTTATTGGTGCGCTCCGATATTTTGGTTACGTTTCATTTAACGGTGCATTTAACGCTGTTTAAGCACTGTTAAAACACCGTTAATTTAGCATTTAACAAGAGATTTCATCCAAACAAAAAAAAGGACATGCCATTACTGACACGTCCCTTGTATGTTTTGTAATAAGTAGTGAGTAATTCGCAATGAATAAAAGCATGTCTATCATTTGCGTTCTAATCTGAATGGCATATTACTAATTGCTCATTACTCATTACTAATTACTAATTGCTCATTACTTTTTCATTTTCACTGGAGGAAGTCCCTTGACATGAATCTTGCCATGGCGAGTTGTGGTAGAAGCACCACGCAGTCTTGCCTCGTTGACAGCAGAATTGAATATGTTGATGCGGTCGTACTTGTAGAAGTCTTCTTCTCTATATGTATCACCACTAAACTTCATTATCGCTTTATAGATGGCTTCACGGCTTGGAGCATTGAATACATGGCTTTCGTTGTGGTCACGCATGATACTGTTTCGTGTTGGACGGTAGTAGCCTGTAGAGTAACAGTTTGCGCCTTCGTATGCACCGATGCCCTCGCTCTTGTAATCCTCGTTGAGGATGAACTTCTCCCATATTGGGTGCTCCTTGTTGTAATCGACATTGAGGTATGCACCTTCCTTATGTGCATTGTCCATTATCGTCTTGTCGTCATCTGTAGGACCACCATCAAATTCCACGTATTCGTCAGCAAGAAGACCTATTCCGTGACCACCTACCTCGTGGCCTGTTACGTATGGGTCGTTCATCATGATGTGTGCCACGAACAAGCCTGAAGTGTTGAAGCTCGTAACACTACGACATACAAAATTGGCGTTGTAAACGACGATTACTCGAACTATAGAGTCACGCATACATTCTTGAGGAATGTAGTGCAATGCATTTTCTGACTCGTCGATTATCTTGTCCTGACTCATGTTTGCAATGCCTGTGAGGTCATTGCTGTCTGAGACACGATATACGCAGAAACTTGTGAAGCGGTCGCGGAATGACTTGTAAGGCTCGATGGCAAAGAGACGCTCCATCTCGCGTGTCATCATTCTGTTGTACTTGCCGCTTTGGATATCCTGGTCAGTAAAGCCCTGTCCAATAAAGATGAGCTTGATGCCATCACCTTTTGTTGCTTTCTCAAGCGTTGTGTAGCGTCCGTCCATTGACTTGCTCTTTGACTTTACGATTGACTGCTCGCTATGTATCTTGAATGTCTGTCCAGCCTTGAGACCGTCCTCAGGGTCGTCAACAAGGAGGAATGTACTGTCCATCATAACGACTTCGCCTTCATCTGTTTCCTTCTTCTTTGAGTCGAAAAGGCAATATGTTACGTCACCTTCAGTCGGGAACACTGGGATGTATGTGACATAGTGGTCGCCTTCGCGTTCCATATTGTCCTTTGACACAAACAGGTACTGCCATCCTTTGTCGAGAGTGTTGTCGGAGAACTGCTGGTTGGCGATGTCGTAGTCGAGTGAAGATGGGAATATTGTCGTAGTATAAGAGAGTACGGAAAGGCAGTCGTTCTTCAACTTGTCCTTATTCACCATTATCTTGAGGTATGCGAACAAGTGCTTGAAGTTGAGTTCAAGCTTGCCATTGTGTATCGTACCAACACTGTACATGATGAGGTCACGTGCCCTTTGAGTTGAATTGTCACACACATTGTAGCTGATAGTATCTGCCACCAAGTGGTTGTCACGTACTGTGATGTTCACCCTGTTGTTGCTCAGTATGGCATACACCTGCTCACCCTCTGAACCTGTCAGCTTCTTAGTATTAGGATAAGCGGTGAAGACAACTGTCTTACCATCATTCTGTATGGATGCAAAGTAGGCGTATGCTTCACCGTTGCTGGTGTAGAGTGCAATGGAATCACCATTCTGCCACTTAAGTTTTACATTATCTCCCGTGCTTTGGAAAGCTGCACGTGTCTCTGTATTCATGTCGATGTTGGTCGTGACAAGAATATTCTCTCCAAAGAGGTCGGCCGTGTATTCCGTCAAATCGTTGTTTTTGTCTTCACATGAACTGAAAGCAGTCATGAGACTAAGGATGATTACCCTAATAATAATGCTTGATTTCTGTTTCATAATATATTCAAAACAAATTGTTTTTTGAAGCTAAAGAAAATATTCAACACAGGGAGAATTCTTGGAAAAGAAATGGGTATCTTTTTTTGAGGAAAACTCAAAGTGGTCCATACACCCTATTTTTTCATAAATCTGACATTCTATACTTCTGTTTCACCTTCGATGAAGTTATCTACAATCATTGTCTCGCCATTGAATACGGCATAGGTGAATAGAGTCATCCACTCGCCCAGAAGGATGAGACGTGAGTTCTCACCAAAGATAAGGTCAAGCTCAATGTGACGGTGACCGAAGATGAAATAGTTGATGTCTGGATGCGTCTTGAGATAGTCCTTTGCAAAGAGTACGAGTCCTTCCTTGTCCTCTCCCTTGTAAGGTTCCTCACCGTTGGTGTCAGCACTCTCGTAACCTACTAATTTTGTAGTATTGTCAAAGTCCTGACGCTCGTCCATGTTTCCACCCTTGCGCTTTGTCCTGCTGTGCTTTGCCCAGTTGAGCCCGAAGTCATACAGGAAGTCAGGGTGTATGAGTTTGCGTGTCAGTGCACGTAACGTGTTACTCTTAAATATACTGAACAGGATCTGTGTTCTCCAATTGTGGTCGCGATAGTCAAGACCGTCACCATGTGCGAGGAAGAACACCTTGCCCCTTATCTCACATACGCACTCTTCCTTGTGCAGAATCACACCGCACTCATTCACGAGGTAGTCATTCATCCACTGGTCGTGGTTGCCTGTGAAGTAGTGAATTTCCACGCCCATGTCCGTAAGCTCGGACAGCTTGCCGAGAAAACGTGTATATCCTTTTGGCACTACCTGCTTGTATTCAAACCAAAAGTCGAACATGTCGCCAAGCAAATAGATGGCTTCCGCCTTGTCCTTTATCTTGTCGAGAAAGTTGACGAGGCGTCGCTCATGAGTTCTTTTGTGAGCTATGGCACGACAACCGAGGTGTGCGTCACTCAAGAAGTAGATATTCTTCATATTTATATGGTTTTCTAGAGGGGCTAGAAGCTCTAGTTGTTCTAGTTTATCTAGCCATTCTAGTTATTCTTTATTGTCTTGTTCCGAAGGCCGCCCCCTTCGGGGGTCGGGGGGCCTTACATAAAGCCCAAGTCCAGTTTTGCCTCTTCGCTCATCATGTCCTTTGTCCATTCTGGCTCAAAGACCACTTCCACGTTTGCGTTCTTCACTCCGTGGATACTTGTGAGCTTCTGGTTGATGTCCTCAAGGATGAAGTCGGCAGCTGGACAGTTTGGTGCTGTGAAAGTCATGTCTATATTGAGGTCATAGACGTCTTCGCCTTCTGGCTCAGTCGAATCTACGACTTCAATCTTGTATATCATACCCAGGTCGTACACGTTGACTGGTATCTCAGGGTCGAATACGGTCTTGAGCATCTCAATTGTCTTGTCTTCTATTTCGCTTTTCTCTATCATATCTTTTTGTTAAGTTTTTATGTTTTTGAGTTTGTGAGTTTTTAAGTTATTAAGTTTGTGAGTTCGTAAGTTTGTGAGTTTTTAAGTTTTTGCGTTTGTTGGTTCTTGAGTTTTATGTTTTGCGTTTATACTGTTCCCGCAATAACTAAAAAACTTAAAAACTCACAAACTTAACTTCTAATTTTTAACTTTTAACTCCACCAAAGGTGGCTATAGTCTTCCGTTCTCTGCATACGAATAGTAGTCGTTGTTTGACACTATTACGTGGTCAAGCATTCGGATGTTCATTATGTCGCCTACTTGTTTTACCTTGCGTGTAATGTCATTGTCGGCGTTGCTCGGTATCATCTTTCCGCTTGGATGGTTGTGCACAAGGATAAAGCATGTCGCCTTGGCAAGTATGGCTTTTTCCATCAGTACTCTGGAGTCAACGGCGGTCTCTGTTCTTCCTCCCTGACTCAGGTGCACCAGCTTGAGGAGTGAGGCGTTGTTGTTGAGTAGTATTGCCCAACTCTCTTCGTGGTCGAGATCGCGCACTCGTGGCTGCATGTAGTCAAACACATCCTGTCCTGTGCTGAACTGCTTTATCTTGTCTGCATCCTCCAACGCTCGGCGACGTCCTATCTCGGCTGCTGCAAGTATGGTCAGAGCCCTTGCATCTCCTATTCCATTAAATTCCTTCAATTCGTCCACGGTCATCATGGAGAGACGTGTCAGTTTGCCGTCACATGAGTTCATTACGTCTTGCATCAGTTCCACCGCAGTCTGTTTTGTCGAACCGCCACCAATGAGTATTGCCAGCAACTCTGCTACTGTCAGTGCATCTACTCCCTTTTCGAGTAGCTTCTCTCTTGGTCGGTCTTCTGCCGACAGGTCTTTTATTGTGATGTGACTCATGTTTATTTTAGGTTTGAAGGTTGTCAGGTTGAAGGTTATCAGGTTTTAATGTCCTGATGCCTTTGTCATCCATCTCCTCCCTTAGGGGAGGCTGGGAGGGGGCCGTCCGTCCCTTTATTTATAGAAATTCTTCTCAAATGCAGCAAACTCGCTCTTGCCGAGTACGCAGCGTAACCACCATGCCTTGATGAATCCTAAGCCGTAACCCATCAACTGGACGTAGGCTGCAATGATGCTTAGTACACCTATCTTCACGCTCTTGTTCACGATGCTCGAATCTGTGAAGATAAGGAGCATGTAGAGCAATAATGGACAGAGTGGAATCCACCAGAGGGTAGGGAACGTGAAAGCGGATACTATTGCGAGTGCCACGAGGAATATCACTCCTACCGTGAACACCATTGGGAGCATGTGTACCAGTTTCATGGTCCCTGGGTGACGCTTCTCAAGGTTGATACGCGCTATGCCTGAGTTGAACACCTGCTTGAAGAATTTCCTCATGTCTGTTCGTCTCTTGTGCCATACCCATGCTTCTGGGAATAGTCGGCACATGTAGCCGTTCTCGAATATGCGGTAGCTGAAGTCTATGTCCTCTCCGAAGCGCATCTTTGAGAATCCGTTGAGATTGTTATATACGCTTCGCTTCATTCCCATGTTGAATGAGCGAGGGTAGAACTTGTCCAGTTTCTTCTTGCCTCCGCGTATGCCCCCAGTCGTGAAGAACGATGTCATGGAATAGCTTATGGCTTTCTGTATGTCCGTGAACGACTCGTGTGCGGCATCTGGTCCTCCGAAAGCATCGCAAGGGTTGGCTTTCAGCTCTGCCTCTATTGCCGCAAGATAACCAGAAGGTATCACGCAGTCGGAGTCGAGAATGAGTACGTAGTCGCCTTGTGCCTTTTCCACGCCATAGTTGCGTGCAGGGCCCGGTCCTCCATTCTCCTTTAGGAAGTAGTGGATATTAAGCTTGTCGGCATACTTGTCGCACACATCCTTGCAAGGCTTCTGCGAACCATCTTCGACGATGATTACCTCGAAGTCCTTCACCGTCTGAGCAAGCAGGCTTTCGAGTAGCTCGTCCACCTCGTCAGGACGATTATATACTGGAATTATTATTGAGTACACTTGTGTGTAAGTTTTTAAGTTCTTGAGTTTTTAAGTTTTTAAGTTCTTGCGGAGGGGCTAGCTGTTCTATTTTATCTAGCTCCTCGCCCCTATGGTAACTTCTCCCTCCCCATAGAGGTGGAGGGCTGGGGAGAGGGTCCGCTCCTCTCCTCCCTCAGGGGAGGTCGGGAGGGGGCCATCCTCTTATTCGAAATACAGCGTCACGACAATCATCTTGCTTCGTCCAGAGTTAACTGATTCAGTGAAGATGAGCATATCTTTATCCGTAAGATCGGTACGGTTCTTGTCTATGATATTGCAAAGACCATAGCAGAACTTTATCTCTGGTATGAACTTGAACCACGGAGCATAGAAGTCGCATCCCAAACCTGCTTCAAGGTAACAGTCGAAACTCTTTAGCAGCAACTCCTTCTGCCTCTTTATCGTAAGATCAATCGTTGGGTTCACACCTACCATCATATACGGACGGTAGTTGTTGAAACGCTCTGCACTAAACTTCAAGTCGAGTGGAAGCGATATGTACGTTGACTTTATCGACATATATTGCTTCTTAGCATTCAACTCATTCCTGAACGTTAGGTTCTTTGTTCCGAAGTGCATCGTCGGAACGAGCCTAAGCGCAAGGTTCTTTGTGAGGTACATCTCACCGAGTATTCCCACACTGAATCCTGGTTCGTAGTTTGGTGTCTCTGCAAACCACTGGTTGCCATTCTCGTCCATATATCCGTTCTGGGATAACTCCAAGTCCTGCATGTGGGAACCAACGAGGAATCCGTAGTGGAAACGCCTCTGGTCAATGTAAGGACGGAACATCACTTTCCTTGTCTGTGCCGACATGATTGCTGATAACATGGACAGAAGACATAGTAATGCAATCCTCAGGACTGTGTTATGTGATTGTATATAATTGCTCATACAATTTTTAAACGAGAAAAGCACAGAATTATTTTGTAAGATTGTCTCTTTATACGTAACTTTGCGCAAAGTTAAGAATTTAATTTAAGATTTAAGAATTAAGAATTAAGATTTTGAAGTTAGTGACTTGGAATTAGATTCTGAGATGCAAAAGATGGTAAGCTTTTTCCTTAAAATCGATGAGGAGGAATTGAGGACTCATTGAGGACAAACAATGCAACGTCTTAATCTTATGACTTTCTCGCGTCTTTACTTCAAAAACATGTAACAACAAATACAAAAATAAATATGAAACTGACAGTTATTGGCGCTGGCAATATGGGTGGCGCGCTCATCCACGGATGGGCAAAGAGTGGTAAGGTAGGTAGCATCACAATCTCAGACAAGAATGAGGCTCTTCTTGCAAGTTTTAAGGAGAAATATCCATCAATCACGACAACAACCGACAATGTGGCTGCCGTAAAGGATGCTGATGTCATCGTTGTGGTCGTTAAGCCTTGGCTTATGCCTCTCGTCCTTGGCGAGTTGAAGCCTGTGCTCGACTTCAAGAAGCAGATTGTGGTGAGCGATGCCGCCAACTTTACGACAGACAAGCTTGCTGAGACACTCGGAACAAACGCTGCCAACTTCTTCTATGTCATTCCTAACATAGCTGCTGAGTTCGGCGCAAGCATGAGTTTCATTGCCAAGGGCAGTAACGCAAGTCAGGAGAGTCTTGACTGTGTGAAGTCCCTTTACGATATCTGCGGTGACACTCTCGTCGTTACCGAGAACCTCGTAGGTCCAGGAATGATGATGGCATCATGCGGAATTGCTTATGTTATGCGTTACATCCGTGCCCAGATGGAAGGCGGTTGCGAGATGGGCTTCTATCCTCAGCAGGCAAAACAGATTGCGCTCCAGACAATGCAGGGTGCTGTCAGCCTTCTCAAGGAGACAGGTTGGCATCCAGAAGAGGCTATCGACAAGGTCACTACTCCTGGTGGAGTAACCATCAAGGGACTCAACGAACTTGACCATGCTGGCTTCAACTCTGCCGTCATCCGTTCACTGAAGGCAGGACTGAAGTAAATGCTGAATCGAGAATGAATAATAATGAATAGAGTTTATCGCCATCTTAGGTAACTCTTCATATAAACGAGGAATGCAAGTGAAGTGCAAGCTTCACTTGTTTTTTTTACCCTTTGATTGTTCGTAAATGATAAGTAGTACCATTAGAAAGCCACTTTTTCAGATTTTCTTCTTCTTTTTTTTGACGTAAGACAAAAACTTTATATATTTGCAAGGTTATCTTATGAAAATTAGATACGCAAAATACCACAATAGGTATTATCAAAACGGAAAAAACAAGAATGTCAAACATTATTCGGGAAATGAAATATGGGAACACAAAGGAATGTTAAATATCTTATTATGGCACTGCTATTTGCATGCGCCAATTCTATTTATGCCGCATCTATAGCCATCATTAACGACGTTTACTACGAATATGTCAATACAAATAATAATCGTTATGCTGCCGTCATCAAACGATATGATGCAGGCACCAATACGTTGTGGCCATACGTGGGCGATGTGGATATTCCATCCTACATTGAAGTGGACAATGTTGTATATCCTGTAAAATATATCAACACGGATGCTTTTCAAGGCTGTACAAATTTGACAGGTATAAACTTACCAAACACCATTGAGAAGATAAATTCACGTGCTTTCTTCGGATGTACATCACTTAGTAGCATTAACCTTCCAAGCTCACTTACAGAGATTGGAGCTGCTGCTTTCTACAAATGTTCAAATCTAACCACCATTATGGGATTGGAGACATCTAAAGTGAACATGATTGGTACAAACGCCTTCTGCGAGTGCAACATCAATCATTCACTTGTTTTCCCAAATACTTTGGAGGAAGTACAAAGCAATGCATTTGAGAATGCTACCCAAAGTACAACCAGCATTTCAATTACTTTTCCTCTGTCACTCAAACGTATTGGCGACAAGGCTTTCAGAGGAGTGGTACTCAGTTCACTTTACATTCCACGCAATGTGGTGAACATCGGTAGTTTGGCTTTTGACACCTACAGATGCTCATCCATATCTGTAGATCCAAATAACATTGTTTACGATTCACGTGAAAACTGTAATGCAGTTATAGACAAGTGGAATGGAACATTGCTCTTTGCTTGCAACTACACAACCATTCCACATGGAGTTACGGGTATTGCCTCATACGCATTCCATAGCTGTCACGGATTGGTTTCAATTGACATTCCGCAGTCCGTTACTACTATTGGTAGCTATGCTTTCTTTGACTGTACCAAACTTAAA
>CAMOVB010000075.1:0-12781 GCA_946626925.1 uncultured Prevotellaceae bacterium
GAAACATCATAAAATAATATTCTCATTTTTACTGTTTTCAGTACTCTCGTTCTTATCATACGCCGAGCGTGGAGTAATGACTCAGAAGAGACAGTATTCAGGGCAAGACAGCCTGGGTGACACTATAGACATGGATAGTGTTATCCAGGATTCGCTTATTTCATCCATCCAAGCCAAGATAAAGAATATTGACACCCTAACAAACAAGAACGACTCCGACCACATCGTACTCTCATACCTTGACTCCCTCAAGGCTGTTTATTCTTCGCAGAAGGGAAAGGGTAACGCCATACAATGGAACGATTCCGTGGCACGTGCAGAAGACTCACTCAAGCATGTCAAGAAGAGTCCACTCGATGCACCAGTACAGTTCACAGCAAGTGACTCTCTCGTGTTCTTCATGGGTTCAAAGGATGCCTTCCTCTACGGAAAGAGCGACGTGAAATATACCGACAAGGAGATTACAGCCGAGATTATCCAGATGAACATGGACAGCAGCATTGTTCACGCAACAGGTGCTGTCGATTCAACAGGAAACAAATTCGGTGAGCCTATCTTCAAGGAAGGTAGCGACACATACGAGTCAGAAAGTATGAGCTACAACTTCAAGACAAAGAAGGGTTACATCACCAACGTATATACTGCTCAGGAAGACGGATTCCTCACAAGTGCTGAGTCGAAGAAAGGTGCAGACAACGAGATGTACCTCAAGAACGGTACTTACACCACCTGTGACGAAAAGCATCCACACTTCTACATAGCCCTCAGTCGTGCTAAGGTACGCCCAGGAAAGAGCGTATTCTCAGGACCAGCATGGCTCGTCATAGAAGACGTACCACTTCCTTTGGCAATTCCTTACGCATATTTCCCATTCACGAGCAGCTATTCGTCAGGATTAATCATGCCAACCTACGGAGATGAGACCACACGTGGATTCTACCTTCGCGATGGTGGATATTACTTTGCCATAAGCGACATGATGGACTTGAAGCTAACAGGTGAAATATACACCAAAGGCTCATGGGGTATCGGAGGTCAGACGACATACAAGAGACGTTACAAGTATAGCGGTAACTTCTACTTCAACTATCAGGTGACAAAGGAAGGCGAAGAGAACATGCCTGACTATAACGTAGCCAAGAACTTCAAGATTCAATGGACGCATCGTCAGGACCCTAAAGCAAGTCCTAACAGTTCATTCTCAGCCTCTGTCAATTTCACGACACAGAGCTATGAGAAGAAGAACCTCTCAAGCCTCTACAATCCTGCATCATACTCACAGAGTACACGTACATCAAGTGTGAGCTATTCACGTTCTTTCCCTAAGTCAGGTCTATCGCTCTCAAGCAGTATGAACGTGGCTCAGAACATGCGCGACTCAACAATAAGCCTCACACTTCCGAGCCTTAACGTGAACCTCGCCCGCCTCTACCCTTTCAAGCGCAAGCATGCAGCAGGAAAGGAAAGATGGTACGAAAAGATTGCTCTCTCCTACTCAGGTTCGCTCTCCAACAGTATCAACACCAAGGAGGACAAGCTCATGAGTTCAAGTCTCACAAAGGACTGGAAGAACGGTATTCAGCACTCCGTGCCTATATCTGCAACATTCAGCGTGTTCAACTACATCAATATTGTTCCGCAGATTAACTACACAGAACGATGGTACTCATTCAAGACTGAGCGTTCGTGGGACAACGACAGACATAGAGAACGAATAGACACAATCAACGGATTCAACCGAGTATGGGACTACAACCTCAGCGTGTCTGCCAATACTACAGTTTATGGTTTCTACAAACCGCTTCCTATGTTTGGCAAGAAAGTAGAAGTTATCCGTCACGTCATTACACCTTCAGTCGGCTACTCATACGCTCCTGATTTCAGTAGCGACAAGTATGGATATTACGGTACATACGTCAAGACAGACGAGGAAGGCAACGTTACGACTGTATCATACTCTAAGTATGCAGGAATGCTCTACGGAGCGCCGGGTGGCGGCAAGAACGGTTCGCTCAGCTTTGACATTTCAAACAACATCGAGGCAAAGTACAAGGACAAGAATGACAGTACCAAGAAGTTCAGCATTATTGACGAACTGGGAGCAAGTATCTCTTATAACCTTGCAGCAAAACAGCAGCCTTGGAGCAACCTCAGCACACGTCTTCGTCTCAAATGGGGAAAGACTACATTCAACATGAACGCCGTGTTCCAGACATACGCTTACGAGTTTGACAAGAACGGCAACGTAATTGTGGGTAACACGACAGAATGGTCTCACGGTCGCTTCGGACGCTTCCAGGGAATGAGCAAGAACCTCTCATACACATTCAACAACCAAACGTTGAAGAACGTAAAGAAAAAGATTAACAAGCTTCTCGGCAAGGAAGAAGAAGAGGAAGACGAAAAGGATGCTAAGGGGGCTACAGAAAAGAAAGATGACAACATAGATAGTGAGGAAAGTGACGAGACAAATATCGACAAGGCTCACGACATGAACAGCAAGTCTTCAGATAGTGCAGACGGTCTTGATGCCGATGGTTACATGAAGTTCTCCATGCCTTGGTCGTTCACAATTTCTTACGGTATCTCAATGACTGAAGACCGTAGCGCAAAGATTAACATTAAGACTATGCGCTACCCATACAAGTTCACCCAGAACATGAACTTCTCAGGTAATCTCAAGCTGTCAAGCAACTGGAACATCAACTTCAGTTCAGGATGGGACTTCAATGCAAAGAAGCTGTCTATGACAACTGTCAACATTCATCGTGACATGCATTGTTTCGACATTTCGTGCGGTCTCACATTCGGTATCTTCACTTCGTACAACATCACTATGCGTGCCAAGGCAAGCACACTTACCGATGCACTCAAGTACGATAAGAAGAGTAGCTACTCAAGTAGTATCAAGTGGTACTAAAAGAATTAAAAATTAAGAATTCAAAATTCAGAATTAAGAGCTGAAAAAAAAATTAAGAATTAAGAGTTAAGATTTTGTTGGGTCTTGTTATTGACGAGAACTAAAAAACTCAAAAACTTAAGAACTCAAAAACTTATATTTAAATAATCCCCATTATCCGGACGGATGCCCCCTTTGGGGGTTAGGGGGCTTTTAGTTATGAGCAGAATATTATCCATAGATTACGGGCAGAAGAGAACAGGTATTGCTGTTACTGACCCTCTCCAGATGATTGCCAACGGTCTCACGACCGTTGACACAAAGAATCTGGAGGCGTTCATCTTGGACTATATGCAGAAGGAGGACGTGGAGACAATAGTCGTAGGACTCCCTAAGCAAACGAATGGCGAGGACTCGGAGAACATGAAGCGCATCACACCTTTCGTCAATCGTCTCAAGAAACTCTTCCCAGACAAGAAGATAGAAATGTATGACGAGCGATTCACATCAGTACTTGCCCACAAAGCCATGCTTGACTCAGGCATAGGCAAGAAGGCAAGACAGAACAAAGGGCTCGTTGACAAGATTAGCGCAACCATAATCCTTGAGGATTACTTGGAGAGCATAAAATATTGAAAACATCTCCACTATATTATATAATAGGAAAAAGTAGAATCATAAAAATCAAAATATAATGGTATTACCAATGTACATTTTCGGTCAGCCTGTTCTCAGAAAGGTAGCCGAGGAAATAGACGTAAACAACTATGAGGGTCTTCAGGAACTCATTCAGAATATGTACGAGACAAACAAGAAGGCTGAAGGTGTAGGTCTTGCAGGTCCACAGGTCGGAAAGAGCATACGCTTGTTCATCGTTGACCTTGATGTAATAAGCGATGACATGCCTGAATACAAGGGATTCCTTCACGCATTCATCAATCCTGAGATTCTTGAGAGCAGCGAGGAAACAAGCAGCTACGAGGAGGGATGCCTCAGCGTTCCTGGTATTCACGAGTCAGTAAAGCGTCCTGTAAAGATTCACGTCAAATATACAGACGAGAACCTCAAGGAGCACGACGAATGGATTGACGGATTTCTCGCACGAGTATTCCAGCACGAGTATGACCACCTTGACGGAAAGCTCTTCGTTGACCACCTCTCAACATTCCGCAAGCAGCTCATCAAGTCAAAGCTCGTGAACATGACTAAGGGAAAGTTCTCTGCCTCTTACAAGTGCAAGGCTAATCGCTAAAGCAGAAGAACAACAAACCAGAAGACACAGGACAACAAAGGATGAACAGACATAACCAGATACTTAGTAACCCAAGACTGCATGCCATAAGGAATGCAGTTATTGTTGTTGTGTGTCTCTTCTCACTCGTCTCCCCTATCAAGGCACAGCTTAATACGACACATCTTATGAATGTGGCACGCAATGCCTTGTACTTTGACGACTACGTACTGTCCATACAGTACTTCAACATGATTATTACAGCAAAGCCACACCTCTATGAACCATGGTTCCTGCGAGGTGAGGCGAAGTTCTTTCTTGAAGACTACTCTGGATGCGAAAATGACTGTAGTGTCGCCATAGACCGTAATCCGTTCTATCCAAACAGCTACGAGCTTCGAGGACTTGCACGCATCAACCTCCATAGGTATGATGAGGCAGCAGAGGATTATTACAAGGCCATAGAATTCAGACCCGACAACAGGTCGCTCTGGCACAACTATGTCTATTGTCTCATAGAGTCAAAGGAGATTGATAAAGCCGACTCCATCTGTGATATCCTTATCAAGAAATGGTCAGGACACGCAGACACATACCAGATGAAGGCACAGGTTGCACTTGAGAAGAATGATACAGCCAAGGCTGAAACCTACATCGATGAAGCTCTCAAGATAAATAAGTATGACTTCAACTCCCTCTTCATCAAGGGAGGTATTCTCCTGTCACATGAGGAATATAAGGACGCAGAAGCAATATACGACAGAGCTATAACCGTCAATCCTAAGAATGCAGGAGCATTCGTCAACCGCGGACTATCACGCTATCATCAAGACAATCTCCGTGGTGCGATGAATGACTACGACTATGCCATACAACTTGACCCTCGCAACTTCTCTGGTCACTACAACCGTGGACTTCTCCTCGCATACGTTGGTGAGGACAACAAGGCCATCGAGGACTTTGACTTCATCATCAGGATTGACCCTAATGACATGATGGCTATATTCAACCGTGGCGAACTCCTCCTACAGACAGGTCAGTACAGGGATGCCATAAAAGATTATACCACCGTCATAAACAAATACCCGGACTTTCTCTACGGCTACCAGCAGAGAGCAAAGGCAAAACGCAAGATGGGCGATACAAGAGGTGCAGACAAGGACGAGTTGTACGTCATCCAAGAACAGCTTGCCCATAAATACGGATATGTAGCCCACAAGAAAAAGAAGAAGCCAACAGAGACACGAAAGCAGTCAGAAGACAACAAGATTGACGATTACGACAAGCTCGTGGAAGATGATACCGAGACAAAGACATACGACAACCCTTACCGAGGTAAGGTACAAAACCGAAATGTCGATGCCACACTCTTGAGAACAATTGGGGAAGCATCAAGGACGTTTAATGAGCTACATGACACTCAAGCCACCAAGCTCTTCGACGAGGCTTATGGAGATGCTCAGACAGGAAATGTGCAGAATGCTATTGACAAACTCACTAAGGCAATAGAACTGAACGACACATTTGCCGAGGCATATTACAACAGAGGACTTCTACGACTTCTCATAAACGAAAATACGCTTGCCATTCAAGACTTGAGCAAGGCAGGTGAACTTGGTATTGTTGGTGCATACAACATAATCAAGAAGAATCAGAAAAAGAAGAACTGACGTAAAATCGTGCCATTTAGACAAAGTTTTATAGCAATCTTTCGTTTTTCAAAAAAAAAACGCTAAATTTGCCAAATGTTTGGATTTTAACGTCAATTCCAGACTATCCAAAACATTATAAAGAAGAATATAATAAAAACAACATAATATGGTAAAGATTACATTCCCTGATGGTTCAGTACGCGAATACGAAAACGGCGTAACTGGCCTCCAGATTGCTGAAAGCATCAGCCAGCGTCTTGCACAGGATGTTATCGCATGTGGCGTTAACGGCGAGACAACAGAGCTTAACCGTCCAATCAACGAGGATGCTACCATTGCGCTCTACAAGTTTGACGACGCAGAAGGTAAGCATGCCTTCTGGCACACTTCTGCACACCTTATGGCAGAGGCTATCGAAGAGCTCTACCCAGGCACACAATTCGGTATCGGTCCTGCTATCGAAAATGGTTTCTACTATGACGTAATGCCACCAGAGGGTGTTAAACTTAGCGATGCTGACTTCCCAAAGATCGAGAAGAAGATGCAGGAACTCCAGCAGAAGAAGGAAGACCTCATCCGCAAGGAGATTTCAAAGGACGAGGTTATGGCTCTCTTCGCTTCAAAGGGACAGACATACAAGAATGAACTTATCGCCGAACTTGAGGATGGTAAGATTACAACATACACACAGGGCAACTACATCGACCTCTGTAAGGGTCCACACCTCATGAACACAGCCCCAATCAAGGCTGTCAAGCTCCTCTCACTTGCTGCTGCATACTGGCGTGGTGACGAGAAGCGTCCAATGATGACTCGTATCTACGGTATCTCTTTCCCAAAGAAGAAGATGCTCGACGAGTACCTCGTAGCACTTGAGGAAGCTAAGAAGCGTGACCACCGTAAGATTGGTAAGGAGATGGAACTCTTCATGTTCTCTGACCGTGTAGGTAAGGGACTTCCAATGTGGCTTCCAAAGGGAACAGCCGTTCGAATCCGTCTTCAGGACTTCCTCCGCAAGATTCAGAAGCGTTTCGGTTATCAGGAGGTAATGACACCACATATCGGTGGAAAGAACCTCTACGTGACTTCTGGTCACTGGGATCACTATGGTAAGGATTCATTCCAGCCAATCCAGACTCCAGAGGAAGGCGAGGAATACCTCCTCAAGCCAATGAACTGTCCTCACCACTGCGAAATCTTCGCATGGCAGCCACGTTCATACAAGGATCTCCCATTCCGTTGCGCAGAGTTCGGAACAGTATATCGTTATGAGCAGTCAGGTGAGCTTCACGGACTTACTCGTGTACGTTCATTTACACAGGATGATGCACACATCTTCTGTCGCCCAGATCAGGTGAAGGAGGAGTTCCTCCGCGTTATGGATATCATCAACATCATCTTCAAGGCACTTGACTTCAAGGACTTCGAGGCACAGATATCACTCCGTGACCCTAACGACAAGGAGAAGTACCTCGGTTCTGACGAGGTATGGGAGCAGGCAGAGAACGCAATCATCGAGGCTTGTGCAGAAAAGGGACTTCCTACACGCACAGAACTTGGTGAAGCTGCATTCTATGGTCCTAAGCTTGACTTCATGATTAAGGACGCACTTGGACGTCGTTGGCAGCTTGGTACTATTCAGGTTGACTACAACCTCCCAGAGCGTTTCAAACTCGAATATACAGGTGCAGACAACGAGAAGCACCGTCCTGTAATGATTCACCGTGCACCATTCGGTTCCATGGAGCGTTTCATCGCCGTACTCATCGAGCACACAGCAGGACACTTCCCACTCTGGCTCACTCCAGATCAGGTTGCAATCCTCCCAATCTCAGAAAAGTACAACGACTACGCACAGAAAGTATGCGAATATCTCGCACAGAATGATGTACGTGCAACAGTCGATGACCGTAACGAGAAGATTGGTCGTAAGATTCGCGACAATGAGATTAAGCACATCCCTTATATGCTCGTTGTTGGTGAGAAAGAAGCAACTGATGGTACTGTAAATGTAAGAAAACAGGGTACACAGAGCCAAGAAACAATGAAATTTGAGGATTTTGCAAAGAAAATCAACGAAGAAGTTCGTGAAATGACAGAAAATTTTTAACTTTGCAGCCGAAAATGAATAAGATAGTTCCCAAGGACATCAAAATCCTTGGGAACTTCTAAATAAAAAAAAAAAAAAATAAAATACAACTTTTTACAAACAAACCGAAGGAAAATCACATTAATGAAAGGTGAAAACAAAAAACAGCAGCACCGCATCAACGAACAGATCCGTGTGCGCGAAGTGAGAATTGTAGGCGACGATGTCGAATCTGTAGTTGTGCCAACTAAGGAAGCACTACAGATGGCAGAAGATAAAGGAGTTGATCTCGTAGAGATTTCTCCAAATGCCAATCCTCCGGTATGTAGACTTATTGACTACTCAAAGTTCCTTTACCAACTCAAGAAGAAGGCAAAGGATATGAAAGCCAAGCAGGTCAAGGTAGAAGTTAAAGAGCTTCGTTTCGGTCCTCAGACTGGAGAAGCAGACTATGCTTTCAAACTCAAGCATGCACAGGAATTCCTTAACGATGGAAACAAAGTTAAGGCATATGTATTCTTCAAGGGACGCTCAATCGTCTTCAAGGAGCAGGGAGAGGTTCTTCTTCTCCGTCTTGCCAACGACCTTGAAGAATATGCAAAGGTAGAAAGCATGCCTGTACTCGAAGGAAAGAAGATGATTCTCATCCTCGCTCCTAAGAAAGCAGGACAGCCAAAGAAGAGTCAGCAGAAGCGTGACAACGAAACTGCTGAGGCAAAGGCTAAGGCAGAAGCACAGAACGAGACAGAAGGACCTAATCCAAACAGTCCATTTGCAGGCCTTGCTGATGCAATAGCAAACAAGGAGGCTTAACCCCTCCCCTCTCTTATCAAGAAAAGAAAGTGCGTAACGCCCTTGGTATATGCGTTGCCACTAATTATTAATAATTAAAACATAAAAAAAATGCCAAAAGTTAAAACTAACTCCGCTTCAAAGAAGCGTTTCAAGCTTACTGGTACAGGAAAGATCAAGCGTCAGCACGCTTATCACAGTCACATCTTGACAAAGAAGACTAAGAAGCAGAAGAGAAATCTCGATCACTCTGCAATCGTAGTATCTGCTAACGTAAAGCAGGTTCGTGACCTTCTCTGCCTCCGCTAATCTTTCTGATTAAAGACACATCTTTAATTAAAGAATCAGCAAGTAAGAATTAACTTTTTAAGTTTAACCGAACATATAGCACCAAAGAGCGAGACATTATTCGCCGCTATAGTTCAAAAAAAAGAAAAATTATGCCAAGATCAGTAAATCATGTTGCATCACGTGCACGTCGTAAGAAGATTTTAAAGCGCGTTAAGGGTCAGTTCGGCGCTCGTAAGAACGTTTGGACAGTTGCTAAGAACGCATACGAGAAGGGTCTCACATACGCATTCGCAGACCGTCGTCGTAAGAAGCGCGAGTTCCGTGCTCTCTGGATTCAGCGTATCAACGCTGCTGCTCGTCTCGAGGGTATGTCTTACTCACAGCTTATGGGTGCTCTCCACAAGGCTGGCATCGAGATCAACCGCAAGACTCTTGCTTATCTCGCAGTCAACAATGCAGAAGCATTCAAGGCTATCGTAGCTAAGGTAAAGTAAATCAGATTACATAGATTACTTATCAAAACAAGGGTGTGTCAAAACTAAATTGACACACCCTCATTCTTTTTGGAATTAATAATTAATAATTCAAAATGCAGAATCCATAAAGATTATTATGGAATGACAAAGAACGAACCTGCATGTTAATTGTTAATTCGCAACTGTTAATTGTTAATTGTTAATTATTAATTGTGTTTCACTTATCCTTATTCGCTTCCTTCCATTCGTCCATTGCCTCCTCTGTCATCGGGAACTCCTTGAGCCAGCGCATCTGACGAGTAATCCACCTCTGACGCTTGTACATGTATGATGAAGGGTTGGAACTGTCAAACCTTATAGGGTTTGGAAGAGTAGCTGCAATAAGCGCACACTGATTACGATTAAGGTCTTTTGCATGCACTCCGAAATGTTCGAGTGCAACGGCTTCTGCACCGTATATGCCATCACCCATCTCTATCGTATTGAGATAGACCTCCATGATACGTTGTTTACCCCAGACAATCTCAATGAGTACCGTAAAATATGCCTCGAAGCCTTTTCTAACCCACGTACTTGATGGCCATAGAAACACGTTCTTTGCCGTCTGCTGGCTTATTGTACTTCCGCCACGTATGCGTCCCCTCTCCTCACGTTCTTTTATGGCTTGCATGATACCGTCCATGTCAAATCCATTATGCGTAAGAAAATTCTGGTCTTCACTACTCCATACTGCCAATGGCAATTCAGGAGAAATGGAATCCAAAGGAACCCACTCATGTTTCATCCTCAGTTGTTGACCGTTCTTTACTTGCTGATAGCATCTTATGAACATAAGAGGTGAATAAGGCACAGGTACATACTTGTACAAGATAACCATGAATATTGTTGAACCGAAGAACGCAATCGCTCCCCACTTTAACGTCTGCTTGACGTAATGCCAGATTCTTTCCATTACAAATCTTTTTCCTTTTATCTGTTTTGCAGCGCAAAGGTAGCAATTAAATAATTAAGACGGAAACATGGCTACATTGTTTTTTCATTCTTCGTGCGCAACTTGCGCAGATGCGCAACCCTGCGCAAAAAGCATTAAAAAATAACTATAATTGATATTCAATAAGTTAATATGTTCATCATTTTTCACGAGGGGTTGCGCATCTGCGCAAGTTGCGCAAAACTATCAATCATGACTAAAGTTATTGTTGGAATAAATATAATACTTACACATCGTAAAGTGGCTGTTTACACCCCATAAATATAGTGTTCACGAGGCTTAAACATGCACGACACGCACTTTTCTGTGGTTATGTTTGCACTTGAATTTCTCATATAAAACCTATGAAATCTTTGGTTGCAACGAAATAAACACCTATATTTGTCATAGTATTAACAGAAACAAAAATACAGAATACAAAAAAGAATGGAGATTCACAATATGACAAAATTAATACTCACATCATTCCTGACACTTGTCATGACCTCCGCAAGTATGGCACAAGGACTGAAAAATGGCGACCTACTCTTCAACTATAGCGAACCAAAAGGAGGATTCGGAGGTGCAATAGTGGAAGCAACAAACAGAAAGGATGACCTCGGAATAAGCCATGTGGCTATAGTAATTAAGAATGACACTATCATTCAGGTTATTGAGGCAACAGGTAAGTATGGCGTAAGGATTTGCCCTCTTGACACATTCCTAAACAAGGCAGAACATTCAGCAGACGGCAAGCCTCTCGTACTCGTAGGAAGGCTGAAAGATACTTCCGTAGTGGATGAATGTGTGCAACGTGCAAAGACATACTTCGGACGTCCTTACGACTGGATATTCTCAGACACGGAAGAAGCTATATATTGTAGCGAACTTGTACACCTATCTTATATCGACAAAGAGGGTAAGCACATCTTCCCTCAGCAGCCAATGTCTTTTCATGGCGAAGATGGAACTATTCTCCCATATTGGACGGAATATTACAAGAAACGAGGACTTGCTGTGCCAGAAGGTGCTCCAGGAACAAACCCTGCAGGCATTTCAAAGAGCGACAAGATACAACTCATGAAAATGGATGAACTTCGATAACATTACATCAACATACTACATTTACGAGAAAGAGCCTATATGAAGAAATAAAGGATCATCAAAAGGATGTTGAAGATTTACGTAAAAAGAAAAAGAGGAGACGTTGCAAATGCAACATCTCCTCTTATATTTATGATTAAGTTATAGATTACTTAAGTGTACCTGCCTCAGCAGCCTTAATCATTGCCTCAGAAGCGTAGAGGTAAACCTCAACACGACGAGAAGCAGCACGGTTCTCAGTACCATCAGCGTTAGTTACGAGGTTAGTCTCACCGTAGCCCTTAGCTTCCTTAATCTGCTTAGCGTTAACGCCACAAGAGTTTACGAGGAAGTTCTTAACACCATCAGCACGGTTCTGAGAGAGTGTGAGGTTTGTAGCGTCTGAACCATCAGAAGAAGCATATCCCTGAATAGCAACGTCACAATCTGTGTAAACATTAAGAACCTTTGTAGCGAAGTTCTTGAGTTCTGTCTGAGCAGAAACCTGAAGAGCAGACTTACCTGTTGCGAAGAGGATACCATTGTCGAAAGTAACCTTAACTGCCTCAAGACCGTTTGCGTCAGTTACTGTCTCAACGTTTGCGTTAGCAGCAGCGGCAGCAGCAGCAGCCTTAGCCTTATCCATCTTCTTTCCGATGAGTGCACCAGCAGTTGTACCTACAGCAGCACCTACAGCAGCACCGATAGCTGTACCCTTAGCGTTACCACCGATAAGACGACCAGCAAGAGCACCAACAGCTGCACCGCCACCACCACCGATGAGAGCACCCTTAGTTGTGTTACTTGCACCACAAGATGAAAGAAGAATCAATCCGCTCATACAGAGAGCAACAAAACCTGAATTTTTCATAATTCTTAAGCTTTTTAAGTTAGTATTATTAAATATATATTTTTTAGTTCATAGTAAACTTGAAGAACGAGTCGTAAAGACACCATCAGATTCATGCTATCAGTAGATGCTTTGGCTGCATTCATCATCAATGTGCAAATTTAGGTTTTTTGTACGACTTACCTACACATTTTTCATTTTTTTTTTGCACAGACGCAAAAAATATCATTTTTAATGCGTAATTTTGCAGAACGAAACGAAAATAAATACATTATAAGATATTATGGCAAAAGAATTAAAGGAGCTGACAAAGCGCAGCGAAAACTATAGTCAGTGGTACAATGACCTTGTGATGAAGGCTGACCTTGCAGAGCAGGCAGACGTTCGTGGATGTATGGTCATCAAGCCTTACGGATATGCTATATGGGAGAAGATGCAACGCACCCTC
>CAMOVB010000076.1:0-12631 GCA_946626925.1 uncultured Prevotellaceae bacterium
GTGACTCGCATAGGATTCAAACCTATAACCTTTTGATCCGTAGTCAAATGCTCTATTCAGTTGAGCTAGCGAGCCGGAACATATACGGTATCATTCCGTTTGCGTGTGCAAAGATACGGCGTTATTATGATTCATACAAGAGAAACGAGGGATTTTATTCCTTTTCCTCTTGTTTTTCTTCTGTTGGTTCGCTATTGTACTTTTTATTGTATATCTTTGCAGCCGCAAAAAGCCCCTTGTTTCTTTCCCAGGCTTGAAGCAGCAGTCTGTGATGTGTGAGAAAATAGTGATGAGGACTGCCTTGTGTGAGTGGAAAGAATATGTATAACAATAATTATTAACTATCAAAAGTATGAAAAGAAATGTTTTATTACTACTTGCTGTTACCATGCTTGCATCATGCTCTTCTGATAAAGACGAAGAACCGCTGGTTGAGCCTTTGCGTTTTCCACAGGTTGTGTATGGTAGTGAGGGTGTACATGACTGGGTTGACCTTGGTCTTCCTTCTGGATTGAAGTGGGCAACCATGAATGTGGGTGCCGAGAAGGTGTCGGACTATGGAAAGTATTATGCATGGGGCGAGACAAAGGCTTATGGCGAAGAAGACCTTACCAATGAAAGGAATTATAGCTATATGCAAGAGAAGACTCACACCAAGACCCTGTATAATGAATATACATACAAGTGGGCAAAGGTGGACTCTCGTGAATCAGGATATACAAAGTATTCTTCATTGAATGTTTCTCTTAATCCCGAAGATGATGCTGCTGTCCAGAACTGGGGTGGCAGGTGGCGTATGCCTTCACATGCAGAGCAGGACGAACTCGTAAAGTACTGCTATCGTGTATGGACATCGGATTATGCAGGTACGGGTGTTGCAGGTTGTATAGTGTATGCGGCAAAATCTGTATTGGACAGAGGAAAGATTGAAGAACAGAACATATATGTTTCGTCATGCAGCTATACATTGGATGATGCACACATATTCCTGCCTGCGGCAGGCATTCGTTCACGTTCTGAAGAATGGAAAACAGATGACCGTTGGGGATACTATTGGTCATCCATGTCAGATGTGGAAGAAGAAAGAAATGCCGATTGTTTCCTTGTTAATTCGAACAACCTTTCTTATTGCGGAGTATTTGGACGTTGCGTTGGCATGCCTGTCCGTGCAGTGTGCGAATAACTGTTACATTGTTTGACTCCCCAATGAAGATATGCAGAAAACGATAATTGGAGCGTTCCGTATTTCACGGGACGCTCCAATCGTTTACGTTGATAAGGGAATACGCTTAGAATACTCCGCCGTTGTCATCACCTGATGTGCCTCCGCCAGTGTTGCCACCTTGTGAAGAACCTCCGCCGCCAATGGCATCGAGGTAGTCCTTTACACTTGCATAGTCCTTGCCACCAGCACGTACGCCTGCAATTTCATAGCTGATGTTGTTAATGATTGTAGAACGAACCTCTGGCTTTGCAGTGAAGAGAATGCGTGGTGAGTTAATCATCGTGCGTGGGTTGAACTTCTCTGGTGTCTCAGCACCTTCGGACTTGAAGGATATACGTAGAGTTCCGATACCCGGAATCTCGACAGAACGGCCCATAAGCATCATCTGCATTGCATACTGGCTGAACTGCTCGATTGCAGCTTCCATCTCCTTTGGCGTGATAGCCATACCTACAGATGCGTTCTTGGCAAACTGTGCTGTGCTCAGTGGTCGTTCTGTCACTGGCTTAGCATAAAACTTGACCGTAAGGTCCTGCTTGTCCATAGGATTAGCCTTTCTCTCAATAATCTTGTACTTAGACATAATTTAGTACGTTTTTAAAGGTTAATTAATTAATTTACAATACAGACGAAGGTAAAAACAAATATAATGCAATGGGCTTCCAATAACACGTCCAACGGACTAATGATAGTCGCTCGACGGACTAATGTTAGTCACTACTACGGACTAATGATAGTCGCCACTACGGACTAATGATAGTCGAATTACGGACTAATGATAGTCGTTTTCACTTGTTTTCAGGCGTTCGTTTTGTTATACTATTTTGTCTCGTCTGACGCTGGCAAATGTAAACATTATTACTTATATGAGTGGTAGAAAATGGAATATATTTCTCGTTTTTCACATTATTTAAACTTTGAAAATGTAAATCGGGTATTTTTAACGTTTGTTGCTATTATGATACTTTCGTATCATAGCTGGAAGACCCTCTCCGCCCTTCGGACACCTCCCCCTATGGGGAGGTTGGGTGGGGGCCTTTTTTATTCTTCAGCTGTCTTGCTATTGCCCACTGAATTTCCGCTTCCTCCTCCTTGTCCATTGCCGAGAGAATGTCGCCAAAGAGTTGATGGGCAGATATGTTGTCTGCCTTTAATGATGTGCAACGGTCGAGGTCGGCACATGCCAATTCATATTCCTGCATGGTAAAGAGAATCTTGCCACGGGTATATAGTGCCTTGAAATGTGTAGGCAAGATGTCGAGTGCGCCATTGATGGAAGTAAGCGCATCCCTCAGTTTGCCTATGGAAAGAAGCATACGTGCCTTGTTGATATAGGCATCAATATAGTGTGGATTCATGCGAAGTGCCTTGTCGTAGTTTGCCAAGGCAGCTTGCGTGTCGCCCATGTTGACGCACTCGTCACCGAGGAAGAGGTATTCCTTGGCATAATCATTGAGCACAAGCTGTTTCTCTTTCAGTTCAGTCTCCTTGTCCTTCAACTGCTGGCGAAGGGATTCTATCTCTGCCTTCAAGATGTTGATGACGCCCAGTTTCCTTCGGATATATCTCCATGCCCAAGGCTTCTCTATGTCGTAACGTGCGTGTATCGCCTTGAAGAAATGTGTGAGACAAGCATCGAAGTCGCCTTTGTTGAACGCCTCTACGGCATCGCTATATTCTATGTCTGCTCCAGCACGTTTGAGCGCAAGGTCAACAGCTTTCTGATTATTGAACTGTTGTGCAAACTGTACCACATTAGGGCTGACAAATATGTCCGACTGCGAGATAGGTTTCTTCAGTTGCAGACCTTGAAGTGAACGGCAACGTGAGAGTGCCACGTAAGTCATGCTTCCTGCGAACACTCCACCCGTGAAGTCGATGGCAGCACGAGAGAAAGTGAGTCCTTGACTCTTGTGAATGGTTATTGCCCACGCCAGTCTTACAGGGAACTGAGTGAATGTGCCAAGTTCTTCCTCCTCAATCTTCTTCTCCTGTTCGTTGTATGTGTAACGCACGTTAGCCCACATGGCACGTTCCACATCCAGTTCCTTGCCTTCATCGGTAAGGATGTAGAGGTGGTCGCCAGTTTCGAGGTCAATACCCGTGATTGTACCTATGGTTCCATTCACCCAACGCTTGTCCTGGTCATTCTTGATGAAGATAATCTGTGCTCCCACCTTCAGTTCGAGGTCAAGCAATGTAGGAAGGGATGATTCAGGAAACTCGCCACGTATCTCTCCCTTGAAGTGAATAGGGTCGCCCTCAAGATTATTGAGATTTGTCTGGTTGATGCTATCCACTACGTCGCGACGAGTTGCGAGTGTGACGAACATACCATTCTCCCCACTCACGTCTTGGTCAACACAAGTGTTGAGAAGTTCAAGGTCGTGTGAAGCAAGATTATTGGTACGTATATGGTCGAGTACGCTTATGAAGGCGTTATCAGATTGACGATACACCTTCGTCAATTCGATGGAAACGAGTTGCATCTCCTTGAACACCCTTGCCGAAAAGAAGTGAGGTGTTTCCCAGAAACGACTTAGAATATCCTGCTCATCACGCGTGACCACTGGCTCAAGCTGGAACACGTCGCCAACGAAGAGCATCTGTTTTCCTCCAAACGGCTGTCGGAAGTTTCCCGAATAGGTGCGAAGCAGACGGTCAATGAAGTCAATCACGTCAACTCTAACCATTGAAATCTCGTCGATAATTATGAGTTCGAGCGACTTAATCAACTTGATATGTTCCTTGTTGTACTTGAGGAATTGCTTCAGACGACCTGGCGTGCTGAAACGTGTATCATCAGGTACGAGAGGATGAAACGGAAGATGAAAGAATGAGTGCATGGTACTGCCCCCAGCGTTAATGGCGGCAATACCAGTAGGTGCCAGAACGACGAACTTCTTCTTCGTGTTCTGACATATATACTTCAAGAATGTTGATTTACCTGTACCAGCCTTACCTGTCAGAAAGACAGATTGGTTAGTGAACTGTATCAGGTTCTGGGCGTTCTTGAATTGAGGATTCTCTGTGTCTATCGTATTTTGCGTAGGCATTTACTATTCTTGTGACGAGTTTATGACGTACGATATCCTTCTCATTCATCTGTATGATTGAGATACCCTTAACGTCCTTCAAGACCTCTGTAGCCTCTTTGAGACCTGACTTCACGTTGCGCGGAAGGTCAATCTGAGTCATGTCGCCAGTGATAATCATCTTCGTTCCTTGTCCCATACGGGTAAGGAACATCTTTATCTGTTGAGTGGTAGTGTTCTGTGCCTCGTCAAGGATGACGACAGCATCGTTCAGTGTACGTCCACGCATGAAGGCGAGAGGTGCAATCTGGATGACGTTCTGCTCCATGTACTCCGTGAGCTTCTGTGCAGGTATCATGTCTTGAAGTGCATCGTAGAGTGGCTGAAGATACGGGTCAATCTTATCCTTCATGTCTCCAGGGAGGAAACCAAGTTTCTCGCCAGCCTCAACGGCAGGACGTGAGAGGATAATCTTGCGAATCTCCTTGTTCTTCAACGCACGTACTGCAAGGGCGATGCTCATGTACGTCTTGCCCGAACCAGCAGGACCGATGGCAAAAATCATGTCGGTCTTATTGAAAGCCTCCACCAGTTTCTGCTGGTTGTCGCTACGAGGAATGATCGGCTTTCCTGTCACGCTATAGACGATAGCGGAATTGTCAGAACTTTCCTCCTTGGTACGTTCCCCCTTAATAATGTTGAGGATAGTGTCCTCGTTGAGCGAGTTGTACTTGATGCAATGCTGTTGCATCTTGTCAATGTTGTCCTCAAAGGCACACATTTCCTCCTCGTCGCCCATCACCTTGATGATGTTGCCACGAGCAATAATGCGTAGTTTTGGATACAAAGCCTTAATCATCTGGATATGTACGTTTTTTACGCCATAGAAGGTGACGAGGTCGATGTTCTCAAGAACGATATGCTTTTCTATCAAGTTTGTGAGTTTATTTAGTTTGTATTTATGTCGTAAGATTACATGTTATGATTCATCATCCTGTAATTCGCCATCTCCTCATACTTGGTACCAGGACGACCGTAGTTGGCGTATGGATAGATGCTGATACCTCCACGAGGAGTGAAGATGCCTGTAACCTCGATGTACTTAGGATCCATAAGACGTATGAGATCTTTCATAATCTTATTGACACAATCTTCGTGGAAGTCGCCATGATTACGAAAAGAGAAAAGATAGAGCTTTAGGCTCTTGCTCTCCACCATACGCTGGTCAGGGAGGTATGATATGCGAATTTCCGCAAAATCAGGCTGACCTGTGATAGGACAGAGACTTGTGAACTCTGGGCAGTTGAACTGTACCCAATAGTCATTCTCTGGGTGTTTGTTCTGAAATGTCTCCAGAACCTCAGGGGCATAATCCTGACGATACTCAGTTTTCTTGCCAAGACTTTTAAGTCCCTCTGTTTCGCGTCCGTTGCTCATTAAATATGCTTTTGTTTTAGTGAAAATATACTTTGAAACTACTTAATTTAGTTGCAAAGTTACGGCAAAGTAGAGTAAAAGCAAAGAATGAATGGCATTATTTTTTGAAAATAATATTATATTGTATATCTTTGCACAAATGTTACATTTATCCTTTCGGATGGAAATCTGTAATAGCAAGAGAAAGTGAAGCAAAACGGAGACCATCCAAGGAGTAATCTATAATGTTGAAAGACCCAAAATATTATTGTTATGAAAAAAGGAATTGATTGCTTCCTTTCATGTGTCAATCTTTCATGGGTTGACAATCTGATAACAGAGCTTAAGGCGCAGAAGCATATCAACAATGTGTTTATCCTTTCTCCATCAACGGATACTAAGGAATATAAAGGTTGCAAAGTGCTGACGGTTACAAATGCACTCTCGTCACGCCTTGTCAAGACTATCGCAGATAATGCTGTGTCCGAATTCGCTCTTATCTTTGGACATTCTGAGACCATATCACTCGGATATGGTACAATCAATCGTATATACAACGTTGCATTAGGGCTTCATCCTTCCATTTTGTATTCAGACCGATACAAGGTAAAGAATGGCGAACGCTATGCTTCTCCTACCATCGACATACAGTATGGAAGTGTGCGTGATGACTTCGACTTCGGTTCGATGTTTCTCATTTCCGTGAATATAATGAAAAATTATCTGGAAGAGAAGTCTGATGACGAACTCATATATTCTGGTTGCTATGACTATATGCTCTATCTTCTTCGTCACAAGTATGAGGCACCATTGTTCCATCTTCATGAGTATCTCTATACTGAGGAAGAACTTGACCTACGCAAGAGTGGCGAGAAACAGTTTGACTACGTTGACCCACGCAACCGTGAGGCGCAGATAGAAAAGGAGAAGGTGTTCACAGAGCACTTAAAGAAGATTGGTGCATACATCGCACCAGAGTCAGTTGACGAGATAGATCATACCAAAGGTGACTTTGACGTTGAGGCTTCAGTCATCATTCCTGTTCGCAATCGTGAGAAGACCATAGAGGATGCCGTTCGCTCTGCGCTCTCACAGAAGGCATCGTTTGATTATAATGTGATCGTTGTAGATAACCATTCAACAGATGGTACAACAGATATATTGAACAAATTAGCTAAGGAAGACAGCCGTGTAAAGCATATCATTCCATCTCGTACAGACCTCGGAATAGGCGGCTGTTGGAACCTTGCCTGCAATTCTGAATTCTGCGGTCGTTTTGCCGTTCAGCTTGACAGCGATGACCTATATAGTGGCGAAGATACTCTCCAGCGTATCGTCAACAAGTTCTACGAGGAGAAGTGTGCCATGGTTATCGGCTCTTACCGTATGTGTAACTTCCAACTTGAGACTCTCCCTCCAGGCCTTATCGACCATAAGGAATGGACGGATGATAACGGACGCAACAATGCCCTTCGAATCAATGGTCTTGGTGCGCCACGAGCATTCTTCACACCATTGTTGCGCAAGATAGGCGTGCCTAATACAAGTTATGGCGAGGATTATGCACTTGGTCTTGCTTTCTCACGCAAGTACAAGATAGGACGTATCTTTGACGAACTCTACCTTTGCCGTCGTTGGGAAGGTAACTCTGATGCCGCACTCTCACCTGAGAAGGTAAACGCTAATAATGCGTACAAGGACGGACTTCGTACATTGGAGATACTTGACCGTCGCAACCTCAACAACTATTGGAATTGCGAGGCGACAATAGAAATTGCAAATGAGTTGTTTGACCTTCAGATGGAGAAGTGGAAGGAAGTAGCTGAACGCTATGAACAGTTGAAGAACGTAGCAGTAAACAATATCATTTGTGACCAAGTGAAGCTTGTCACTCAGTATAATCCTGCACGCATCGTAAGTACTGGCGCAAAGATAGATGCAAAAGCCATCAAGGAACGTCCTTGTTTCCTTTGTGAGCATAACCGACCAGAGGAACAGATTGACAACTCTATAGCTAAGAGATACCAGTTGTTGGTCAATCCATTTCCAATCCTTCCTCGTCATTTCACTATTCCATCACGTCATCATCAGCCGCAAGCAATCCTTGAAAGCTATGAGGATATGATGAGTATCACGGATGGACTTGGCGACGAGATGCTGGTGTTCTACAACGGACCTCTCTGCGGAGCCTCCGCTCCTGATCACATGCACTTCCAAGCAGGTAGTCGTGGCGTAGTACCATTGGAGCGTGACTGGGATAACAACTACCGCAGAACACGTTCACGCATCTATCCTATCAGCGAGGAGGAGTTGCTTGAGGCAAGTCGTCTTGAGCAGATAGCCGACAACACAGGTATCTTCAGCCTTCGTGGTTATGTATGTCCAGGTGTAATAATCATCACTCGTACGCCTTCGGCTAATGCTTATCTTTTCAAGAAGATTTATGATGTACTTCCTATACCAGAGGGAGCAACAGAGCCAATGATGAACATCCTTGCATGGAAGGAGGCAAGTTCTACAGATGGTTCGCCACGTATCGTGAGCGTAATCCTCCCACGTGCAAAGCATCGTCCAGCCTGCTACTATGCAGAAGGCGACGAGAAGATACTTGTCAGCCCTGGCGCTCTCGACATGGGAGGCTTGATTATCACTCCACGTGAGGAAGACTTCCGTAAGATTACTCCTGACATGGCAGGAAGCATCATTCGTGAGTGCGGTATGTCTCTTGACGATGAATTGGAGATGATTATGAACATGAAGAAAGTACGATGAAAGAACCCAAGATAAGTGTTGGCATACTTCACGCTGCCAATATACGCTTTGTACTTAACTCTACTTATATCGTAGGTGGAGAAGAGGTGAAAGGAGGCGACGAGGTCTCCTTAACTGATGGGCGTATCTGTTGGCGTAGCAAGGCTTATGACGAACTGATATTCGAACCAAAGGAGGCAGATGCTTCCTTTGGTTTGTATGATGTAATAATAGGTATCAACTTCCATTGGGAACGAAAGGAGAACCAGACGTTCAAGGGAATCCTCAAGTTCATCATAGATGAGGGTACGCTCTGTGCCGTCAACATTCTTGGTGTGGAGGATTACCTCAAGTGTGTCATCTCAAGCGAGATGAGTGCAACGGCAAGTCTTGAGTTCCTGAAGGCACACGCCGTCATTAGCCGCTCGTGGGTGCTGGCGCAGATAAGTTGCAAGCATCATGATGAGACTTTGGGTGGCTGTACATCTTCCTCTGAGGATGGCGATACGATTATCAGATGGTATGACCATGACGCTCACAAGAACTTTGATGTGTGTGCCGATGACCATTGCCAGAGGTATCAGGGTATTACACGTATCAAGAGTCAAACAGCCCTTGATGCTGTTGAAGCTACGAGGGGCAAAGTACTTATGTTTGCCGACGAGATATGTGATGCCCGTTTCTCCAAATGCTGTGGCGGTATGATGGAGGAGTTCCAGAACTGCTGGGAAGACTCTCCTAAACCTTATCTCGTTGCAAAGCCTGATGCAATAGGCGATAGTGGAGACTTCTGCAACACGAACGATAAGAGTATCCTTTCGCAGGTACTTAATGGCTATGACCAAGAGACGGCAGACTTCTATCGTTGGACGGTCAAATATACAACAGAAGATATTAGTGAGCTTGTAGCACGTAAGTCGGGTATCGACTTCGGAACCATCAGGGAACTTGTTCCTGTCAAGCGTGGTCCTTCGGGACGTCTTATCCTTCTCAAGATAGTAGGTGATAAGAATACAGTAACCGTGGGCAAGGAACTTGAAATAAGAAAATGGCTCAGCGAGTCACACCTCTATTCTTCTGCTTTCGATGTGGAGAAAACTACTGATGGTTTCATTCTTCATGGTAAAGGTTGGGGACATGGTGTAGGCCTCTGCCAGATTGGTGCTGCCGTTATGGGTAGCAAGGGATTTAAGTATGACGGCATACTTATGCATTACTATCCTAATTCTGAGATAAAGAAGATATATTGATGATGTCAAATCTATGATTTATGCCTTCGTGTGAAGTGTTCGAGACGCATGGATTTGACATGTATAGATTTGAGATTTTAAACATCAAGCATGTCAGAAAAGAGAAGACATAGTCCTTGGTTCTGGATTCCGAGCCTGTGTGCAGCAGAAGAGATACCATCAGCGATGGTGACTTATGTTGCTCTGCTGATGTTTATTCAGTTTGGACAGAGCAATGCCATGTCTTCGCTCCTTGGCGGACTGCTCTTCCTTCCTTGGGTTATGAAGTCGTATCTACGTAGTAAGGTGCGCAACGCAGGATGTTTTAAGAAACACATACATATTGTTGAGGCTTGCATCTTCGTGTGTCTATATGGCACGACGTTGTATCTCGACAAATTCTCCCCCAACACGCTTGCGCTCTTTGCCATTATGTTTGTTGTGTGCTTCTTCTGTGCATGGCATGAGTTGTTGGCAAAGATGTACTACAATCGTATGCTCTTTCCACGCCAGCAGTTGCTCTATAACAAGACCAAGATATTTGCATCACAAAGTACGGTTGTACTTACATATGGAGTGCTTATTATCGTAGTTGGCTTTGCCGAGGTGTTCTTCCGCAGCTATCGTAAGGCATGGGCAATGGAAAGCTACCTTGTGGCAGGAGTGTTCTTGTTCTTCCTAATACTGAACTTTCTTGTGCTTCAGAATCCGCGTATTCATAATCCGTATAGACACGAGTCGTTAATTCATGCCGTGAAGAATGAGATACATATTGTGGAGCGCATACGCCAGAAACAGTATTCGTTTCGTGTCATTGCCTCCTTGTTCTTCCTGTTACTACCACAGGCATTGATGTTTCAGACACGTGTGTTCTTCCTTATGTCTTCTGTCAAGACTGGAGGACTTGGTTGTAGCATACAAGATGTTGGATTTGCTCAGGGAACAATAGGTGTGATAGCCTTCTCCATCGGTGTGACTCTTGGCAGGATGTTCATTGACCGTTACGATTATGGCAGGATGTTCTGGTACATGGCAATTCCTTTGACATTGTCGCCAATGTGCTATGTGTTCATGTCACAATATCCTGTGTATGATGATATGCAAGCCTTGTGCTGCATGACATTCCTTGCACAGCTGTGCTTTGGATTTGGACTGAATATATGTATGTATTTCGTACATTATATATCCAATGAGAGATACCGTAACACTATAAACTATCTCTACGTGCCACTTGTTGCAGGAGCTATGCTTGTTCCTATGTGCGTGTCAGGATTCCTTACTGACATCCTTGGTTTCAAGACGTTCTTCCTCATTGACCTTGCTTGTGCTCCTGTTGCATGGCTTGTGGTCGTTGTCTTATCTGCAAAAAGAATATTAAACAAGGACAATATGCAAGTTTCCTAAAAATATTGTCCGTAAAAAAATATATATATGACTAAACCATATGCATGGGTTCCTTCGTTGTATCTTGGCGAGGCGCTTCCCTACACGGCAGTCATGCTGCTCTCTGTGATTATGTTCAAGGAATTTGGCCTTACTGATGGCGAGATTACCGTATATACTGGCTGGCTTGGCTTGCCATGGGTAATAAAGCCGATATGGAGTCCTATCATCGATAATATGAAGACAAAGCGATGGTGGATTCTCTCCATGCAGTTTGTCATGGGAGTAGCGCTCGGTCTTGTAGCATTCACCCTTCCTACATCCTTCTGGTTGCAAGGTTCATTGGCTTTGTTCATGGTCATTGCCTTTGCAAGTTCAACTCATGATATATCCGCAGATGGCTTCTATATCATCGGCCTTGAGGATAGAGAACAGGAACTGTATGTTGGCGTGCGCAACACTTTCTACCGTATAGGCATGGTGATAGGTCAGGGTGGACTTGTCATGCTTGTAGGTGCTATGCAGGATGGTTTCTTCGGTTCCGCTTTTGCTGGTTCGGCAACTCCATGGATGACGGCATTCCTCATCCTTGGTGGTCTTATGGTACTTCTGTCACTTTACCACTCACGTATGTTACCTAATGTGGAACATGGTGTGGTGAATGATACGTTTGACGTAAAGGTACAGGCGCATGAGTTTGTCAATACACTCAAGGTGTTCCTCACCAAGCCTCACCTTATCTCTGCTGTTGCTTTCATCCTTCTTTTCCGTTTGCCAGAAGGATTGCTCACTAAGATAGTGCCGCTGTTCCTCACACGTAGCAAGGCAGAGGGGGGACTTGAACTCAGTAACGTGGATTTCGGATTCATTAGTGGAACGCTTGGCGTTATAGGTCTCCTTGCTGGTGGTATCATAGGCGGATGGGCAGTATCAAAGTGGGGACTGAAGCGCTGTCTTTGGCCTCTCGTGCTTAGCATTACTGTGCCCGATGTAGTGTATGTCTATCTGAGTTCTGTACCAACGGATAACCTGTGGGTTATCGGTAGTTGCCTCTGTTTTGAACAGATAGGCTATGGCCTTGGTTTTGCCGCATACACTCTTTTCCTTGTTACTTTCTCACGTGGCGAACGTAGCACATCTGTCTTTTCTATCTGTACGGCAGGACAGTACCTTGGTGGTGTGATGCTTCCTGGAATGGTGTCAGGACTTATTTCTGAAAATATTGGCTATCAGTCATTCTTCATACTTATCATGGCTCTCTGTTTGGTTACATTTGCCGTGACTGCATGGGCAAAGATAGAGTAGGACATTTGCGTTATTCTGTATGGAATAAGTAAAATAAGTAATGAGACACTTTACTATATTCTTTATCATGGCGTGTCTGCTTATGTGTGCTTGTCATTTGGGTAGTACGTCTATGGTGGATGCAGAGACATCCGCCTTTGGACGTTATGCCGATTCGATAGATATGGCTCGCATCGTGGACACTTTTCATAGCATGAAGAATGATGCTGACACATGTACGGCATCCGACAAAGAGGTTCTCTTACGGTATCATAATGCAGAAGGTGATGATGCTCCTTTGTGGTTCT
>CAMOVB010000077.1:0-12452 GCA_946626925.1 uncultured Prevotellaceae bacterium
CATTCCCGGGAATGTTGGAAGTTCGCCGTTCTTAGCCATTTCCTCAAACTTCTTGCGCATCTCCTCGAACTGTTTCTTCATCTCCTCTGGCATGTCGTCAGGATTGAACGGAGGCATACCGTTGTGAGTGGTGTCCTCGGCGAGGTACATACCCGAAGTGGTCACGTTGAGCGTGAGGTCGCTAATGGTGAGGTCGTCCTTCACGTTGATGCCCTTGCAGCCCTTTCCCGTTGCGATGACGGACAGCTTGCCATAGCCCGTGATGTGAAGCTTGCCCTTGGTGTGGATGGCAGCCGCCTTGTGCTTGACGGTGTCCTCGCACGCTGTGATGGTGATGGTGTTGTCCGTGTTCGACTTGGCAAAGAGCGTTACGCCCTTGCTATCAGCTTTCTTCTTGCCCTTGACGATGATTGCAGCGCCCTCGTTGCTTGTCAGGTTGAGGTCGGAAAGCTCTATCCTGTCCTCCTTGGTGGTCTTGAGTGAGAACGTACCATTGTCGCTTTTACCCTTGAGCACGTATGTGAACCTGCTGCCGCTCGTGTTATTGCTCACCTTCACGTCAGCATTCTTGATGCTCACCACAAGACTGTCGTTCGGAATGGTTGACACTTCCGCTGTGTTGCCCTTGTATGTGATTGTTATTGTGTCTGAATTGCACGCTGAACAACAAGTGACAGCGAGAATCATAAGTGATGTAAAGCTTGTCTTCATATTATTTATATATGTTTTCGTCTGCAATATTAGTCATTATTTGGCTGACAGCCACGGTGTCCGCGGTCTTTTTTCAATTAAGACGTGATTTTTTTATACTAAAGGCTGCTGTCGCAGACAATTCTGTCGATAAAACGGCATCACGAATACACGCTTAATTGCATAATGGGTGATGTGAGCATCAATACCAAAAGGAATATCGCCCCTCGTGTTTTGCCCTAAACTTCATAGTCAGTACTTAGCCTATACTTTGTCAGTACTTAGTCAGTACTTTGTCTATACTTCACCTGTACTCATTTTGTGATTATAACGGAAAACCATTGCCCTTTTTGACTTTTGCTGTTTTCTTCTTTTTGATGTCATTTTTGCTTGTATTTTTTGCACTAAGGTGCCAATTAGAACTTAGCGGAGCGGTCTCACTGACCGTAGGGAAGTAAAAACAGTCAAGAACCTTTAGCTCGGCGAAGCCAAACAGAACAAAAACAAGAAAAAACAGGTTTTCTTTTGTTTTCTTTGGTTTTCCCCATGTTTTTCTAACTGGCCGCTTTGCGGCACAAAGATAGCCAAGATAAAGAAATATGTAAAGATTAAAAAAGATGCTAAGATTACTTCCCTGCGGTCAGTGAGAAAAGTTGGCCTAAAGATTGCGCAGATTACCTCCCATTCGGTCGGCGAGAGAAGTTGCGTATTTAGCTGCCATTGGCAGCGGGTTCTAAAAAAGTCAACCGCCTCTGGCGGTATTTCTAACCAATGTTATTTCACATTTTTATATAAATGTTTGGCTGTAAGAGATTACTTTCCTAACTTTGTGGCACTTTTTCCACAGAGAACCGTCTGATGATGGGGAGAATGTGGTTATATGGCGTTTCACTGGTAATGAACGCAAGGCTATTTTTGTATATTATTGACATATAAATATTCAGTCTGTATAAACCTCTTATTTACGAATATTTTTTTTGTGTGGTTATTGATTAAAATTAAATAGAATGAATAGATATTTTTTTCTTTTTGTATTAATGGTATTTGCTTCATGCTCTTCAGACAAAGATGAGTTGCATGATGATAAGCCTAAGAATGTGGAGTCTTGCATTGGCTATGAAAATGGTCATGCGTATGTTGACCTTGGTTTGCCATCTGGCTTGAAGTGGGCAACAATGAATGTGGGGGCAACAAGCGTTATCGATTATGGAAATTACTATGCATGGGGTGAAACAAAGGCATTTGGCGAGAAAGATACTTCAAATGGAATGAATTACAAATTTAATTCCCAAAATTCTTACACCAAGTCTGTATATGACTGGGAAACGTACAAGTGGTGCAACGGTTCTTATAATTCCATGATTAAGTACAGTACAAACTCATCATATGGAAATGTGGATAACAAGATTACTCTCGACTTAGAGGACGACGCTGCCGTACAGAACTGGGGAGGAGCATGGCGTATTCCGACTCATGAAGAGCTAGAAGAACTCGAAGACGATTGCTACTGGGTATGGACATCAAGCTACGATGGCTCTGGCGTAGCTGGCTATATCGTATATGCAGCTAAATTACCATTAGACAAGGGACTGGTAGTATATAATGGAAATACCTCTTCAAGTAACTATTCCCTCTCAGACATCCATATTTTCCTTCCTGCTGCCGGATGTCATGAACACGGTGATTTTGGAACATGGGGCTACTACTGGTCGTCATCTCTCCATGAGAGCATCTGCGATGGTGCATGGGGAATATGTTTCGATTCTAGCTGCCGTACCTGCAACGACAGCTATAGCCGTTATGGCGGTTATAGCGTACGTGCTGTCCTCGAGTAAAATCCCCTCCCCCTCTATATTCCCTAAGGAGGAGAATTCTTATAATGGAAATTAAAGAAATAATAACAGACCTGCCACTTTACGCATCGTAAACATCATGTTTACATCGTGTAAAGTGGCTGATTCTGTTATTGTGTCTATGATTTTTTTCATTATGATATGCTTGGGTATTGAGAAAAAGACAGTATCTTTGCAATGTTTGACAAGAATTATCAACGAGGTGGTACGGTACTTCCCGTTTGTGTGAACTTTGAGAAACCAAATTCAACAGCCAATGCCTGCTGAATTCATTTCGGACGAAATAAAATAGAGCACAATGAATATGGAAAATCAAAATATAGAGTACAAAGAAAGTTGGCGTGACGAATACCTTAAATGGATTTGCGGCTTTGCCAATGCACAGGGCGGAAAACTATGTGTCGGCATAGATGACAATGGTTTGGTCTGTGGACTGGAAAAAGCTCATCGTCTTTCTGAGGATATTCCTAATAAGATTGTTGCTCTCTTGGGTGTCGTAGCCGATGTGAATATCCTGAATCAAGAGGGTAAGGACTACATTGAAATTGTAGTTGCACCAAGCAACGTACCTATCAGCTACAAAGGTAAATACTATTATCGTTCAGGAAGCACCATGCAGGAATTGAACGGTGTGGCGTTACAACAATTCATACTAAAGAAAATGGGTCGTTCGTGGGATGATATGGTTCATGAACGCGCAACGGTGGATGACCTTGACAGAGAGGCTATCGACTTCTTCCTGCGTAAAGGTATTCAAGCTGGACGTATTGACCCATCAGAGGCTAATGCGCCTACGGCTACCGTGCTACAGAATTTGGGGTTGGTGGACGACAACGGACTTTTGAAAAATGCTGCACTTCTTTTGTTCGCCAAGAATCCACGACGATATTTCACAGGAACGGAATTCAAAATCGGTCGTTTCCATTCCAATATAGCAGACCTTGTGTCGCAAGAGATGATAGAGGGTTGCATCATACAGATGGCTGACCGTGTGGTGAGGATGCTCAAGGATAAGTTTCTCACCATGCCAATCCATTATGAAGGACTTCAGCGTATAGAATCCTTGGAGGTGCCCGAAGATGCCTTGCGCGAAATCATTTACAATGCCATCTGCCATAAGGACTATCTTGGACCTCAGATACAAATGCGTGTCTGGGATCATCATGTCGAAATATGGAATGATGGAGAGTTGCCAGCTGCAATTACTCCGGAAAACATAGAGAAAGTTCATGCCTCATATCCTCGCAATAAGAATTTGGCTTTTGTCTTTTACAAGGCTGGTTTTATTGAGTCATGGGGACGTGGTTGGCAGAAGATATGTGACGGCTTCAAAGCTGCAGGCCTGCCAAAACCTACTATTGAATCTAAGCAAGGTGGTGTCTTGGTTACGTTCCAAAGGAATAATGTGAACTTGATAAATTCAAACTCAACAGAAGTTCAAGATGTCGCAGTAAATGTCGCAGAAGAACTGACTGAAAGACAACGGTCTATTGTGGAAATGATAAAAAATAATGTCGCAGTAAATGTCGCAGTAAATACAAGATATCTCTCGGAAAAACTGAATGTGAACAGAAAAACCATTCAGCGTGATATTGCGTGTTTACAGGAGAGAAAACTCATACAATGGGTTGGAGCGGATAAGACAGGTCATTGGGAGATTGTCGTTAGGTCTTTTGGCGATGTGTAGCCTTTGTGAAATGGAATCAGAAGGTGTAAAAACATTTGCGGATTAAGGCGTGTTTCCGAAAATTTGCTTACTTTTGCATTATCAATCTTCAATCTACGTATGGACAATCAGATGACGACTCTGTCAGACGCAAATAATCAGATGTCTGGCGGCTCAGCATATACTCATAATGACGGACAGGAACATAATGCGGAGATGAACCTTGCATGGCAGTTCATCACCGAGACCAACGTGTCCGTGTTCCTCACAGGAAAGGCAGGAACAGGAAAGACCACGTTCCTGCGCAAGCTTCGTGAGCAGATGCCTAAGCGCATGGTGGTGCTCGCACCTACGGGCGTGGCTGCCATCAACGCACAGGGACAGACCATCCACTCGTTCTTCCAGTTGCCTTTCGGTCCTATGGTTCCTGGTCAGCAGACCGAGCGTAAGAGCTATTACAAGGTAGGCAAGGAAAAGAAGAATATCATAAAGACACTCGACCTGCTTGTCATCGATGAAATATCCATGGTGCGCTGCGACCTACTCGATGCTATTGATGGTGAACTGAGAAAGTACAAGGATAGGACAAAGCCTTTCGGAGGAGTGCAACTCCTTCTTATCGGTGACCTTCAACAGCTTGCACCTGTGGCTAAGGAATCAGAATGGCAGTTGCTGTCATCCTACTATACTACTCCTTATTTCTTTGGCAGCAAGGCTCTCCAGCAGGTGCGGATGGTTACAGTGGAACTGAAGCATATCTACCGACAGTCGGACGCCTCATTCATCGACCTGCTCGCCAAGGTTCGTACCAACACCATGGACGATGCTGCGCTTGCAAGTCTCAACGCACGTTATGTGGAGGGCTTCGTACCACCAGAGGGCGAGGAATGGATTCGACTCACCACTCACAACAACATGGCTAATGCCTACAACGACAAGATGCTTGACAGCCTCACTTCCTATCCGATGACATTCAACTGTGAGGTGAAGGGCAATTTCCCTGAGACGAGTTACCCTGCCGATGAGAAACTCATCCTGAAGGTAGGTGCACAGGTCATGTTCATCAAGAACGACCCTTCGGGCAGTCACGAGTATTACAACGGAAAGATTGGTACTGTGCGCAATATGGACGATGATGGCGCCATCACGGTATGGTGTAAGGAGGATGGCAGGAACGTCAGCGTCATGCCGGTGGAGTGGGAGAACACCAAGTACGTCATTGACGAAGCTACAAAGGAAATCAAAGAAGAGGTGGAAGGTACGTTCCGTCAGTATCCTCTGCGCCTTGCATGGGCTATAACGGTACATAAGAGTCAGGGCTTGACCTTTGAACATGCCGTGCTCGACATCAACAGTTCCTTTGCCCACGGGCAGACATACGTGGCACTCAGCCGATGCCGAACGCTTGAAGGACTTGTTCTTGCTCATCCACTCTCTAACGGTGCAGTCATCACGGATGCTTCCGTCAATGCTTACGTAGATAAGGAATTGGCTGAGACAGACAAGGCGGCAGAAAGGTTGCCAGACATGCGCTTTGAGTACTATCTTTCATTACTTGACGAACTATATTCGTTCAATATACTTCAACAGGACTATAAGTATCTCACACGAGTGGTTGACGAACATCTTTATCACCAATATCCAGAGTTTCTGCAAGAACTGAAGAACAGGACGGATGTTATAGACAAGGCGCTGGTGGGGGTGGCAGCTTCGTTTCGCAATCAGTATATGCAGATAATGACGCGTGAGGGATTGAGGAGCGAACTTTTGAAACAGCGCATCAATGCCTCGGCAGAGTATTTCCTTAATAAGCTGATAGAGATATTTTTCCCTCTCATGAAGATGTGGGACATCAAGATAGGCAACAAAGCTGTCAAGACGCAATATGGCAATGCACTCGACTCGTTCCGCCTGTCATTGACGGAGAAGGTCTGTGTGTTCAAGTACATAGGCTCTGATGGCTTCAGTGTCAAGAGCTATCTGTCAGCCAAGGCAAAGTCATCGCTGGAGGAACTGAGGGTGCCGGTGAAGAAGGCAGAAGCCCCTTCGGTTGACGACCTTGAGGTGGTTGCAAAGAATAAGAAGGATAAGAAGGTGAAACGTCAGAAGGGCGACTCTGAACGAGAGACACTCGCAATGTTCAGGGAAGGCAAGACAATAGATGAGATAGCCAAGGAACGCTCGCTCACCAAAAGTACGATAGAGAGTCATCTGGCGTCGTTCATCCCTACAGGCGAGGTGGCCCTTGATGATATAGTGGCTAAGGAACGACAGATTGCCATACTTAATGCTGCAATGAAGTTCAGTAATGAAGAACGTTCATATACAGTTGTCAAGGAAAGCCTTCCTGACGATTATTCTTATGGTGAGATAAGGCTGGTGTTTAACGCTCATTTGCGAAAAGATGAACCGTCAAATTCTGAGAAACGAAAAGTGTAGGACTACTTTTTTGCACAATCTCAGCGTATTTAATTTATTATTTTTATCTTTGCAACTGAAAATGATTAAAAATATTCTATATATGAAGAAAACACTTTTGGCATTTTCTGCCGCTTTATTTGTCTATTCCGGATTTGCGCAGACATTTGTTAAGCGCGGAAGGATAGAGAATGTGACTGACTACTCTGCACTTCTCAGGGAGTCTAATAACGGAGCACGCCGAATTGGTACTCGCTCGTCAGCAGCTCTGCCTTGCACTGGCAGTCCTAAGATTCCAGTTGTCCTTGTACAGTTCGATGACAAAAAGTTTGTTGATTACGATAAAGATGGTGTCGTTAATAAGCGATATAATGATGCCTTCAATCTGAAGGAAGGTAATGCATCACCTTCCAAAGGCTCGGTATATCAGTATTTCAAGGAGCAGTCATACGGAAAATTCACTCCTGAGTTTGATGTCATCGGTCCTGTTACGCTTAGTAATAGCTATAAGTATTATGGAGAGAATCGGACTTCTGGCAATGAGCTCTATAAGGATTTCCGCATACAGGAGTTTTTTCAGGAAGCTTGCAATTTGGTTGTTTCCGGCGAAAGCAGAGAATGGAAAGACTATGATAACAATAATGACGGAAAGGTGGATATGGTATTCTTCATCTATGCAGGTGAAGGAGAAAATTACAACCTTAATTTGCCCGAAGAAAAAAGAGACTCTTATTTGATTTGGCCAAAAGAGCAAGTGACATCTACAACAGTCGGTAGTATTACGTTTGGAGCATACGGATGTACCAATGAGCTGGTAGGTGGTGTTATTGACGGAATAGGAACTTGTGTCCATGAGTTGTCACACGGTTTAGGTCTTCCTGACCTCTATGATACGTCAAATGGACCTGGTCTTGGCGTTGATGCTTGGGATGTAATGGATGGCGGTAACTACCAGATAGGTGGTAATGCTCCTATCGGTTATTCCGCTTATGAACGCGACTTCATGGGATGGCGTGAGATTGTTACTATAAATAAGGATGAGGTTGTCACTCTTACCCTTAATCCTTTGGAAACAGACGGTGTCGCATACAAGATTACCAATCCTGCTAATGCAAATGAGTATTTCATTCTTGAGAATAGGCAGAATGTCGGTTATGATGAATATATGCCTTGGAATTATGCGAGTACCTATAAGGATAATGGCGGACAGCATGGACTTCTCATCACCCATGTAGATTATGATAATAATGCGTGGACATCGAATAAAATTAATGTTGATGTTAATCATCAGCGTTATTCTATTGTTCCTGCTGATGGAAAACAACTTTCGTTCTTGGATGCAACAGACAAGACATTCCCTACTTTTGTGGAATCATATAAGGGTGACCTTTATCCGGGCGCAAAGGGTGTAAAGGCAATGTCTTCATACGCTGTCTTTAAGGGTGGTACGCTCAATCAGACCATTGATAATATCCGTGAAGTGGATGGCGTTATCTATGTCGATATTAATGGCGGTACTGTTATTCCTGCTCTTCAGGCACAGTTAGCTACGGACATAGCTACAGCTAAGACATACGTGGGTCAGAAGATGGGTAGTAGTGTCGCAAAAAAACTCAACACGGCGATTGCTAATGCAGAGAAAGTGGCAAGAGACCAAGACGCAATAGAGACTGTATCAGCAGCACTTGCCAAGGCTGTGAAGAATGCAAAGAACTCTATCAACCTGTATAAGAAGATTGCTGCTGTTATTGCCAAGGCTGCAGAACTTGGCGAAGTTGGAAAGGCAAGCTTTGAGGCTGCTGGCATACAGAAAGGTTATGATGAAGGCTCTATTACAAGCATCAATCCGGTGAACCAGGCTTACGATGATGCCGTTGCAGCTCAGGCTGAGGCTGATGCTGTTGCAGAACTTAAGGCAACGCTCGCCAATGATGTGACAACCGCCAAGACTTATGTAGGCAAGAAGATGGATAAGAACGTGGCAACAGCTCTCAACTCGGCTATTGCCGCTGCTGAGAACGTAGGCGACACTCGTGAAGCGGTAAATACGGCTTCTGCAAATCTCGCTACTGCTGTTACTAATGCTACGGCTTCAATCGAGTTGTATAAGAAGGTACTTGCCGTAATCAACAAGGCTGCTAAACTCGGTGAAGCAGGAAAGGCAAGCTTTAAAGCTGCTGGCATCCAAACAGCATACAACAATGGCACAATCACTTCACTCGATGCTGTGAACAAGGCATACGATGATGCCGTCGCAGCTCAGGCTGAGGCTGACGCTGTTGCAGAACTTAAGGCAACTCTTGCTAATGACGTTACTACTGCTAAGACTTACGTAGGCAAGAAGATGGACAAGAACGTGGCAACTGCTCTCAATAATGCCATTATAGCTGCTGAGAACGTAGGCGATACTCGTGATGCTGTCAATACGGCTTCTGCAAATCTCTCAAGTGCTGTTACTGATGCTACTGCTTCCATCGAGCTATATAAGAAGGTGGCAGAGTATATCGCAAAGGTTGATGCACTTGGTGAAGCTGCAAAGGCAAGCTTTGCTGATGTCCAGAAGGCTTACAATAATGGCACAATCACTTCACTTGCGGATGTTGAGGCTGCCTACGCAGAGGCTGTCAAGGCACAGGAAGAAGCCAACGGCATTGCTGACGTGACAGTAGATGCTAAATCACAGCAGATATACACTGCCGATGGCAAGGCTGTCAATACCCTTGTTCATGGCGTCAATATCGTGAAGGAAGCCAATGGAAAGGCAGTTAAGGTCATAAAGAAGTAAGAGGACAGTTTTAACAAATACACATAAAAACGGAAGTGCTAAGGCAATACAGCTTTAGCACTTCTGTTTTTTATATCTTTTATTTGTTGTCTAAGGAAAGCAAGGGTGGCATTCGTCTGCAAAAACAGAAGAACGTTCCAACGTGTTCTTATATCAAACGGCAATAGCGACTATATTCGCCTATATATACAAGGATAAAAAAAGTCAATATATTAACTACATCTGAGTTAATATATTAACTAAGACCAATATAATATATTAACTCACTTTCTGTTAATATACCATCTGTTTTTCCATCCAAATTCGTTTAAAGGCGACAAGAATAGAAGAAGAACGAATAATATGCACGGTACATTTAAAACGCAAAATGCAAAACTCAGGATGCGTGGTCCTGAATTTTGCATTTTGAATTGTGAATTATGAAATTGCTTAAAGCCATCCTGCCTGACCTACTACGATAAGCATAGCGTAGCCGAGGATGAGACCTGCGATACCCATGATGATACCTACCTTCATCATCTCGCTCTGCTTGATAAGACCTGTTGCGTGAGCAAGAGCGTTTGGAGGAGTAGAGATAGGAAGTATCATTGCAAGTGATGAACCGAGAGCAACACCAATGAGAAGTGTGCTTACGCCACCGAAGCTTGCAAGGATAGACTGTGCAGAGATACCCGCAAGTGCAAGAATTGGTACGAGGAGGTTGGCCGTAGCTGTATGGCTGATGAAGTTAGCCATAGCGTAGCAGATGAGACCTGAACCGATAATCATGAGCACAGGGCTCCATGTCTCGAATGGAATTGCTTCGATAAGGTGCTTTGCAAGACCAGTGTCCTGAAGTGCAACACCGAGGGCGAAACCACCTGCAACCATCCAGAGTACAGACCAGTTGATTTCCTCAAGGTCCTCACGTGTAATCATACCGATAACACAGAACACGCCTACAGGAAGCATGGCAACTACGTTTGAGTTAACGCCAGAGTACTTATCTGTACACCAAAGGAGGATAGTGACGAGGAATGTTACATATACCACGATTGAACGCCAGTCCTTCTTTGCTTCACCTTCAATCTGAAGCTCGATAGTCTTCTGAGTGAATGGGAAGAGGCGGAGAAGTACGAACCATGCGAACACGAGGAGAATTATGGCAAGTGGGAACATGAAAAGCATCCACTGACCGAATCCGATGTTCATATTGAGTCCTTCTGGGTCGTTGAGGAACTTGAGCGCAATAGCGTTAGGAGGAGTACCGATAGGAGTAGCGATACCACCAATGTTTGCTCCGATTGGAATAGCAAGAGCAAGGCTGATGCGACCCTTTCCGTTGGCAGGGAGTGACTTGAGCACTGGTGCGAGGAATGTGAGCATCATAGCTGCTGTTGCAGTATTTGAAAGGAACATTGAGAATATACCAGTTACGAGGAGGAAACCGAGAAGTACGTTCTCTGATTTCTTACCGAATGGTGCAAGCATCACCTTTGCGAGGTAAGCGTCCAATCCTGTCTTTGTTGCGGCAATTGCAAGGATGAATCCACCGATGAAGAGCATGATGATTGGGTCGGCGAAACACGCCATAATCTTCTTGTAGCTGATAGCGACAAGAGCTGTAGTAGCCTGGCCGTTCTCGTCAAGTACTGGAAGACCGTCCTCGCCAATGACTGGCTGCATGAGTGCATCCTGCATGAACCACAGTGAACTGTCGGAAGCGCAGAAGAGGAGAATTACGATGATTGATACTGAGGTCGTCCACGCTGGTATGGCTTCGAGAATCCACATGAGAGTGGCGAAACAGAACACAGCGATAGTTCTTTGCTCGAGTACTGTGAGATCAGGAATACCGAATGCTGTTGTTGGCAGATTCCAAAGAATCAGAAGCACGAGAACGCTGAAAATTAACTTGAGAAGACGGGTATTTGCGGTGAGTTCACGCAATCTATTCTTCTTGTCACGACGCTCCGCTTCAAGATTGTAACCAATAAAGTTTTTAAACATATCTTTTTACTAATACTTTATAAAATATTTTTTATTATTTTCTCTTAACTACCTTTAGAATTGTATGTGAAATATCATACTTCGATTTGTACGTGAAATATCCTACTTACAAAACTTGTGCAAAGTTACGCCAAAAAACTGATGTGACGAAAAAAAAAGTGACTAAAGATTGAAAAAAAATGAATGCTAATTTTTTTCAAAACTAATAGTGATTTTTTTACGTGTTTTTGTTTCAACATGTAGTAAAAAACGCTAATTTTGCAAAAAATTATAACTTCACAAAATAAACTATTATGGAAACAATGGACTGGTCAAGTCTTGGATTCGGATATCACAAGACAGATTACAATGTACGCTGTTACTATCGTGACGGCAAGTGGGGTGAGATTGAGACTTGCTCCGAAGAGACTATTCCTATGCACATGGCTGCAACATGCTTGCACTATGGCCAGGAAGCATTCGAGGGACTTAAAGCATATCGCTGCCCAGATGGAAAGGTCCGAGTGTTCCGTAGCGACGAGAATGCAGCACGCATGCAGGCCACTTGCCGTGGTATCCTCATGCCTGAACTGCCAACAGAGAAATTCAATGAGATGGTCGATAAGGTTGTACGACTCAACGAGCGTTTCATCCCACCATACGAGAGCGGTGCCACACTCTACATCCGTCCTCTCCTCATCGGTACAGGAGCACAGGTAGGTGTACACCCTGCAAGCGAGTACCTCTTCGTCATCTTCGTTACTCCTGTAGGTCCTTACTTCAAGGGAGGATTCTTTGCCAACCCTTACGTCATCATACGTGAGTACGACCGCTCTGCTCCTCTCGGAACAGGTATCTATAAGGTTGGTGGAAACTACGCTGCTTCTCTCCGTGCCAACAAGAAGGCACACGAACTGGGATATGCCTGCGAGTTCTACCTCGATGCAAAGGAAAAGAAATACATCGACGAGGCTGGTGCCGCAAACTTCTTCGGCATCAAGAACAATACATACGTCACTCCTAAGTCAACATCCATACTCCCTTCAATCACCAACAAGTCGCTCATGCAGCT
>CAMOVB010000078.1:0-12434 GCA_946626925.1 uncultured Prevotellaceae bacterium
CGAGGCTAACCTCAAGGCTTTCGACATGGGAGTGGAGAAAGTTAAGCAATAGAGGCCCCCTACCCCCCGGAGGGGAAATTAAAAGTTAAAAATTAAAAGTTAAAGCCCCCTCCTAACCTCCCCGTGGGGGAGGGACTGGGGTGCAAGTAAAACGAAATAATAACACAACAACAATCAGGCTTTGTTCTGATGATGCTCTCAGCTGCTTTTGCGGATTGGGCGTGTCAGTCTCTCCCCCAACGGGGGAGTCGGAGGGGGGCCGTCTTTTTTGAATAAAACATGATACATAATCCAGCGATTGAGTGCATGGACCGTGAGTCCATGCGTAAGCTCCAGAGTGAGCGATTGATTAAGACAGTAAAGACTTGCTACGAGAAGGTGCCATTCTACCGTAAGAAGATGGACGAACTCGGAGTAAAGCCAGAAGACATAAAGAGTATTGACGACATCACAAAGTTGCCATTCACCACTAAGCATGACTTGCGTGACGAATATCCATTCGGCTTGCAGGCTGTACCACAGGAGGAGATTGTACGTATTCATGCTTCATCAGGTACTACTGGTAAGCCTGTTGTGGGTACTTACACCAAGAATGACCTCGAAAACTGGGCTGAGGGCGTTGCACGTGTGTTTGCCGTAGGCGATGTAGGTCCAGGTGATGTTGTACAGATAGCATACGGTTACGGACTCTTCACTGGAGGACTTGGTGCTCATGATGGAGCTGCAAAGCGTGGTGCTGTTCAGTTGCCTATCTCGGCAGGTAACTCAGAGAAGCAGATTATGCTTATGCAGGACTTCAAGACGGCTGCCATCTGTTGTACTCCTTCGTATGCTCTTCACCTTGCTGAGGTGGCTGAGCGTAATGGTATCAAGCCGGGTGACTTGAACCTGCGTGTGGGATTCTTCGGAGCTGAGCCTTGGACATGGGGCATACGTCGTGAGATTGAGCAGAAGCTCGGTATCAAGGCTATAGATATATACGGATTGACAGAGATGTCGGGTCCTGGTGTAGGTGGTGAGTGTGAATATCAGGATGGTACTCACGTGTGGGAGGATATGTTCTACCCAGAAATCATCAACCCTGAGACACTCGAACCTGTTGCTCCAGGCGAGCAAGGCGAGCTTGTGTTCACATCGCTCACTAAGGAGGCTATGCCAATCTTGCGTTACCGTACTCGTGACCTTACCCACCTCATCTACGAGAAGTGTAAGTGTGGACGTACAGCCGTGCGTATCGGTAAGATTCTCGGTCGTTCAGACGATATGCTCATCATACGTGGTGTGAATGTATTCCCAAGTCAGATTGAGACGGTACTCACAGAGTTCCCAGCATTCACTCCTCAGTATTTCATCACGGTTGACCGTAAGCACAACGAGGACACGTTTGACCTTGACGTTGAGCTTCGAGAGGAATACTTCTCGCCAAACCCAGCCAAGCAGATGCCGTTCATCAAGCCTCTCTACGACCGCATCGTGTCACTCGTTGGTATCAAGCCAAACATCCACATCAAGGAACCTGGCAATATCGAGCGTTCATCAGGTAAGGCTAAGCACGTCAAGGATCTCCGTGACTTCAGCAACTGGCAGGAAGGCTCTCCAAAGAAGAATTAAAAATTAAAAATTAAAAATTAAAAAGCCCTCCAACCCCAGAAGGGGGGAAATTTGACAATTAAAAATTCAAAATTAAAAATTTTGCAGGGGCTTTGCTTTTGGTAGTAAACCGAAGCTTGGATATTTTTAACCACCAATTACACGAATGAGCACGAACATTCAAGCTCTCTCATTTTTGCTATTACACTAAGACAACACGTGTTGTCTGCGAATGGCACGAATGCCGTCCGGATTGATTGACGGGCTTAAAAGATTCGTGATATTCGTAATTGCACGAGCAATTCTTCGTGTAATACACATGAGTAGTCAAATACATTGGAAAAGTTCGTGTTAATTAGTGTAATTCGTGGTAAGAAAAATGGGGCAGGTCTTGCACTATATGCCAATAGAAAAAAAGGTTTTGGTAACAGAACAAAAACAATAATAATGAAAATCTTTTCAGACGAATTGGTGGCAGAGGCAGCACGTGTCAATCATGTGGCTGACCTCTCCCACGCTACTATAGGTGAGACTCTTCTGGTCGCACAATATCTTGAACAGAAAACGGGTATTCCTTTCATACGTATGGATCAAGGAAGTCCGGGACTTCCTGCCAATAAGTATGGAATAGAGGCAGAGAAGCGTGCCCTCGACAGCGGTATTGGTAGTCAGTACCCTGCGGCAGCAGGTGTACCAGAGCTAAAGGCTGCTGCAAGCGAGTTTGTGAAGGCGTTCATCAATGTGGATGTATCGCCTCGTGCTTGTATTCCTACAGTAGGAAGTGTGGCTGGCAGCTTTGGCAGCTTCATAGCTTGTTGTCAGCGTGACCCAAAGAAGGACAAGGTACTCTTTATCGATCCGGGATTCCCAATTCAGAAGAGTCAGCTCCGCATCCTCGGCATAGAGTGGAAGGAGTTTGACATCTATCCTTATCGTGGTGAGGCTCTGCGTGCCAAACTGGAGGAGGAACTCAAGGACGGTGACGTGGCTGCCATCGTGTACAGCAATCCTAATAATCCTGCATGGATTTCGCTTGAGGAGGATGAGTTGAAAATTATCGGTGAGCTTGCCACAAAGCATGATGTCATCATCATGGAAGACTTGGCATATTTTGCCATGGACAACCGTCGTGACCTCTCACATCCATACGTTGAACCGTATGTGCGCACCGTAGCACGTTATACGGACAACTATATCCTGATGCTCTCAAGCTCCAAGATATTCTCATACGCAGGTCAGCGTATGGCACTTGTGTGCATAAGCGACAAACTCTTCGACCGTCAGTTCCCTGCGCTTGCCGAGCGTTATCATGACACAGGCGTGTTTGGTCCTACGTTCATCGCAAGTATTCAGTACATGATAACATCTGGTTGTACTGCCACTACTCAGTATGGATATGCAGAGATGCTTCGTCTCTCATGTGAGGGCAAGATAAACTTTGTGGAGGATACCAAGGAGTATGCCGTGCGTGCTCAGAAGATGAAGAAGATATTCTGCGACAACGGCTTCACCATCACTTATCCAAAGGATGTGAATGAGCCAATAGGTGATGGCTTCTTCTTCTCTCTCTCGTTCCCTGGCATGACGGGTGGCGAACTGGCTTCCGAACTTATCCACTACGGTGTGTCAAGCATCAATCTTGATACCACGGGTAGTCTTCAGCCGGGGGTACGTGCCTGCACATCTCGTATGCGTGACGAACTCTATCCTGTACTCGAAGAACGAATGAGGGCATTCAAGGAAGACCACGGCACGAAGTGACTCACGCACTTCGTGAGTTAAAAGTTAAGAGTTAAAAGTTAAGAGTTGAGTGGTAAGTTATGAGTTATAAGTTATAAGTCTGGTTACGGCTCATGAGTTTTGCTCAACTATAGCAATTAAAAAAGCAGAAACACGTCTGTATTTAGATGTGTTTCTGCTTTTTGTTATGATGCGATTGGGCATTACGCTTCCCAATATACAGAGTCTTCGGATATTGTCCTTTGACACATTCCTGCGTGTGAAAACATACCTTCAAAACTGAGGTCTTCATCCCTTCTGCAAAGAAACACATTTATAATGAATTGACCAAGAATAGGAAGCGGAAAAAGAATCTTTGTGAATCTTTTTCCGCCTCATTCCATTTGTTTAGAATCTGTAACTTACGCCAAAGAGGACTTGGCTGTTGTGGTAGTCTGTTGTTGTATGTGACTTGGATGTGCTTCCACCTGAATAAGAGTCTGGTTTGGTTGTATGAGTATATGAAACGACTCTGTTGTTGTGGATGGCATTCTGCCAGTTTGCATAGATTTCAAAGTTCTTCCATTGCTTTGAAAGCAGGAAATTACATGACCATGTTTCTATTGGGTCGTAATCCACTATGGAATATTCCGTGTCATCATTTGTACATTGGCGTGAGTAAGATGCAGTGGCTGAAGCCTTGATGTTATATGGCAGATTCACTATTGGCTTGATTGTTATGTACCAGTAATTATTTTTTGAGAGTTCTAAATCTGTTTTGAAATATTCAGCATTAGCCATGATGTTCAGTATTCCGAATGTACCGAAAGCTTTGGCTCCAACTGTATAATACTTTATGTCAGATTCGTAATCTGATGCTTCTGGACTTTCGATAGAGCCAGTTGTGCCAGTGACAAATTCTCTGGTTGCATTCTGCTCGTATTTGTATTTACGATATGAAGCATTAAGGCTTGCGCTTATCTTTGGACCTGTGAAAGTATAGTCAAAATTGAAGCTGTTGTTTGTTGTCTTTGTTTCCTTGAGAGTGCAGAGTGGATTATTAATAATAATTGGTATTCTTTCTTCTATACTTGTATTGTAGTTAGCATCACGCAGATATGAAAGCATGAATTGATGATTGTCGACAGGTGTATAGATGAAGCTTGCATTTGTTGCGGTAAGAACTTTGTCGCCACTATAGTCCTTTGTGATGCTTTTCCATTCTTCTGGATTAAATGCTGAAACTCCGAATCCTTCAACTGTATGTTTGTCGTATCTGTATATGAGTCGTTCACCTAAGTTGAATGACCATTTATTTTGCTTATAGCTCGCAAGTGCGTATGGCATGATATGGAGATTATCCTTGTCTTGGTCTTTGTACGAACCCTTTGAAAAATCGGTATTTTGCCATTTGAAATACATACCAGTCTTGAGCGAGAGGTTATCTGTAGCCTTTATGTTGGCAAAAGCGTCAAGTCTTGTCTTGTAGCTCTTTGTCTCTGTGTCGAGTGGTGTCTTATATGCAGAGTAATGGTCTATGCCGTCTATTGGTTCTGTTCTGTCAGACAGAATTGCAATCTTTTCTGTTGAGTTGTAAATGTCGAATAGAGCTTTGTTTGAACAATACAAAATATAATCTTCTGTCATGCTATTGTCGTTATACTTGCTGTATTCCTCGCTGAGGATTGCACCAAGAGTCATCTTCTCGTTGAGGATGTGTCTGAAGTCTGCGGAAGCGAACAATGTGTTGTTCTTGTTCTCTGATGTTCTGATGTTGTAATTTGTTTCGTATTGCTCGCTGTAATTAGAAGCGGAATTGTCATACTCTTTTATATAGTTGACGTTGTTTTGGAATGCATCGGAATTATTGCGATTCCAGCGGTCATAGATGTGGAATGTAAGCGTGTTCCTCTCATCCTTGTATCTTAAACCGAAGTCTGCTATGTAGGCATGGTTCTTTTCTTCTGTGTTTCGGTGGCTTGTACTCTCTTGGATGTCTGTACCAGAGGAATTATACCGATTATATGTTGATTCTGCGTATGTGATTGCGTCATTCTTGCTCTTATTTATGTCGCCCTTGACATTTGCCCATATAGTCAACTTGTCATTCTTGTTTGTGAGGTTGAACCAAGGTGCATAGTTGGCACGTGTGTCCATATAGAGGGTTGCGTGTCCGTGAGTACCATCTTCGGCATCCTTGAGAATGATGTTTATGCATCCTTTGCTGCCGATAAATGCTCCGTTATTATTGTCGGTAATGTACTCTATGCGTTCCACTTGACTTACGTGGGTGAGTTTAAGGAACTCTGTCTCGTTGCACTCTACTCCGTTGACCATGAGGTCATAGTCTGAGTATGAGCCGAGGGCATCTGCCAGCGTTGCGTTAGGCGCATAGCCCATGCGGTCAAGATAGTATGTCTTGACGTTGGCTGTGAGTTCTACCATTGGTTTGTTGTCGCTTGACGCTTTCTGGGCGAAAACGTGAGTCGTACCTGTAAGGAGCAGGACGGCTGTAAGGGATAATCCGTAGATTTTCATCTGTTTTTTAGGATATAGTTTTGATATTATTGTTTTTGATTGTGTCGGGTACACAGAGGCAATCTGTGTTGTTGACTTTGCAAAGATAATTCTTTTTCCTTTTCACTGTGCAAAAAAAGTAAAGAATAATTGTCATTTTGGTTAAAAATGTTATCAAATAAATCGCGTCTGCCTTACGCCATTGTGATAATATAATGCCATGTTAATAAAATGGTATCGAAAAAAGCCTGGCTTTATGTATTGACTAAGTACTGACTCAGTAGAGACTAACTATAGACTTACATGAGACTCTTGACTGTGGCAAGAAAGTACCATCTGTGTGTGGAGTTTTGTAAGGCTATGAGGTTAAAAAATGGATGTTGCTCGTGTGTGGCGTGGTTCACAGAAACGTCAAACTTCTTAACTCAACTTTTAATTGTTAACTGTTAACTCTTAACTTCTGTAAGTCTGATACAGACTACAGACGGATTATGATGAAATTATGTTAAAATCGGTGTGTTTTGCCATAAGAAACGAGGCTCTTGTTTGTTAAATGTAATAAATGTTTTATCTTTGCGACAGATTAAGAAATAACGAACCTAAAAGATATGAACTTTAATTTCAAGAAAATCCTACCAGATGCTCTGTGCGTGGTACTCTTTGCAGTCATCGCCTTTGCATATTTCTCGCCAGCTGTACTCGACGGACGACGTCTGGAACAGCATGACAGCAACGCTAACTATGGTATCAGCGTGGAGACAAACCAGTATCGTGCAACTCATGACGGAGAGACTCCACGTTGGAACACGTCTCTCTTTGGAGGTATGCCTACATACCAGATTGCACCTTCCTACGACTCTACAAAGACTATGACGTTCGTGGAGAATGCTTACCACCTCTGGCTTCCTGACTACGTGTGGTACGTCTTTGCATCCATGCTCGGATTCTATATTCTCCTTCGTGCATTCGACTTCAAGCAATGGATGGCGGCTCTTGGTGCCATCGTATGGGCTTTCAGTAGCTATTTCTTCATCATTATTGCTGCTGGTCACATCTGGAAGGTGATGACACTTGCATATATACCTCCTACTATTGCAGGTCTTGTGATGTGCTACAAGAAGAAATACCTCGTGGGCGGTATTGTGACTGCCGTGTTTGCCGCACTTCAGATTCAGGCAAACCATGTGCAGATGACATATTATTTCCTTGTGCCAGAGATTCTCATGGTCATCGCTTTCCTTGTTGACGCCATCGTCAAGAAGGAATTGCCTGCCTTCCTCAAGGCAACGGGTATGGTTATCGTGGCAGCCGTGATAGCCGTATGTCTCAACCTCTCAAACCTTTATCATACTTATGAGTACGCTAAGGACACCATGCGTGGCAAGTCTGAACTTGTTAAGGAAGGAAAGGTCGAGGACCAGACAGACTCTGGTCTTGAGCGTAGCTACATCACGGCTTGGAGCTATGGTATTGACGAGACATTCACGTTCCTTATTCCTAACTATCGTGGTGGTGCATCAGATGTGCTTTCTCATAATGAGGATGCCATGAAGAAGGCTGACTCGGAGTTAGAAAGTTGGGGAGTTTACAATATGTTCACTCAGTATTGGGGTGAACAGCCTATGACAAGCGGTCCTGTGTATCTTGGAGCTATCGTTTGTATGCTGTTCTTCCTCGGACTTATACTCATACCAAACAAGAATCCGCTCAAGTGGGCACTCCTCCTTGCTACGGTTCTTACTCTTATGCTCGGATGGGGACGCAACTTCATGGCGTTTACGGACTTCTTCATTGACTATGTTCCTATGTATGCCAAGTTCCGTACTGTATCAAGCATCCTTGTGGTGGTTGAGTTTACCGTTCCTTTCTTGGCTCTCTGGGGACTCAAGTTGTTTGTGGAGAATCCACGCATCAAGCCACTCTATATTGCCACAGGCATCACTGTGGGACTTTGTCTCATCCTCATGTTCACGGCAGGTGATTGTATTAGTACACATGACCGCGAGGCTATAGCTTCACTTGTTTCATCAGGCAATATCGATCAGATGACAGGTCAGCGCATTCTTGCAAGCATATCTTCTATGCGTGAGGCTATGCTTTCTGCTGATGGATGGCGTTCTATCATCTTCATCCTCCTCGGTGCTGCTTGTATGTGGTTCTATGCTAAGAAGGCAGAGAAGGCTAAGGATAATCAGAACTCAAAGCTCGTAACATCTCTTTCTGTTGCCTTGCTCGTACTCTGTCTCGTGGATATGTGGCAGGTGAACAAGCGTTACCTTAATGACCAGATGTTCGTCATGCCTCGTGGCGTGGCAGGTATTCAGAAGACAACTGCTGATGAATATATCCTTCAGAAGAGTGGAACAGGTCGTGACTATCGTGTGGCAAACCTTACGGTATCTACATTCAACGATAATACTCCAAGTGCATTCTATAGCAGCATCGGAGGCTATCATGCTGCCAAGCTCCGTCGTTATCAGGAACTCATAGAGGCACGTATCTCAGGCGAGTTTGGTAAATTCTATGAGGCTTTGCGCATAGCTCCAATGGATACAACACGTATGGCTATAGAGTCTTCTCCTTATCCTGCTTACGACTTTGCGGCTGTAAATGCAGATTCTCTATTCCCTGTACTCAATATGCTCAACACTCGTTGGTTTATTCTTCCTGCAGGTGAGGGACAGAAGGTGCCAATCGAGAACAACTCTGCCAACGGTAACGCTTGGTTCGTAAGTAACGTTGAGTATGTGAATAATGCCAATGAGGAACTTGATGCCCTCGGTAAGGTTAATCCTAAGCATACCGCTGTTGTGGCAAAGGCTGACTTCGGCTTCCTCAAGGCTGGAGGCGAAGGTACGGTCAAGCTCACAAGCTATGGTGCCACAGAGGCTAAGTATGAGGTAGAGTCAAAGACTGGTGGTCTTGTTGTCTTCTCCGAGGTATATTATCCAGGATGGACAGCCACGATTGATGGTCAGTCAGCAGAGATAGGTCGTGCCGACTATGTGCTCCGTGCCATGAACGTGCCAGCGGGTAAGCATGAGATTGTCATGATATTCGACCCTCAGACAGTACACACAACCGAGACAATAGCATACGTAGCTCTCGCTCTTCTCTTTATCGGAATAGCCGTGGTCATCTTTATGGCTTGGAAGAAGAAAGGGGAGTGAGGTTGTCGCACTCGTGTGCGGACGAAGAAAAAACACGTAAAAACAAATAAAAACAGGTGAAAACCGAATTGTCTTGTTTTTTCTTCGTCCGCGCTTTGCGCGATAAAAAATATGAAAATGAAAAATATCCTTTGCCTCCTTGTTCTCATGCTCATGTTAGCATGTGTGGAGGAACAGAAAGAAAGGCTGACGGCAGACGAATACGTCTCTGCCCCGTACCGTCTGAAGATGGAAAAGCGGACGGATTCGCTATATGTCGTAAGGCTTTTCGTTGATGGCGAACAGATGGACACGCTCACGTTACCTTATCCCGTCTATCGCTTTGATGCTGGAGACCTCACGGGCGACGGAGTACCCGAGTTGACCGTAGGTGTGACCAAACCGACTAAATACTGGAAAGAACCTGCAAGACGACTATTCATCTATCATCTTTATCATGAAAGGTACATCCGTCCTCTTTGGCTTGGCTCTCGTGTTGGCAGTCCTCTTGTTGATTTCCATGTGTGCCGTGACTCCATTCCTGCCGTAATACATACGGTAGAGCTGCATCCCGACAGCACCACCTTCTCTTCCGAATACCGTCTCCAAGGCTTCGGCTTGAAGTTCATGAAATACTTAGGAAATTAAGAGTTAAGAATTATGAGTTAAGATTTTATTCAATGAGGAATTAGAAATGAGGAATTAGGAATTAATAGCTATTCGCTGATAAACTTACATCCGCGAGAACTAAAAAACTCACAAACCTAAAAACTTAAAAACTCAAGAACTCAAGTCCGCGAGAACTAAAAAACTTAAAAAACTAAAAACTTACAAACTCAAAAGAATGAACAAATCAATATTTGCTATACTTGCCGCATTAAGTCTATGTGGATGTAGCGGTAGCTCTTCGCAATCATCAAATGAGGATGACAGCGAAGTGGTAGGAATGAGTATTGAGGACTACCAGACAAACAAGACATTCTTCATGATAAGGGATGACAAACTCCCTAAGAAGGTTAATCTAAAGCAGAGCATCGAGGGACTCTCTTACCAGAATCTGCGCTTGCTCCGCAGTTATGTCTATGCCGTTCATGGACATTGGTTCATGGAGGGTGACCTCAACTCGTTCTTTACCAATCATACTGACTGGTATGAGGACGCTTGTCTGAAAGCATGGTTCAAGGACTATGGCTCAAAGCAGGACTGGTGGGATAGCACGACAGAACTTCAGAAGAAATATATGGAGATGTACGATAAGGACTACAAGAAGACATACAGCCTTATCAAGCTCTCCAAGGAAGAGCAGGACTTTGTGGATGCCATCGACAAGCGTATGGACGACCTTCGCAAGCAGGGCAAGGTCAAGTCGCCAGACGGAGTGGAAATCCTCAACTCCAACCTTGCCATCAATATGTATCAGGTGAACGACCCAAGCAAGCGTATGCTCAATATGCTTGCACAGTATAATGCAGCCATAGAGCCATCCAACTACGAGCAACTCTTCAATGTGTATGAGAATAATGACTATCTCAGTATGCCTAACTTTGTTACGACTGACGTGATGCTCCAGCTCTATCACATGTACTTCAGCTACATTCTCAAGACGCTTGAGGGTGACGAGATGAACAAGTGTCTCTATTCTGCCGTAGAGGAATTGATGGTGGAGAGTGCCAAGGCTACTGGCGAGGGCAACGAGCTTGCTGCGGCACAGGCTTCGTGGAATACGACATTCTTCTCCGTAGCCATGAATCTTCTCGGACATAATCCGAGTGAGGTGGCAGGCAAGCATAATATAAACCTTCATTCTGCCATGGGTGAGTATCAGAAAGCCTTTGACGAGGAATGTGAGAATGTCAGGGCAGAGAAAGATGCAGAGTCCTCTCTCTTCGACCTTGACGGCAAGGTGTTTATGTACAGCCTCTTCAAGCCACGTGGTCACTATACTCGTAAAGAGAGTACACGACAGTATTTCCGTACCATGATGTGGTTGCAGAAGGGATGCCTCATGCGTGAAGAATCGCTCCAGCTCCGTCAGGCAATAAGCATGGCGCAGTTGCTCAACCGTTGTCCTAAGGCTCGCAAGAACCTTGACCGAATCAATTCTGCCATCACGTTCCTTATGGGCGAACCAGACAACGTGTCAATCATGGAACTTGCCGACTTCATCGCCTCAAAGGGTTATAACGGCACAATATCAGACAACGAGTATCGCAGCATCAACTCATGGCTCAAGGATAAGTTCAAGACACGCAATCGTATCAAGCCTAAGCAGCAGATTGGTGCTCAGGATCAGTTGAACCTTATGCCACAGCGTTATATGTTCGACAGCGAGATTCTCGGTACGATGTATGACCCTAAACCAAATGCTGACCGTGCCTATCCTTCAGGTCTTGACGTGATGGATATCCTCGGTGTACAGACAGCAACAAATGTGCTTGACGAGTTCTACAACAAGAACTGTCCTTGGGCAGATTACAAGAAGGAACGTACAAAGATTAAGACTGCCCTCAACGGCAAGATTGACTGGGACAAGACCATCTACAACAAGTGGATGAAGACTCTTGTCGAGCTTCAGAAGAAGGACAAGAACCAGCCAGGATTCATGAAGACGGAGATGTGGGGCATCAAGAACCTCAACACGGCTCTTGCTTCATGGGCACTCCTCAAGCATGATGCCATCCTCTATGGCGAGCAGCCTCTTGGAGCTGAATGTGGTGGAGGTGGCGAGTTCCCTGACCCTTATCGCTATGGCTATGTTGAGCCTAACATCAAGTTCTGGGAAGAGATGCTGAAGTGTATCGACCTCACGGAGAGTATGCTCAAGAAGACAGGCTTTGCCGACGAGAAACTTTCTGATAAGGCTTATCAGCTTCGTAGCATGACTGAGTTCCTGCTCGAGTTCTCAAAGGATGAACTTGCGGGCAAGCCTATCGACCAGGGACGCCATGCAACGGTAATATATATAGGAGGTGCAATCGAGAATATCACACTCGGACTTGTTGACCCAGACATCACGTTTGACACATGGGATCAGGTCAAGGGTGCTGACCGTAGCGTGGCTCAGGTGGCTGACGTGTTTACACGTAACATCCTTGGCTGCGAAAAGCAGGGAATACTCCATGAGGCTACGGGTAATGCCAATATTATCTATGTGATTGTGAACATAGGTGGCGAGTACCGTCTCACACGTGGTGCGACATACAGCTACTACGAGTTTGTGCGTCCAATGGATGAGCGTCTTAATGACGAGAAGTGGCAGAAGATGATTCTCGACAATAAGGCTCCAAACGTACCTGAATGGTTTGCTCCTTGGCTGCTTGGCGGCAAGAAGGTTGATTGCGACCAGAGGTTCGTATATGGTAGTGGATGCTAAAAATAGTCACGTCTAATTTTTTGTGAGCATGAATTATCATTAATTTGCCACGAATTGTCATTAATTATTTGACGTTACAAACAACG
>CAMOVB010000079.1:0-12423 GCA_946626925.1 uncultured Prevotellaceae bacterium
ACACGAGTAGAGAAGTTCTATCTCTTCTTCGACTATAAGTTCCATATCTTCAGCACATACTCCAACTGGTTCCGCAAGCTTATGGGCAAGCAGCCAGTACCAAAGAAGGAGAATGGCGATTACGAGTACGAGGGAACAGAATACGGTATCGGATGGATTCCGCTTGGTGGCTATGTCAAGATTTCAGGAATGATTGACGAGTCAATGGACAAGGAACAGATGGCCCTGCCACCAAAGCCTTGGGAGTTCCGTACTAAACCGGCATGGCAACGTCTGTTCATCATGCTCGGTGGCGTCATCATGAACTTCATCACAGCCTTCGTCATCTATTCCATGGTTCTTTATTTCAATGGAACAGAGTATGTCAAGAGTACAGATATGACATACGGTATGAAGTTCTCTGCTGCTGCCAAGGAAGACGGATTCAAGGATGGTGACATCATCACACATATTGATGAAGAGGAGGTCTTGTATTGGAAGCCAAGTAAGCTTCAGGACATATCAAACGCTAAGACTGTAACCGTTCTCCGTAATGGCAAGACGGAAGTCATCGTTCTCCCACAGGGGATGAACCTTCTTGATATGTTGCAACAGGAACCTAAATATGCTGATATGCGTTTGCCAAATAGAATTGGTGAGGTTTTGCCAGGAAGTGTTGCTGAGAAAATTGGCCTCAAGAAAGGCGACAGAATTACTTCTATCAACGGAAAGTCTATATCTGACCATAACGATGTTATGTATCAGTTCCTTCTTCTTCAGGATGTACTTGATGAGAAGTCAACTCATGCGGATTCTCTCAAGCAGAGAAGCGTTACGCTCGTTATGAATGATAAGGACACCATCAAGACTGTTCTTAATGCAAATTTCCAATTAGGCTTTGCTCCAGAAAATCCATATGAAGATAAGGTAACAGTCAAGCATTATGGTTTCTTCGAGTCATTCCCGGCAGGAATAGCGCACGGATGGAACGTGATGAAGAGCTATGTTGACCAGTTGAAATATCTTTTCACAAAGAAGGGCGCAAAAAACGTTAGTGGTTTCATTGGTATCGGAAAAATGTTTTCTTCTGAATGGGATTGGTTAGGTTTTTGGCAGTTAACTGCATTCCTAAGTGCTGTACTTGGAATCATGAATCTTCTCCCAATACCAGCTCTCGATGGCGGTCATGCTATTATTACCGTCTTTGAGATGTGTACAGGTAAGAAGCCAAGCGACAAGTTCCTTGAAAAGATTCAGATTGTCGGCATGTGGTTGCTCCTCGGCCTTATGCTTTGGGCAAACCTCAACGACATTCTCAAATTAATTGGATTATATTAGGAGTCTTGAACTGTGAGTTATGGGTTATGAGTCCAATCTGACTCATAACTCACAATTCATAATTCATAACTCAAAATTCAAAAGAAATGAAGATTTTAGCCGTTGGCATGAATTATGCCTTACATAATACAGAACTTAACGGTAGCACTCCTCTGCCAACCGAGCCTGTGATATTCTCCAAGCAGGAGAGTTCCTTGCTACGTGACCATAAGCCATTCTTCGTGCCTGACTTTGCTGAGCGATTTGATTACGAGACAGAGATTGTTGTCAAGATTGCTCATGTGGGTAAGGATATAAGCGAACGCTTTGCCCATCGTTACTACAACGAGGTGACAGTAGGTATTGACTTTACGGCACGTGACCTTCAGGAGAAGCTTCGCAAGGCAGGTCATCCTTGGGACATCTGCAAGGGCTTTGACGGAAGTGCAGCCGTGGGCGAGTTCATTAAATTGGATGAACTTGGTGGCGATGTACAGAACCTTGAGTTCCATCTTGAGAAGAACGGTGAGACTGTTCAGACAGGATTCACAAAGGACATGGTATTCTCTGTTGACAAGATTATCGCCTATTGTAGCAAGTTCTTCACTCTCAAGACTGGCGACCTAATCTTCACAGGTACGCCGGTAGGCGTAGGTCCAATAAAGGAGAATGACATTCTTGAAGGCTTCATAGGAGACAAGAAAGTGCTTCGCCAGAAGATTAAGTAAGTGTCTGCCATACTTGGCAAGCACATTAAAACGAGAAAAGATATGAGAAAAGCAATATTCCACTTGTTGTTCATATTAGCATCATTATCTATCGATGCTCAGACGCAATATGCAGACCACTCATTGCTGGCTAAAGGCAAATGGGTGAAGATACGTGTGGACAACAACGGAATATACCAGTTGTCGAAGAACGACCTGAAGAAGATGGGATTCACAGACCCTGCAAAGGTCAAGCTTTACGGCTATAATCTTCCTGTATTGCCAGATAATGATATTGATGGCTTGTGGGATGACCTCATGGAAATTCCGCTTTACAGGAACACGTCGTCTGGCAATCTTCTTTTCTATTCATGTGGAACAACCCAATGGACAAAGAAAAATGGGGCGTTTACGCATTTCAACAATCCCTACAGCTCATATATTTATTATTTCCTTACTGAAGATACGGAAGGAGCACCTGCTACCTTCACGACAAAGGATGCTGCATCAACGGCAACGATTACTCAGAAGAATACTCTTGCTCATAGCGTATATGAGAAGGACGAATACTCGTTTGGCAACTTCGGCCGCAGATTCTATGAAGCAACGGAGTATTCTGCAGGTACTGTCAAGTCTTACAACCTTGCAGTCAATAAGCATACTACTAAGGATGTCAAGGTCGAACTCCGGTTTGGAGCCAAGTTTACCAGTTCCTCTACCATTGGCATCTATGCCAATAATAAGAGTGTGAAGAATCTTTCCGTTGCCAAGCTTGGCGATAATGCCGTAGCACAACAGACAGCCACATCATTCAACGTGTCTGGACTTACTTCGGACAATCTTCCATTTAGAATTAGTATGATAAGCGGAGACAAGGGACACCTTGACTATATACGTGCAAGTTATGAGCGTTCTCTTGATATGACGGGAGAGAATTTTATTGAGTTCAGTCCTGCAGAGGATGGTACAGCCGTCTTCGAGATTAGCGGAACGAATGAGAGTACAACCGTATGGAACGTTACTTATCCAGATTCCTTCTACGAGTTGACGGGGTCATATAGCAACGGAATACTTAAGGTTCTTTCTGAAGACATGCAGGTTGAAGACTCTTATATTGCTTTCGACCGTAATGCAACATATCCAGTACCTGTCAAGGTGGGTACGGTAGCCAATCAGGACCTTCATAGCATGACAAGCGTGGATTATCTCATCATTGTACCTGCAAGCGGTAAACTTACGGCACAGGCAGAGAGACTTGCGGCTTATCATACTCAGCATGACAGCATGACGTGTGCTGTCGTTTCTGCAGACAAGATATACAATGAGTTCTCGGCAGGTACTCCTGATGTGACTGCATACCGACGATTCATCAAGATGCTTTACGAAAAAGGTAACGATGGCAAAGGACGCAAACTTCGTAATGTCCTTCTCTTAGGAGCATCCGTATGGGACAACAGACTCATGGTACTTGGCACAAAGAAATACTCTGCTGACGACTATCTGCTCTGCTACGAGTCCGATGACTCTGAGAGTACCGCTAAGTCTTATGTCCTTGAGGAATATGTGTCATGTCCTGACGACTCAATGTATGGGTTACTCTGTAATCTTCCTAAGGTTGGTCTTGGACGTATTCCTGTGACTACTGCTGATGAGGCAAAGAGTGTTGTTGATAAGACTATCGCTTATATCAACAATATAGATGCTGGCAACTGGCGTAACTCCATCTGCATCCTTGCAGATGATGGTACTGTTAAGGAACGAGCATACACACACATGAATCACGCAGAAGAGATGGCAAAGCAGCTTGAGACTGCTAATCCGGACTTCCGTTTCAGTCGTATCTATTGGGATGCCTATCCTTGGGAACAGACGGCAACGGGAACAAGATACCCAAGTGTGGAGAGTGATATAAACAAGACCATTATGGAAGGAGCTCTCATCATGAACTATACGGGTCACGGTGCACCACATACGCTTTCACACGAGATGGCTGTGAATGTTGATGACTTCAAGAAGTGGAAGACCACTCGTCTGCCAGTATGGATTACTGCGGCATGTGAGACTACACCTTTCGACACGAATACTGAGACCCTTGGCGAGACTGCTGTACTTAACAAGGATGGTGGTGCTATTGCTTTCTTCGGTACTACAAGAGCTGTCTATGGTGATCAGAATGATAAGATTAACAAACTGCTGATGAAGTATATGCTCAGCAAGGAGGGGGGCAAGCGTTATTCTCTTGGCGAGGCATTGTCTCAGGCTAAGTGTGACATAATAAACGAAAGTAAGTCAGATAATGTTACACTTAACAAGAGTCAGTTCGTACTTCTTGGCGACCCAGCCATTGTGCTCCCTAATCCAGACTACAGTATAGTAATCGACTCTATCAATGGCAAGAGTGTAAAGGACGAGACTTGTCAGATTAGCGCAGGTGAGAAAGTTACGATACGTGGTCATATGGTTGATGGTAATGGAAACGAACTTAAGGACTTTGAAGGTATTGTAGAGTCTTCTGTGTTCGACAACCGTGAGACGATTACCACACGCAATAACAACGGGTCTGAGGATTACGAGTTTACGTATAGCGACTACAAGCGCAGACTCTACAGCGCAGCCGACAGCGTGAAGAATGGTGTGTTTACATTCACGTTCCCAGTACCGCTTGACAATAACTATAGTAATGCCAGCGGACTCATCAATCTCTATGCTCTAAATAAGAGCCACACGATAGAGGCGTTCGGATCGTTCCGTGACTTCATCATCGGAGGTACAGATGTGGAACTTGCGATTGATACAGTTGGTCCAGCTATTGCTACATACATCAACTCAGAGCATACGATAGATGGACAGAGGGTAAACGAGACTCCTACCATCTACATACACTTGAGTGATAGTAGCGGTATCAATGCATCTGGTAATGGACTCGGACACGATATTGTGGCTGTGATTGATGGTAAGGAATCTTCAACCTACAATCTCAACAGTTACTATCGCCAGACTACAGGTGATTATACCTCAGGCAAGATTGAATTCACTTTCCCGGAACTTGAAGCAGGTTCACATACTCTTACCGTGAGGGCATTCGACACGTTCAACAACATGAGTGAGAAGCATTATTCATTTGAAGTGTTTGAGGGTCTCACCAAGGTGGTGGAATACTACGACTTTGCGGGCAGATTACTCAGCAGCTCAGAGAACGCGACCCTTCCAAAGGGCACATACATACGTAAGATTAAGTATATGTCTAATGGCGAAGAGATACAACATGAGACAAAAAAGGTGTTAGCCCCATAACACACAACTTCCTGAAGCAGTCTTACCTACCGTAGGAAAGGAACGGGCACCACTTCGGATAGTAAAATCCGACTTCTCACAATAAATTCCATTTGCATTCGTTTTTATAGGAAACAAAATAAATAGTAACGATGAATAAAACAAGAATAATAACATTAGCATTTGGATGCTCAGCCATGGTCCTGACAGCCAACGCACAGGATAAGTGGAACCAATTGAACCCTGTCAATTATGCCGTAACATCACTTGCCATCGCACCTGATGCACGTGCGGCTGGTCTTGGTGATGTCGGTGCCGCTACTGACCCAGATGTTAACTCCCAATACTGGAATCCAGCGAAATATCCATTCTGCATCAGCCGTGCAGGTGTGTCACTCAACTACACACCCTGGCTTCGCTCACTCGTAGATGGTATCGACCTTGCAAATATCACAGGATACACTCGTCTCGGTGACTATGATGCAATCTCAGCTTCGCTTCGTTACTTCTCTCTCGGTGATGTGATGGTAAATGACATAAACTCTGGAGAGACAATTCGTCCATACGAGATGGCTGTAGATTTTGCCTACTCACGTATGTTGAGCGAGACATTCTCAGCTGCCGTAGGTCTCCGTTTCATTCACTCTGACCTCGGACTTCACGATGACGAGTATCAGCCAGGTTCTGCTTTTGCAGCGGACATTGCTCTCTACCACAATGGTTACATAAACATGGGACAGAGAGAATGCCAATTAAGTTGGGGTCTCAACATTAGCAACATCGGTAGTAAGATTTCGTTCAACGAAGGCAACTCAAGTGAATTTATCCCAACCAACATGCGTTTCGGTATGGCACTTCTCGTTCCCGTGGATGATTACAACTCTTTCACCATTGCAGCGGATGCAAACAAGCTCCTTATTCCTACAATGCCGACATACAAACAGTACATCGAACAGGAGCATCCAGAGTTAAACGGTGACGTGTCCTCTGGTGAATATCAACCAGACTATAGAACATGGCTTGACTCTGAGGGTTACAACAACGTTTCTCCTATCTCTGGTATCTTCAAATCTTTCAACGATGCACCAAGAGGTTTCAAAGAGGAGTTGGAGGAAGTACAGTGGAGTTTAGGTGCAGAATACTCATACAACAATCAGTTCTTCGTTCGTGCAGGTTATCACTATGAACACCCTAACAAGGGTAACCGTAAGTACTTTACCGTTGGTGCTGGTTTCAAGATGAACGTATTTTCTATTGATGCAGGTTATGTGATTTCAACAGCACAGTCCAACCCACTTGATCAGACTGTACGCTTCTCACTTGCCTTCGATATGGATGGAATACAGGATATACTGGGTAAGAGAAGGAGGTAATGCCCCCCGACCCCCGAAGGGGGCGGCCTGACGGGTCAGGGTGGCAATTGATAATTTATAATTGATAATTGACAATTGATAGTTTATAATTGACAATAAATAAACGACAGAATCCGGAGGGCCGCCCCCTTCGGGGGTCGGGGGGCTTATGAAGATTCGAGTAGGAATGGGCTATGATGTCCATAAACTTGTAGAGGGACGTGACCTCTGGATTGGCGGTATTAAACTGGAGCATACTATGGGATTGCTTGGTCATAGTGATGCAGACGTACTTATTCACGCAATATGCGATGCTATACTTGGTGCTGCCAATATGCGTGACATAGGTTATCATTTCCCACCAAAGAAAGGAAATGAGTTCGAAAATATCGACTCAAAGATTCTCCTTCGTCGTACGGTGGAACTTGTAAGAGAACGTGGCTATGAGATAGGCAATATTGACTCCACTATCTGTGCAGAGCGTCCTAAAATGAATCCACGCATACCTGAGATGAAGGCTGTCCTTGCCAAATGTATGGGAATAGACGAAGATGATATCAGCATCAAGGCTACCACAACCGAGAAGCTTGGCTTCACGGGTCGCGAGGAGGGTATATCTGCTTACGCCGTTGCTCTATTGGAGAAGGAATAAAAAGTATGCTCAATGATTTTACACATTGCAAAGTCATTGAGCATTCTTATTGCATCTGTATTATTCTACGAAAGGCTGCCCACGTGGGTTAGAAGGTCACAACAACCATTGCGCCAGCCAATAGCAGGCCGTACAGGAATATGTTGCGTGCTGTCTTACCAAGTATTCCATTGAGGGCCTTACCCTCAAGACGACACATCTTGAACCATGTGGCGATGTGGAGCACAAGGTAGATAAGCATGAATAGGTATGGCTTATCAACCATGAAGAGCACAGTCATGGCAAGTACTGTGGCGATGATACCGAGCCACAGATATATTCGACGCCCGAACTCTTCGCCCCAGCGTACTATGATGGTCTTCTTGCCACTTATAGCATCTTGATATCTGTCACGATAGTTGTTCACGATGAGTAGGTTGTCCGTAGCAAGTCCCATACCAAGCCCTGCAAGCGTGAGAGCCCACGACCATTGTCCCTCGCTTATGACGTAATATGTGAATCCTACTGGTACAATGCCGAAGAATACCAGCACAAGTATGTCTCCAAGTCCGAGATATGAGAACTTGGTGGTGTAGATAAAGCAGCCAATGACACACGTAATACCCACCAACAGTAGCTCATATTGAAGGTGCCAAAGCATGATGAGGCATCCTACGATACAGGCAAGAATCGTCACGATGCCTATGCCAATCCTCATGGCTCCTGGAGTAATCCATCCTTGTGCACATGCACGCTCAGGACCAAGACGGTCCTCGCGGTCAGTACCTTTCTTGAAGTCGAAATAGTCATTCACAAGGTTTGCATCTATCTGCATAAGAAATGCAAACAAGAGGCAAAGGACAAACGGCATCCAGAAGCCCACGTTCACCTTTGCGGATGCAGGATGTAGCATATTATTAAACCTATCAATTCTTATGCGTGAGAAACAGTCTATCCACGCCATTGCTCCGCCAACAAGTACAGGAGCTGCAGCTCCCGTCAATGTCTTTGGACGTGAAGCCAAAAACCAAGCCTTAAAACAATTCATAATTCATAATTAATAATTCATAATTGGCGTTTGCCGCCAACTCATAATTCAGAACTCATAACTCACAACCCATTCCTAATTCATAATTCCTTAAAGGGAGGAATATGGTAACTCTGTTCCCTCCCTGTAGGGAGGGTTAGGGTGGGTCCTCCTCATTAACTTAGCGTCTGCTCCTCCTTCCAATTCACGAAATACACAGTCTTCGTTGCACGTGTGATGGCGGTGTAGAGCCAGCGGAAGTAATCAGGTCCAAGCATATCCTCCGTCATGTACCCCTGGTCTATGAATACGTTCGACCACTGCCCACCCTGGGCCTTATGACACGTTATTGCATAAGCATATTTAATCTGAAGGGCGTTGAAGTAAGGATCCTTCTTCATTGCCCTCAACTTCTCCGGCTTTGTCTTCAGGTCGAAATAATCTTCATATACGCCATTGAAGAGTTGGTCCTGCTGTTCCTGAGTCAGCGACGGAGCTTCTGCCTGAAGTGTGTCGAGCAATACCGTGACCTCCATTTCGTAGTCATCATAGTCAGGAAACTGGAGTTCACAATCTGCAAAACGAAAACCATAAAACTCACGTTCGTTCCTCACTCTTTTTACCAATACTGTGTCGCCATTTGCGATGAAGTCGAAAGGAGTCTGTGGAGCATCCTTTATGTCTTTGCCGTCCTTCTTCGCCTCCTCTATCATCTCGCCATTGAACTTGTCTGTCCAGAAATAGTTGTTCTTGGCAACCATAAGCATATCTCCACTTGCTAACTCCGAATCGCGCCACAGTATTTGGTTGCGAATACCATTATTATATACAACAGCCCGTTTGTTACTACGTGTGATGACAATTGTATCGTCTTCTCCTTCGGCACGATAACATTGCTCCAGAGCATCTATAAGTTCATTTCCAAGAATATTACGGACATCAGGAAAACCAGCAAAGCGTATCTTTGGCAAATCAAAGATATCATCATCATTTATCAGTTGACGAAGATGGGTTGCATTCCAGAGTATTCCAGAATTGTCAGCCTGTCTCACCACCTGAGTCAGAGTATATGACACGACATCTAAGCCATAGCAACGAAGCACATCCTCTTGCAAGGCAGGACTCTCTCCATCCCCTACCGGTGGTAATTGTGCCGTATCACCCAAAAGGATAAGACGACAACCTTTTCCACCATATATGAAATGAACCATATCATCCAGCAACCTACCCGAACCATAGACTGAACTTGAAAGGTAACTGTCATTGCTTATCATCGATGCCTCATCACAGATGAATAGCAAGTTTGACTTCATGTTAAAGTTAAGTTCAAAGAGCGAATCCTTATCTATACTTTTTTGTCTGTATATCCTCTTATGGATGGTGTAAGCCTGACGATTGGAATAATGAGAAAAGACCTTTGCGGCACGTCCTGTAGGTGCAATGAGCACGGTGCTGTCAGGTCGAATTTTCTCCACAGTCTTAACCAATGCACTCACAAGACTCGTCTTTCCAGTTCCTGCAAATCCCCTTAGCACAAAGACACTGTCCGTTGTTGGTGAGAGGATAAAATCAGCCAACAACTTGACGACTTCCGCCTGTTGAATTGTAGGCGTAAATCCGAAATTGTGTAGCATTTGTTCCTCGAAATAATCATTTATCATCTTTTTTTGAAAAAAATCTTATTCTGTTTATTCCAATTTCATTTTTATTGCTTATTTTTGTCGCACAAAATTAGTGAAATAAAATTAAAAATATAATATATCATGAACAAAATTATTGTAAATTCCATCTTGGCCTTGCTTACTGTAGGTCTTGCTTGGGCATGTTTTTGGAGTATTTATTCTGACATTTCATTCGATGAAGAGAGAGCACTTCGTGAAAAAGCAGTAAAGGCTCGACTCCTTCAAATTAAGGATGCAGAGGAACTTTACAAGAAGACATACGGAGAGTATGTTGGTACACTCGACTCACTCATCGACTTCGTTAAGAACGGTAAGGCTGTTGCCAAAATCATCAAGGAAGGTGAACTTTCAGACGACCAACTCGAAGCAGGTATGACAGAGAGGGAAGCAGCACGTCAAGGCCTCATCCGTCGTGATACAATTTGGACGACAGCTGCTGAAATGCTCGGTATTGCAAACCCAGATTCTCTCAAGTACATCCCAGTAGGTCGTGTAGCAGACGGAACAACAGAAAGAAAGGTTTCTAACTTCGACGCAAAGGATGCTGTAGATGTTAAGGTTGGCGAGTTCGAGTTACGCAAGAAGTCACAGTTCAACGTCAGGACAAACGAATTTGACCTCCTCCTTGAGGTTCGCGCTCGTCTCGACTACTATATGTACGGTTTCTCTGAGAAGCGTATCAAGAACCTCAAGGCAGACCTCAAGAAGCTCAACAAAAACAAGGGCGAGCTTATGCTTGACAATCAAGATGATTTTGAGGGCGAGTGGTACGGACTTCGCATTGGTGACCTCAGCGATACAAGCAACAAACTTGCAGGTAACTGGGACGAATAATAAGCATTCCACATGACGGAAAACAATCCAAATAATAAAAGTTTGTCCATTCGTGTCTGCACGAATGGACTTTCTTTTTGTTCATATACCCCACTGGCTGAGAGACCTTTCGAATACAAGGTCTATGACATACAGCCAACCATATCTCTTGCAGCAAACTTGAGGAACGCACTCCTCAACGACCCAATGCTGAAAGAGGAGTATCAGCGTGTCAATGTACTTATCACCACTCCACACTTCACAACGGTGCCTGTGGCATTCTTCAAGCTCAACGATGCACAACGATACTATGAGGCGGCATTTCCAAAAGACAAGCCCCTCCACATCAGTTACAACGTGCTGCGTCGCTCTGGCATATCCATCGTCTTCGGACTAGACAAAAATGTGTATCAACTCATTCACGACGATTTTCCCCGTGCACGATTCTATGCTTCGGCAAGCACACTCATCGAATTCTTCGGTGAGAAGAGTATGATTGGGGCAAACAAGAAGATGTACTGTTATCTCCATGAGAAAGAGATGACACTCTACGCATTCGACAATGGCAAGATGCTCTTCGTAAACACTTTCCTCGTGAAGGCAATAACGGATATCCAGTACTACATACTCAACATCTGGCAGCAGTTAGGCTTCGACCAGACGGAAGATGCCCTTTACATTGTGGGAGACACGATGGCAAAACGCAAGGAACTGGTGGACAAGATACAGAACTTCATCGGTAATGTATCACTCATAGACAGAAGAGAAGATTTTCGTAACGAGATAACGGAGGGCGACGCAAACATCCCTTACGACCTCCAGACACTACTCGTTTGCGGATTTTAGCCACCCAAAACGCAGGAACAAAAAAAACTCAAAAACTTAAGAACATAAAACTTAAGATTCCACTCATGAGAATCATCAGAGGAAAATATAAGGGCAGGAGTTTCCCAACACCGACAAACTTTAAGGCACGTCCTACTACAGACTTTGCAAAGGAAGGACTGTTCAATATCCTTGAGAATGTCTATATCGACTTCGACGACAAACCGACAGCACTCGACCTCTTCGGAGGAACAGGAAGCATAGGTCTTGAGTTTGCAAGTCGTGGATGCCGTAAGGTTGTGAGCGTGGAAAAGGATTTCAAGCATTGGCAGTTTCTCCACCGTGTAGCCAAGGAACTGGAAGCAGACGAGTGGCTACCTATCAAGGGCGATGTATTCAAGTACTGCTCTACTTGCAAGGAGAAATACGACATTATCTTTGCCGACCCTCCTTACGCACTTCCAAACCTCAAGGATATTCCCGACGCCGCCCTACCTCTCTTGGCAGAAGATGGACTCTTTATCCTTGAACATGGTAAGGACTACGACTTCCACGAACATCCACGTTTCGTTGACCACCGTAACTACGGAAGCGTAAACTTCACGTTCTTCAAATAAACAAAGCGGTTGAAAAGGTTCTTCGCCTTTTCAACCGCTTTGCTTATGTTAAATTTCAAATGTCCAGAATAGGACAAAACGAAACTCGTCTATTTCATCATAACAGAAATTCGAATAAGGCGCAACTTTTTCTTCGTGATGCAGATTTTTTTTGTACGCGTAGAAAAAATTTTTCGACCTGTACGGTTGAAACTGTATGT
>CAMOVB010000080.1:0-12159 GCA_946626925.1 uncultured Prevotellaceae bacterium
GTTATTCCAGCATGTGGTACATTCTTCGTATTCTCAGACTACATGAAGCCAGCCGTACGTATGGCTGCCCTCATGGAGCTTCCTGTTAAGTTCATCTGGACTCACGACGCATTCCGCGTAGGTGAGGATGGACCAACTCACGAGCCAGTTGAGCAGGAGGCACAGATTCGTCTCATGGAGAAGCTTAAGAACCACCACGGCAAGCCATCTACTCTCGTTCTCCGTCCAGCTGATGCTAAGGAGACAACTGAGGCTTGGAAGCTTGCTATGGAGAATATGTCAACTCCAACAGCTCTCATCCTCTCTCGTCAGAACATCAACAACCTCCCAGCAGGTAACGACTACAGCCTTGCTGCTAAGGGTGGTTACATCGTAGCAGGTTCAGATGCTAACCCAGACGTTATCCTCGTTGCTACAGGTTCAGAGGTATCTACACTCGTTGCAGGTGCAGAGCTTCTCCGCAAGGATGGCAAGAAGGTACGTATCGTATCTGTTCCATCTGAGGGTCTCTTCCGTCAGCAGACAAAGGAGTACCAGCAGAGTGTTCTCCCACAGGGTGTTAAGAAGTTCGGTATGACTGCAGGTCTTCCAGTAAACCTTCTCGGTCTTGTACCAGAAGCTGAGGGTACTATCTGGGGTCTTGAGTCATTCGGATTCTCTGCTCCTTACAAGGTTCTCGACGAGAAGCTTGGTTACACAGCTGAGAACGTTTACGAGCAGGTAAATAAGCTCTTCTAAATAAATTATGAATTAGGAATTATGAATTAGGAATTGTTACCTTATCGCTATGATAAGTAACATTTCTAACATAGTTCCTAATTCTATATGTTTACTATTATGGAGACAGACAATATCATAGTTAATAAGTCAAAAAGTTTTGCTATCAGAATTGTCAAGCTTTACAAATATTTACATAAAGAAAAAAATGAATATATTCTTTGCAAACAAGTCTTGCGAAGTGGCACAAGTATAGGGGCAAATATTGCTGAAGCTGTTTGTGCTATAAGCAAAAAAGATTTTGTTGCAAAAATGTATATTGCTTATAAAGAAGCTTCTGAAACACTTTATTGGTTAGAATTGCTTCACGACACAGAATATCTTGACGATGCTCTGTTTGTTTCTATATGGAATGATTGTAAAGAACTCCATAAAATGTTAAGTAGTATAACAAAATCTGCGAATGAGCGAATTGAAACAATTGGTTAAATTTAATTGGTTAAATGAGTATCAATTCCTAATTCCTCATTCCTAATTCCTAATAACAACATGGGATGTGCGAATAGAATTAATTGGTTAAATGAGTATCAATTCCTAATTCCTCATTCCTAATTCCTAATTAATTATGGTCGGTATTGCATCAGATCACGCAGCTTTTCCTCTCAAGCAGTTTGTAAAGAAGTATCTTGAGGAGAAAGGTATGGAGTACAAGGACTACGGTACATATACTGAAGATTCTTGTAACTACGCTACATTTGGACATGCTCTTGCAGAGGGCATTGAGAAGGGCGAGGTTTATCCTGGTATCGCTATGTGTGGTTCAGGCGAAGGTATCTCCATGACACTCAACAAGCACCAGTCAATACGTGCAGGACTTGTTTGGCAGCCAGAGATTGCACACCTCATCCGTGAACACAACAATGCCAATGTTATTGTGTTCCCTGGTCGTTTCATCTCTGAAGAAGTATGCCGTCAGTGTCTTGACGAGTTCTTCAATACTGAGTTTGCAGGTGGACGTCATCAGCAGCGTATCGAGGATATTCCTTGCAAATGATTTGCTGAAGCAAATCATTTAATTGATAATTGATAATTTATAATTGATAATTAGCCATCCGGATAAGGAAACTGATGCATAAACATCAATACCTGCATAGCTTAATTCTCAATTATCAATTATCAATTGTCAATTCTAAATAATTATCAATTGTCAATTGTCAATTAAATTTTTTCAAATGAAAAAATTTCCTAATCCTTGTTATGTAATTGAGGAGGATTTACTTCGTCGTAATCTCCAACTTATTCACAATGTTGCAGAACAAGCAAATGTCGAGATAATTCTGGCTTTCAAGGCTTTTGCGCTTTGGAAGTCATTCCCTATATTCCGTGAGTACATCACTCACACCACAGCCAGTTCGCTCTATGAAGCACGTCTTGCCTATGAGGACTTTGGCAGCCCTGCACACACATATTCTCCTGCTTACACAGATGAGGAGATAGATGAGATTGTGCGTTGCAGCTCGCACCTCACATTCAACTCCCTTTCACAGCTTGAGCGTTTCATTGATCGTGCTGACAAGGTATCATGCGGCTTACGCGTCAATCCTGAGTATTCGGAGATAGAGACAGAACTCTACAATCCATGTGCTCCGGGTTCACGCTTTGGTGTTCTCCGCAACGACCTCGACAAGTATCTTGCAACGACAGGTAAGACACTCAAGGAGATTGGCATAGAAGGATTCCATATCCATTGTCATTGTGAGAATGGTTCTGATGTATTCAAGCGTACCCTTTCACATATTGAGGAGAAGTTTGGCGACCTCCTTCCACAACTCAAATGGATTAACTTCGGTGGCGGTCATCTCATGACGCGAAAGGATTATGACGTACAGTTGCTTATAGATACTCTCAATTCTTTCCACCAACGCTACCCTAACCTACGTGTCATTCTTGAACCTGGTTCTGCATTTGCATGGCAGACAGGTCCATTATACTCCAAGGTTGTTGATATTGTCGAGAACGCTGGTATAAAGACGGCAATCCTCAATGTCAGCTTCACTTGTCACATGCCTGACTGTCTCGAAATGCCTTACCACCCTGCTGTTCGTGGTGCTGAGACACTTGACGACGAGGATTTGCCACGTCAGATTATCACTTCTGAGCATGTCTATCGTCTTGGTGGCAACAGCTGTCTTTCTGGCGACTTCATGGGTTACTGGCGATTTGACCATGAGCTGAAGGTAGGCGACGAAATCATCTTTGAGGATATGATTCACTACACCACAGTTAAGACAAATATGTTCAACGGTATTGGTCACCCATCCATCGGTATGCTCCACAGCGACGGCACTTTTGAGCTCTATCGCAAGTACGAATATAACGACTATAAAGAACGTATGTGTTAAACCACATTACCGGTGAAGTTAACAATTAAGAGTTAAAAGTTAACTGTTTGCTGTTGAGTCTTAAAGTTACAGACTTTGGAAGTTATGGAGTTTAGACGAATGCTTATTTATCAACATACCATTCCTAATTCCTCATTCCTAATTATTAATTATGTCTTTATCATTAAACGATATATACAGAGCACGTTATGTGCTTTCAAAGGTTATCCGTAACACGGATTTGATTGAGGCGCCACGCATCAACCCAGACTGCCATATCTACCTCAAGCCAGAGAACTTGCAGGTAACAGGTTCATTCAAGGTGCGTGGAGCATACTATAAGATTTCACAACTCTCTGACGAGGAAAAGTCACATGGAGTAATCGCTTGCTCTGCGGGCAATCATGCTCAAGGCGTGGCACTTGGCGCAAAGGAATGTGGCATCAAGGCTGTTATCTGCCTTCCTGCCGGAGCACCAATATCAAAGGTGGAGGCAACACGCCGCTATGGTGCTGAAATATGCCTCGTACCGGGAGTATATGACGATGCTTACCAGAAGGCAGTACAACTTCGTGACGAGAATGGCTACACATTCGTACACCCATTTGACGATGCTAATGTCATCGCAGGACAAGGAACTATAGGTCTTGAGATTCTCGACCAACTACCTAACGTGGATGCAGTTCTCGTCCCTATCGGCGGTGGCGGACTTATCAGCGGTGTTGCTTTTGCTCTCAAATCGCTTAACCCACGCATTCAGGTGTATGGAGTTCAGGCAGCAGGAGCGCCAAGCATGAAGAATAGCATTGAGGATGGAAAGATAGAACGTCTCCCACGTGTTCACACCATTGCCGATGGTATTGCCGTGAAAGAACCGGGTTCACTAACTTACGACCTCTGCAAGAAGTATGTGGATGGTATTGTCACCGTAACCGACGATGAAGTGTCTGCAGCCATCCTCGCTCTTATGGAGCAACACAAGATGATTTCTGAGGGCGCAGGAGCTGTAAGTGTTGCTGCTGCCATGTTCAACAAAATTGACCTCAAGGGCAAAAAGGTTGTATGCCTCGTGAGTGGTGGTAATATTGACGTTAACATCCTCAGCCGTGTCATCACACGAGGTCTTTCTATGGGTGGTCGTTCATGTCGTTTCGTGTTTGAGCTTGACGACAAACCGGGTCAGATGTTGGGCATAGTCAAGATTATTGCCGACCTTGGCGGCAACGTCATCAGCGTTGAGCACAGCCGTAGCCGTGAAGATGTGGACATCACCGCTTGTCAGATGAGCATCCGCATAGAGACACGCAACCACGAACATATTGCACAGATACGCAAGGCTCTTGAAGAGGCAGGGTTCAGCCCCCTAACCCCCGAAGGGGGCAGCCATCCGGGACAAGGCAATTAAGAATTCAAAATTAAAAGTTAAGAATTTACAATAAACAATTAACATATTCCCACGGTCCGAACGGATGCCCCCTATGGGGGTGAGGGGGCTTTTCCTTCCCTACCCGAACGGACGCCCCGTTACTTCCCTGCGGTCAGTGAGATCGCTTCGCTAAGTTCGGGGGACGGGGGGCCATATATTATGAAAAGTTTACTAATAAAAGATACGACATTGGAAGAGCGTAAACAGATAGTGCAGGACGCTCTCAATTATAGTGCTGGTGATTGTGATGGTCAGGACTTTTCTGACATCTACGATGATTATATCCTCGGATTGCGTGAGCTTGCCGACATCAACCGTGAGTTCAGCGAGAAGCATGCAGGTGAGGTATTAGGAGAAGACAGTAATCGTTAATAATATGACACGTTTGCAAGAGAGGTTATTTGAACTTCAAGACAGGGACTATGCCACGTTTCACTCCAAGCTGATTCCTGGTGTTGCAGAAGATGGCATCATAGGCATCCGTGTTCCTGTGCTTCGTAGTTTTGCCAAGGAGTACATCAAGGAACCAGAAGCAATGGAATTCCTCCACCAGTTGCCTCATAAGTACTATGATGAGAATATGCTTCACGGACTTCTCATCTCGCTCATCAAGGACTATGATGAGTGCATCCGACTCACGGATGAATTTCTTCCTTACATTGACAACTGGGCAGTGTGCGACATCATGTCACCCAAGGTGTTTGCCAAGCATAAGGACGAACTCATGGTTAAGATTCTGGAGTGGAGTAAATATGAACACACATACACTTGTCGCTTTGGTTTGGAGATGCTTATGACTTATTTCCTCGACAAGGACTTTAATCCAGAATATCTTGAAATACCTGCCTCTGTACGTAGCGAGGAATACTATGTCAAGATGATGGTGGCATGGTTCTTTGCCACAGCTCTTGCCAAACAATGGGATGCTACCTTGCCGTATATTGAGAACAAGACACTCGCCCCTTGGACGCACAACAAGACAATCCAGAAGGCGTGTGAGAGCTATAGGGTGACTGATGAGCATAAGCAGATTCTGAAAGGATTAAAAGTAAACAACTGAACGCTAACGAACATATTGTATTCGTATGATTAAGGCTGCATATTATCCGTTTATGGACAAGCTTTGGCTGTTCTCCATCATCTATATCGTGTGGTTTCACACACCACCACGTTTCGAGGCAGACACAGACAACATCATCTGGTATATTGGCGTTGCGCTGTTCTTCTTCATCTCTGGAAGCCTGTTCCATTCTGATAGGCTTATAGCAAAGGATTTCGTTACAAGGCAGTTTCATAGGCTTGTATTACCATCGCTCATTTGCTACTTAGTCTTCTACGTGTTATGGGTATTCTTTGGACGCTATCATGCCAGCATCGAAGACCTTGAGGCGCAATGGTACGACCCTCTGACAGAACTTGTAACCGGGCAGCCAAACTTAGTTGCAGCGCCACTATGGTTCATCGTGGCATTGCTCGTCATACAAAGCATTACATACATCATCTGTAAGAAGTTACATTTATTGGTTCTCTTATTGATAAGCATATGTATCACAGTATTTTCTTCGTTTATAGACATCAATTACTTTAACATCCACTTTGCCTCCGTATTCTTCATTTGGCACACCATGGGAATATGCTTCCAGCACTATCTTCTCCCACATGTGCTGACACCAGGGACACCCATCAAGTGGATAACCAACATAAAGGCAGCAGGAGTACCAATCCTTGCTTTCCAAAACTATGTCATCGGATGCATCAAGATACTCCTATCCACATTCTGTGCCTACGACCTCATGATAGCACCACTCTACGCCAAATTCATCGTAGCAGCCATCGCTTTCGTCATCACCACAGTCACAGCACTTGTTGCCAACGAAGCAATCAAGAAAATTAGAAAATAAAAAGCTCTTATTTTTCTTATGACAACCAATAAAACAAAAGAAGTGATACAGCTAAACGAACATAACAAGGATGAGTATGCACCGGCACATAGTGCTGAGCATCTCCTCAACCAGACAATGATACGCATGTTTGGTTGCGAGCGTTCAAGAAACGCACATATAGAGCGTAAGAAGTCAAAGATAAACTACAACCTTGCCAAATGTCCTACAGCCGAACAGGTGGCAGAGATTGAACGCAAGATGAACGAACTCATAGCACAGGACTTGCCTGTCACATTCGAATATGTGACACGAGACAATATTCCTGAAGGCGTAACTCTCGACAAGCTCCCAGAGGATGCCAGCGAGACACTGCGCATCGTACGCATCGGTGACTACGATATCTGTGCCTGTATTGGCAATCATGTCGCATCCACACGCGAGATAGGCACATTCAAGATTACCAGTACAAGCTATAACGACGGTTCATTCAGGATTGTGTACAAGGTAAACTGATTTATTAAGCTTTTATTTTCAAATAGAAATGTTAATTGACAAGCTAAAGAAGAATGGCCTTATCACTGCAATGGTGATAGGAGCAGTAGGTTACGAGCTCTTTGCCCATGTGGAGTGCCTCGCACCCCTTGGCAATGCCGTAGGTCCATATCTGCCCGACTGGTTGCCAATAGGTCTCTTTCTCCTGCTCTATTTCACATTCTGCAAGATAAAGATCTCTGAACTTAAGCCACAGGCATGGCATTTCGTCATTCAGATTGTCAGAACCATGCTTGCAGGCATGATGGTACTGCTCATATACGCTTTCGGAGCTGACCCTGAAGTCAAGCTCGTACTCGAAGGTATGTTCATCTGTTTCATCTGCCCTACCGCTGCAGCCGTTGTCGTCGTGGCAGAAAAACTCGGAGGCAGTATCGGTTCTCTTACTATCTTCACCATCATAGCCAACGTGGTGACGATGGTCATCATACCTCTCTTTTTCCCAATGGTGGAGAAGGAAGCCCACATCACATTTGCCATGGCATCGTTGTTGCTCCTTCGGAATGTAGCTTCCGTGCTTGTTGCCCCACTCTGTCTTGCCATGCTCTCACGCAGATTCATTCCCAAGTTAGTGGCAAAAGTCAACAGGTATGGCAATATTTCCTTCTATATTTGGTGTTTCAACCTCATCATTTTGACAGGCATCACGTTGCGTAACATAAGCAATAGCACGGTATCTGGATGGGTACTATGGTCATTAATCCTCACGCCTCTCCTCGTATGCCTCGTCCAATTTGCCTTAGGCAAGGCCATCGGACGTCACTGGAACGATTCCGTCAGCGCAGGTCAGGCACTCGGCCAGAAGAACACCGTGGTAGGCCTATGGCTTTCCATCACCTTTCTCAATCCACTTGCAGCCATTGCACCAGGTGCTTACGTTCTATGGCAGAACCTCGTCAATGGTTGGCAACTGTGGTACAAAGAAAAACATGGATACTTGAAATGGTAGAAGAAAAACAAATACCCCCCATTTTGGGGCTTTTAATACAACTTTTATTATGAAAAAACTCTTTATCTCGGCAACGCTTGCATTTGCCACACTCAATGTAAACGCCCAGAATCCTTATCTCCCACTATGGGAGTTTATTCCTGATGGCGAACCATACGTATTCGACGACCCAGACAATCCGGGCAAGAAACGTGTGTATATCTACGGTTCGCACGACAATCTCGTTACAGAATACTGCGGACGCGACCAAGTGGTATGGTCAGCACCTGTAGAAGACCTTACCAAGTGGCGCTATGACGGAGTGATATTCACATCGACAAAGAATGCTAATGGTGAGTTGTTGAACCGTTTTGGTGTAGGTGATGTTTTATACGCACCTGATGTTACACTTGTTACCGACAAGAACGGAAAGAAGACATACTACCTCTACCCTAACAATCAGCAAGGAGGACGAAATGGTATGGTTGCACGTTCTTCACGTCCTGACGGCAAGTTTGAGGTGTGCAACTGGAGCAAGGATAATCCTAATGCCAACAATGGCATTCTCGGATTTGACCCAGCCGTATTTGTGGACGATGACGGACGTGTATATGGCTACTGGGGCTTCAAGCGTTGTAATGGTGCGGAGTTAGACCCAGAGACAATGGCAACTGTAAAACCGGGCACAAAGATTGTAGAAGACATGATTCCTGGATATGAGCAGGACGAGACATTCCGATTCTTTGAGGCATCATCCATGCGTAAGATTAAGGATAAATATGTGTATATCTACAGCCGTTGGACACGTAATGGTGAGGAAGGGCTTCCTGAGTCAAACTATACACTTGCCTACTGTTATGGTAATAGTCCTCTCGGTCCTTTCAAGTATGGTGGCACTATAATCGACGGACGCGGACGTGAGAAACAACCAGATGGCACTACCATTGCCACAGCCACTCCTAACGGTAACACCCACGGAAGTATCTGCGAGATAAACGGCAAATGGTGGGTTTTCTATCATCGTCAGGCAGGAACAAACGAGTACTCACGTCAGGCAATGGTTGCACCTATCACTGTGGATGTGAAGGAAGGTGCTGACGGATATGTCAAGATAAGCGAAGGTGAATACACGTCCGAGGGATTCATGACCGAGGGACTTGACCCACTCAATGAATATCCAGCAGGTATTGCATGCTATTACACTGGCCCTGAACCTGCACATCAGGAATATCCGAATATGATCTATCCAGGTTCACACACACAGATTTACCGCATCAATTATGATGGTAAGACAGATCCTTACGACAAGTACATCAATCGTTGTGCGATGGTCAATAACGTCAATGGCTCTGTGTTTGGCTATAAGTATTTCAATTTTGACAAGACTTATGGCAGGAACTGTGTCAAGCTGTGGATTGAGCACGATAACTCACAGGCAGTAGGAACAATCGACATAATGCTTGACAGCCCATACAAGAAGCGCGGTGGCAAGCACATAGGCACTATTGAGATTGATGGCAAAAATTATGGTAAACTCATCAACGTCACCACACTTAAAGGCATTGAGAAACTGAAGGGCAAGCATGCCTTGTACTTAGTCTTCAGTTCAAAGGAGAATGGAAAGAACATCTGCGATGTACACAGAATAAAATTCAATTAGGATGTGGAATTAGGAACTAAGCGAAGCGGTCTCACTGACCGCAGGGAAGTAATTGAATGTCTGTCGCGGAATTTTCCTCGGAAAAATCAGCGAACAATCAAACAATTCCTCATTCCTCATTTCTAATTCCTCATTAAGTATCCATTCCTAATTCCTAATTCCTCATTTTAAGAAGCAATAGTATGTATATGATGAAAAGAACATTTTTATGGCTGTTTGCAGTCCTATTTACAGGACTTACAGTCCTTGTCAGCTGTGACAATCAAGCGGAGGTGTCGCCTACCGACGACACGAGTGCATTTGTCAATCTCACGGATGTAGTGCCAGATGCCATACTGGAGATACGCTACTACGGCACGTACAACTTTGTGGGTACACGCATTGATGGCTACGACGAACCGACGGCACTCCTCACCAAGATTGCCGCCGACAGCCTGAAAGCTGTTAGTGACGATGTCATCAAGCAAGGCTACCGACTGAAGATTTACGATGCCTACCGTCCACAATGTGCCGTTGACCACTTCATGCGCTGGGGAGCAGACGTGAACGACACACTCATGAAACCTTACTTCTATCCTATGTTGGACAAGAAGGTACTCTTCCCTATGGAATACATCTGTGAGAAGAGCGGTCACACACGCGGTTCAACCATAGACCTCACCCTGTTCGACATGACCACAGAGAAAGAAGTAGATATGGGAGGCACATTCGACTGGTTCGGTCCTGAGAGTCATCCCGACTTCTGTGCCAATCCAGAGACACTCGAATACATCGAGAGCGACAGTCTCACGCTTGCACAGTTCAACAATCGCATGATACTTCGTAACGCAATGCTCCGCCACGGCTTCAAGCCATTCCGCACCGAATGGTGGCACTTCACCCTCAAGGATGAGCCATTCCCAGACACCTACTTCACCTTCCACGTGAAGAAACTGTAAAAAAAAAATAAGAATATGATTTCAAACACCCCCGAATACTTGGTCGAGGAAGTATTCAACCAATACGGCATTGAAGTTCCCTTGGAACTTGCAATAACATATCTCGAAGCAGACCCATACCTCACTCCAGAGTCATTGTATCTATATGTGATGCAGGAAATGGAATAAAACCTACGGTTAGTTGATAATTGATAATTTATAATTGATAATTAGCCATTCGGACAGGACCTATGGTTAATTGATAATTGACAATTGATAATTGATAATTAGCCATTCGGCTTAGTGCTCAATGAAAAAGCCGTTCGGAACAAGCGTTCCGAACGGCTTATCAATTATCAATTATCAATTATCAACTAAAAATAAACCGCAGGTTTATTTTCTCAGCACCTTCTTTCCATTGCGGATGATGATGCCCTTGTAGTTGGAATCAACCTTCTGACCACGGAGGTTGTAGATAGCGTTGTTCTCCTCTGCTGGAGCGTCTGCCTCTACTTCTTCCACACCTGCAGGTACGGTGCAAATGAACTTTATCTTGTCGATGTTACAGTTTGCACCAGTGATGGTGATGCGGATGCGGTACTCACCCTCCTCAAGCTGCTTCTTCAACGTACCCTTTAGGACTTTGTATGTGTCCCAGTTGTTGCTGGCTGTCTGAGGAACTGACACAGATGCAAGTGTTGTAGATTTTCCATCCTTAATGTAACCAATTGCGAAGCCTGAGCCTGTTGTACCAGATGATACTGTAGCTTCATAAGAGTAAGTACCAGCCTCCTTTACATTAACTGTATATTCGTACCACTCACCCTTTGCAGTATATCCGAGCACATTGCCTGTTGATGTCTTGACGATATCCACACCTTCGTTGTCGGTACGGTAGCTTGCCTTACCCTCGTCCTTGTCATCGGAGTCGTGGAACGTGAGACCTTCACCACCATTGTCAAAGTTCTCTGCCTCTATCGTTCCTGGGAGAGTGACTGTGCGGTAGGCTGTACGCTTGTTGTTTACGACTACGCTCTTTGACGCTATCTTTGACTCCTTGCCTTCTGCATCTGTGGCAATGGCTGAAATGACAACGGTGCCCTTTGCTGTAGGTGTGTAAGTTGTTTCGTAACTGCTTGTAAGTGTACGTAACAATACATCATTCACATAAATCTTCACGTTGCTGATAGTGCTTGTTGGTGAGGATGCCGTAACGCTGATGTTTGATGCCGTACTTACTGTTGCTGGAGAAGGAGTGACATTGAGGGAAATCTTCATGTCATTATCGACCTCCACCTTCCTGAAGGTCAAACGGTCAAGATTGCACGCGCCCTTCATCCATGTTACACGTATTACGTTCGTTCCCTCTTCAAGGGCTATGTTGGTGCGTCCGTGTACATTGCGGTATGACTCCCATCCGTAGTTAGGACAGTTGATGTCGCCACTGATATCCTGTGGCACTCCGTCCTTGACCACTGCAAGACGGACTGCTGCTCCTGCTGCGTCGGCTGAGAGATAAGCATCGTATGAGTAGATGCCGGCTTCCTTGACATTGACTGTATATTCGAGCCATTCGCCTGCCTGAGTATAGCCGATGGCATAACCCGATGATGCAGTCACGATATCTACGCCACCGCCGTTTGAACGGTATGAGTTTGTTCCCTGATTATTGCCGTCGCTGTCATGATAAGAGAT
>CAMOVB010000081.1:0-12109 GCA_946626925.1 uncultured Prevotellaceae bacterium
CTTCCTATATAACTCCATTTTAACTACAATTTAACTACAAGCTAAACTTGAATTAACTTTTAATTCTTAATTCAATAAGGATGAAACGATGCACAGTCATAGGAATAAGTGATGCGAGGGAGCAATGGTTTGAGCCACGTACCCTTGACATCATAAAGAAAGGGAAAGTGTTCAGCGGAGGCAAGCGCCACCACGAGATAATGCACGGTTTCCTTCCTGAGAATGCCGTGTGGATTGACATTACCGTACCCCTGTCTGACGTGTTTGAGCAATACAAGGAGCATGATGACATCGTCATATTCGCATCTGGCGACCCACTCTTCTATGGCTTTGCCTCAACAATACAGAGGGAAGTACCCGAATGTGACATTACGGTCATCCCATATTTCAACTCCCTGCAGATGCTGGCACATCGCATGTGTCTGCCCTACCAGGACATGCACGTCGTTTCGCTCACAGGTCGTCCATGGGACAAGTTTGACGAGGCACTCATCAATGGCGAAAACCTCATCGGATGCCTTACTGACAAGAACAAGACACCCAAAGCAATATGGCAGAGGATGATGGAGTACGGCTACGACAACTACGACATGACCGTGGGCGAGTGCTTAGGGAATGAGGAAAAGGAAAGGGTAACTGGCCCCCTAACCAACAGCCCCCTAACCCCCGAAGGGGGCAGCCATCCGGAAACAGAGAAATGGCTTAAAAGAGAATGTGAAGATGTGCCCCGGACGGCCGCCCCCTTTGGGGGTCGGGGGGCTTTCGGTCGGGGGGCTGTGGGGTGTGTTTCTTTCCTTTCTCCCAACTGCATCATCCTTCGCAAGACACATGACAAGCCACGTCACTTTGGTATTCCTGAGAGCGAATTTGAGTTGCTCGACGGACGTGCAAAGATGATAACAAAAGCGCCAATACGACTTGTGACACTATCTGCACTCAACATCATGAATGCACGCACATTCTGGGACATAGGTTTCTGCACAGGAAGCGTGAGCATAGAGGCAAAGCTGCTATGTCCAAGCCTCCACATTGAGAGTTTCGAGATACGCCCTGAGTGTGAGGAGATAATCAACAAGAACATGAGACGGTTCGGGGCTCCGGGCATCAACATCCACATAGGCGATTTCCTTAGTACGGACATTTCAGAACTACCATCGCCAGATGCCGTATTCATAGGTGGTCATGGAGGCAAACTCATGGAAATTGTAGGCAAAGTATTGCCACATACAAACAAGAATACACGATTTGTCATCAATTCCGTGTCATCAAACAGCCGTGATTTAGCTTACGAAAGTGTAAAAAAGTTTAATTTACGCATTATTTCCGACAACAGAGTAGCACTTGACGAGCACAATCCAATAAATATAATTACATTTGCAAGATGAACAGAGAACACTCCATATTATCCTCCACAGCCGTAATGGTAATGACATTCATCGGAATCATCGTGATGTTTGTCATCAACATTGCCATGGGTTCTGTACCGATACCCGTGGAGGAAGCCATCCGCATCGTGATTGGGCAACCGACACAGGATGCAGAGATGAGCGAAATATGGAGCAGCATCATATTCAAGACACGCATACCACAAGCGATGACAGCCATCATAGCAGGTGCTGGTCTCTCCGTGGCAGGTCTTGAGATGCAGACGGTATTCAGAAACCCACTCGCAGGTCCTTCCGTACTTGGAGTGAGCAATGGAGCAAGTCTCGGAGTGGCACTTCTCATCCTCCTTTCTGGAGCGATAGGCGGTAAGGCAATGAGCAGCCTTGGCCTTTATGGTAACGTGGCAATAACCGTTGCTGCTGCCATAGGAGCAATAACCGTGATGGGCGTCATAGCCATGGTGGCAAGAGCCGTAAAGGGAAACGTGACACTTCTCATCGTAGGCGTGATGATTGGCTACATAGCAAATGCCATCATCAGCATACTCAAGTATTTCAGTCCTCCAGAGGACATACACGCCTACACCATCTGGGGCTTAGGCTCGTTTGCAAGCGTGTCTTCGTCACAGATAGGACTCTTTGCGGGTATAATGGTAGTACTTCTTGCTGCTGCCATGTTCCTCGTCAAGCCACTCAACATGCTTCTGCTTGGAGAGAACTATGCCCAGAACCTCGGACTTAACGTGACGCAGGCAAAGGTTTGCATCATCCTGTCTTCAGGATTCCTCGTGGCAATATGCACGGCTTTCTGTGGTCCTATATCATTCCTCGGACTTGCCGTACCGCACCTTGCAAGAGGACTGTTCCGCACTGCTGACCACCGCATCATCATGCCCGCATCACTCCTCACGGGTGCGTTGCTTGCCTTGGCGTGCAACCTCATCGCACGAATACCGGGGGCAGAAGGTGCGTTGCCCGTCAACTCCGTTACCTCGCTCATAGGCGCACCGGTAGTTATCTGGGTAATATTCAGTAATCGCAGGAGATAGGTTCTTCCCTTGCCCTGCACGACAAGGAGATTTTTTAATTTTGAATTATAAATCACTCATACAATGATACTTGACATCGTATTATTCATAATAAGCCTTGCGGCAATAATAAAGGGTGCTGACTTAATGACGGATGGTGCAGCCGCCGTGGCACACAGATTTGGCATCCCGACAATGGTAATCGGTATGACCATTATAGCAATAGGTAGTTCTGCACCTGAATTTGTGGTAAGTACCCTCGCATCTTTCCACGGCAACACGGACATGGCGATAGGAAATGTGGTGGGAAGCAACATCTTCAACATACTCACCATCATCGGTGTCACATCCTTCCTTGCGCCTATAACGGCAAGTCCGGGCAATATCCGCAACGATGTACCGTTCGTCGTACTGTCCTCACTCGTAGTAGCCATTACGGCACTTGACGGAGTGTTTGCATCAGGAGCAACAAACGAGATAAGCCGCTCAGAGGGAATGCTTCTCCTCTGTATGTTTGCAATCTTCCTGAGCTACACCTTTGCCATGGCTAAGGGCGACGGCGAAGATACAAACACATCATCACTCAGCGACAAGGTGAAGAACATGAAGCTGTGGCTCTCCATTGTATTCATCGTCGGAGGACTTGCCGCACTCATCTTAGGTGGTAACCTCCTTGTCAACAGCGCATCAAGCATAGCCATCCAACTCGGAGTGAGCCAGTCAATCATCGCGCTCACGATAGTCAGTATCGGTACTTCGCTTCCTGAACTGGCTGCTTCGGCAATGGCAGCAAGAAAGGGCGACAATGCCATGGCTCTCGGCAACGTAGTGGGAAGTGCCGTATTCAACGTATTCTTCGTACTCGGTGTTTCGGCAACCATTGCCCCACTCTCATTAGGAAACATTACAACAATAGACGTTGCGACTCTCGTATTGGCTTCCTGCCTCTTCTGGCTGTTCAGCCGAACACACTTTGAGGTCAAGAAGTGGGAAGGCGCAATTCTATTGATAGTCCAAATACTTTATTATATATACCTTGTAACAAATGCAACAACAGAAATCAATTGAAATAAATGACCTTTGCACAGGTTATATCGTAGATAAGAAAAACAAGATTATCTCAGACAAGCTTACTGCAAAGATTTTCCCTTACGAGCTCACATGCCTTCTCGGACCTAACGGAGCAGGTAAGTCAACACTCCTCCGCACACTTGCAGGATTCCAGCCTGCCCTCGGAGGAAGCATCACCATTGGCGGCGACAGCATCAAGAGTTTCAAGAGCAAGGACCTTGCCAGGCTCATAAGCGTTGTCCTTACCGACAATGCCGGCATCAAGAACATGACTGCCTACGATGTTGTGGCAATGGGACGTGCCCCTTACACAGGATTCTGGGGCAAGCTCCGTGAGCAGGACAAGAAGACAATAGACAAGAGCTTCGAGTGGGTGAACATCGTGGAACTGAAAGAAAGGAAGATGCAGACACTCTCTGATGGTGAACGTCAGAAGGTGATGATTGCAAAGGCTATTGCACAGGAGACACCTATCATCTTCATGGATGAACCGACAGCCTTTCTCGACTACCCAAGCAAGATACAGATGATGCTTCTGCTTCATCGCCTTGCCAAGTCACTCAAGAAGACCATCTTCCTCTCCACTCATGACCTTGAACATGCCCTTCAGGTGGCTGACCACATCTGGTTGCTCGACAAGGAGAACGGGCTTACCACAGGTTCACCAGAGGACCTCTCGGCACTCGGCATGATTGAGAAATACTTCAACCGTGACGGAATAACATACGACCGCAACCTATGCACATTCAACATCGAGCATGAGACATCGCGTGAAGTCGTGGTCAACGGAGACAAGCACAGTCTTGACTACAAGCTTTGTTGCAAGGCTCTCATCCGCAACGGCATCAAGCCTGTTGATGACCGTGACGATGCAGTCAAGCTCCATGTTCCAGGCGACGGCACATTCCGTCTCGTAGAACGTGGCACAGAGATATATAATGTTGACCGTATAGAGCATCTTATTGCTACGGTGGTTCCAACAATCGTAAAAAACCAGATTTCCGACATTCGGGAAGCAGCAAACATGACTCAGTTTGAATGAAAAAGATACTATTCACATTCCTGCTCATAACAAGTTGTCTGTATTGCTTTGCAATACCGTCAAAGCGAGTACCCTTTACCGTCACGCAGAGTGATGGTACAAGTCTCACGCTCATACTCATTGGTGACGAATCGTTTCATTACCTCTCTACTACCGACGGAGTACCTGTAGTAGAGAATGACGAGGCTTATTTCTATGCAACGGTTGCAGACGGCACAATATCTGCGTCATCCATCCTCGCACACGACGAAGCCTTGCGCTCTGCAAGTGAGAAAGAATACATAGCTTCTGCCAACGCCAAAGAAGACATCAGTTCCATTTGGTCATCACGCATCCGTAAGCGTAATGCAGCAAGGGTAAGGAAGTCGCCAGTCATGACTGGTAATGGTCGTCGAGGAGCACCAAGCAAGGCTGCAAACATCTACGAGGGTAATAAGCGTGGTCTCGTCATCCTTGTGCAGTTTCCAGACAAGAAATTCAGAAACGGGCACACAAGGGCTGAGTATGATGACATGTTCAACAAAGAGGGCTATTCAGAGAACGACAACACAGGTTCCGTCCACGACTATTTCTATGCTCAGAGCTACGGTAAGTTCAACCTTGGATTTGATGTCATAGGTCCTTACACAGCTGCAAAGAGTTATTCATACTACGGTCAGAACGACAAGGACGGCAACGATATGCACGTATGCGAACTCGTAAAGGAGATTTGCAATGCAGCAAGCGAAGACATAGACTTTTCGCGTTATGACTGGAATGGTGACTCAGAAGTAGAGCAGGTCTTCTTTGTCTATGCAGGTCCGGGCGAGCACACCGGTGCTGGTGCAAACTATATCTGGCCTCACGAATGGACACTTGAGGAAGGGAAAGACTGTAACGACGGAGATGGTCCTATATTTTTAGGCGACTACAAGATTAACACCTACGCCATGAGCTGCGAGCTTGTTGACAGAACGTCAGGCCTCATGGACGGCATAGGCACGGCATGTCATGAGTTTAGCCATTGCCTCGGATTACCAGACCTATACTGTACTAACAACGACGACTATGCCTTCGGCATGCACGTATATGACCTGATGTGTAACGGTGCATCCAACGGCCCTTATGCCTGCGGAGAATCACCATGTGGCTATACTGCCTACGAGAGATGGGTGGCAGGATGGCTTGAACCGATAGAGCTTAACGAGCCATGTACCGTGACTAATATGCCATGCCTTGGAGATGCTCCTATTGCATACATCATCTACAACGATGGCAACCGCAACGAATATTTCTTCTTGGAGAACCGTCAGGACACAGACCCTTGGTATCAATACACATATTGCCACACAGGTATCAGCGGACTTCTCATATACCATGTTGACTACGATGAGGATGCATGGGAATTCAACGAGGTGAACTTCAGCCACAACCATCAGCACATGGCTGTCGTTCCCGCAAGCGGTGGCTACGGCACACGCTCAAAGAATAGCTACGACGTGGAAAGAGCCACACTCGAAAAGCAACTGTTCCCTGGTAGCAACAACGCAACCAATTTCACGGACAACACGCATATTTACTATGGTGGCAAGCTCTTCAACAAGAATACAGACGGAACGTACTACCTCCATAAGCCTGTCACAGACATAAAGGAGAAGGACGGACTTATCTCCTTCTCATTCATGGGTGGAGGCAAAGTGTACGACCTTACCGACATAAAGGACGCACAAGAGGAAGACATCGCAGCTGAATACTTCACTATCAGCGGAACCAGACTTTCTGCGCCACTCTCAAAGGGTGTGTACATAATGCGCAGAAATGGAGTTAACAAGAAAATAATTAGCAAATAAAAGACCTTCCCCCTGCCCCTTCCTTTTAGGACGGGGAGTATGGGGAGGGGGTCCGTTATTAACATGAAACATCTAACCTCACTACTCCTGATGCTCCTGACCTTCACGAGCATCCATGCCCAGAACGAGGGCATAGAGAGCGACATGTTTGCCTCCATGAAAGGAAGCGACAAGGCAGCCGTCGTGGCAGTTCACTTTGGCACAACCAACGAGAATGCACGCATACAGAGCATCGAGCGATTCAACATGCGCCTACGGGAGGCATTCAAGCAGTACGAGTTCCGTGAGGCATGGACATCACGCATCGTAATCAAGAAGATGCAGGAACACGATATCGTAAAACAGACACCCTCACAGCTACTTGAGGAACTCCGACAGGACGGATTCACGCATATACTCATTCAACCCTCAAATATCATCAATGGCACAGAGATGGATTTTCTGCGCCTTGAGGTTGACAAGTTCAGAAACGCGAAAGCCTTCAAGGACATAAGGATAGGCGACCCACTCCTCTCAAGCGTTGACGACTACTATAAGGCTGTCGAGGCAGAATGTGCCATATACAAGGACAAGAAGACCGTGAACGTACTTGTGTGCCACGGCTCAGCCAAGGACAAGAACACCCAATACACTATGCTTGACTACGTCTTTCGCGACTCCAACCACGACAACTGGGCAGTTGCCACCATCGAGGGTTTCCCTACACAGGCAAACCTCATCAAGAACCTAAAGGCAAACGGAGTGAAGAAGGTAAACCTCATACCATTCATGTTCGTAGCAGGCGAACACGTCCACAAGGATATTGCGGAAAACTGGAAGAAAGCCCTCGAGAGCGTAGGCATAAAGGTGGCAAAGGTCTTCACCAAGGGCATCGGAGAGTATGACTCCATCCTCGACATCTATGTCAAGCATGCCATTCAGGCAAGCAAGTTCCGCCCATACACCAGCGTGGAGAAGAAGATGATAAGCTCTCACTGAATGAAGAATGAAGAATGGTTTGCAATGAGGAATTAGGAATGGTTACTCCCTCGCTTAATTGTACTAAAAAAAATTAAACTAAGCGAAGCTGTCTCACTGACCGTAGGGAAGTAATGGATACTCCCTCGCTTAATTGCACTAAAAAATACAAACAAAATCTTAGCCAGCCAATTATCTGGACAGCATTGGCCACGTCGAGCTAAAGGTTCGTGGTTGGAAAAATTCATGCCCACACACGAATTCTTGTAGAACAAATAAAACAGCCGTTAGAACACTTTGTTCTAACGGCTGTTTATATTTATGAGTAATACCACCTACCACCCAAGTCTTGAAATCCTCGCGAAGCCCTATCCGCGATGGAGTAACTTTTCCCTCCCCTTGAAAGGGGGAGGGCTGGGGAGGGGGTCCGGTCTGGTCAAGTCCTTCTACTTCTTCTTAATATACTCCACAATCCAAGCACCTACTTCCTTAGTGCCGTACTTAGCACCACCCTCTACCTGAATCTCTGGTGTGCGTACGTTCTGGTCAAGTGATGCGTTGACAGCCTCACGGATAAGTGCACCCTCTGCCTTGAGGTCGAAGTACTCATAGAGCATGGCAACAGAAAGAATCTGAGCAAGTGGGTTGGCAATGTTGAGTCCCTTAGCCTGTGGCCATGAACCGTGGATAGGCTCAAACACTGGTGTGTGCTCACCTGTTGATGCTGATGGAAGAAGACCCATAGAACCTGTGATACAAGAGCCCTCGTCAGTAAGGATGTCGCCAAATGTGTTCTCTGTCACCATGACATCAAAGAACTTAGGTTCCTGAATCATGCGCATTGAAGCGTTATCGACATACATGAAGTCTGTCTTGACCTCTGGGTACTTAGGAGCCATCTCCTGTGCTACGGCACGCCACAGACGGCTTGAAGCAAGTACGTTAGCCTTATCAACCACAGTCAGGTGCTTGTTACGCTGCATGGCGTACTGATAAGCTACCTTGAGGATGCGCTCTACCTCAGCACGAGTGTAGGCATTTGTATCGTAAGCCTCGTCTGTTCCCTCCTTCTTTGCACCGAAGTACATACCACCGGTAAGCTCACGGATACAGATGAAGTCAGCACCACGAACGAGTTCATCCTTGAGTGGTGACTTGTGAACAAGACAGTCGAATGTAGTCACAGGACGGATGTTTGCAAAGAGACCGAGCTTCTTACGCATGGCGAGCAGTCCCTGCTCAGGACGCACCTTTGCGTTAGGGTTGTTATCAAACTTAGGGTCACCAACGCTTGCGAAGAGCACAGCGTCAGCATCCATACAAGTCTGGAAAGTCTCCTCTGGGAACGGGTCTCCCACCTCGTCTATGGCGTGTGCACCACAAAGAGCCTCCTTGTAAGAAACCTCATGTCCAAACTTAGCGGCTACTGCGTCCATCACAGCAACACCCTGTTCCATAATCTCTGGTCCGATACCATCACCGGCCAATACTGCAATCTTAAGTTTCATATTATATACGTTAAATTCTTCAAATACTTACAATCTATAAGCCATTTTGGCTTATTGGGTGCAAATTTACACAATTATTTCGGTCTATAACGATAAATTCACACTAAAATTGCAATTTTAATTATTTTTATGCAAAAAGGCTCCAACATGAATCCCGAACAGAAATAAATGACAGGGAGACAAAGAACAGCAAAGCCCACAGACAATTATTGTTTGTCCGTGAGCTTTGCTGTTGTTATGCCAATATTAAAAAGATGTGGGGGTCCTTGGACCCAAAAATTTGTCACCATTCATATGAATCATGTGGTCTGGCATATCTGCAAGCCATATCTCTGTTTCCCAAGCAAGTGATTCTGAGAATTTCTTATATGTTTTAAAATCAAGGAATGCCGTGACATATATTTTACCAGCTTTAACATTACTTGTCATTGAGTTGATTTCAAGAATACGTTTGGAATCCATAGGACCAACAGATGTTACAGCTTCAACAAAGTATATCCAATCTTTGTCTGCACGATAAAGAACCACATCTGGCATTTTATCATGTAAAGTAATTGTGAATCCAAGTTCTTTTAGACGTTCTTCTTGCTTCACAAGGTCTTTTTGGATAGTATCACCAACGTATAGACACTCAGCATTTGGAGCAAAACGTGGTGCAAACTCCTCAATGATGGCTTTCTGTAGCTGATTATGTTTTCCTGTACTAAATGTAAAATCCTTACCATTGATTTTTACAGGCTGTTTTTCCATTTCCTTTTTTGAAGCATATGTACTAATCAAGCTCTGATGATTCTTCTTAAACTCTTCCAAAGGCTCTTTAGAAATGTTAATTTTGCGAAGTATATCAACAAACTCTGCGGTTAATCTATAACGATAATTTGGGCTATTGGTTGCCTTACCGTTATCTTCTACAATAGCGGCAGTACGGAAATGATGAAGTGCCTGTTTGCGAAAAGTCTCACGTGAATTTTCCTTATAATCAACATCATAATTGTTGTTTGCAAATTGAATGATATCATGAATCCTAAGCCATTCGTTAGTGGCCTTTTTCCATTCAGTCTCTTTTTTAATGTTAGCCAATCCAAGAATAGTCAGCACACAGATGTTAGATTGTTGATACTGTGGCAAACCTATTTCTTTGAGTAGTATTCTTATTCTTTCTATCTTATCCATCTGTTTACAATTTTATCGCAATTTTGTTCTGTTAGTTCCATGCCAATTAGCTCACGTCCCATCTCCATAATGGAATCCTTTGGTGGAACAGGCATCATGTTTATTTCCGTAGAATTAACTTGCGTCGAGCCATTAAGGATTCGATAGTAACTATCATATAATGTGGAATTAAGCAATACAAACAAACCATATGCCATTTCTGGCGTATCACATTTTATGTAGTTAATTTTGTTCTGAGTGCTTATGTACTTATACTGGCTGTGGTCAGCTTTTAGGTATATACCGCATTGCAGACGACGTTTTTCCTCTTTTGATGTAAAACGCTTTACAAATAAATAATCGGTATTTTCCTGCAAATAACCTGATTTGTCTGTCATAATATATTCCGCTTCACGACCTATAGGCCATGACACTCGCCCATTTTTGATATGATTCGAATAGAATAAAGGGTATGTACCATCCTCGTCATTATCACGCAACACCTCCCTTGTACGGAAATCAACGATTAATCCAGTACGCATTGGTAAGTCGTCCGAACTTAATGTATTTGGTTGGCTATTGACACGTGAAAGAATCTCAGATTCCTCTGGACTCGTTACAAGAAACACAAACTGATTAGGAGAGACGATGATGTTGTAATCGACATCATAGTACCTAATATCTGAGAAGTCTGATGTTTCACATGAAGACATCTTTACAAATTGTGGTTTCTCTCTTGTCTTTTTAACCTTGACAATCATTGTTTCCTGTAAAACTGACTCTCCGTCAAACACCTTATTGCGACTACCGAAGATATGGATGTTTGTGATGACACAATGACTGAATAGATATCTTCGGAAACGTTCGAAATAAGCTCCCGATGTCCAAGAACGAGGAATGATGTATACCATTTCCTCATTATCTTTCAAGTTATTGATGCCCATTGCCCAAAACAGAAAATACAAGTTCGGTGCGCCATGACATACTTCGGGCATGGCAATGGCTTCTGGTGCATCCTTTGCAATCTTAAGGTATGGTGGATTGCCTATAATCATGTCGTATTTTTCGGCATCTCTTTTGTATAAATCTTTTTTTATAAAATTTTGAGATGTCAGATAGTTTTCTATTCGGATTTCATACTTAGCACCTTGTGTCTTTTTAACATTCTCCATATTTTCAGCAAGCACAGGTATGACTTTGGGGTCGTTTTCATAACAAACGATTGAAATATCGCCTTTATACCCATAACCTCTTAACCTTTCGACCAACGCTGCTGCCAGTAAACCTGTTCCCGCTCCTGCGTCCAAAATTTTCATTGCTGGCTTAGACATGTCTATGGTAAAAAGCGATGCCATAAACTCCGCAGTTTTTTTCGACGTAAAAAACTGTCCATATCTTTTCCGTTCTTCTTTGGAGATAGATTCCACAAAAGTTGCGGTTATATCGTATGCTGTACTTAATGTTTGCTGTTGAGACATAATAAAACTATTTATTTTGCAAAATTAAAAAAAAAACTGCATTTTTACGTCTATATTTAAGAAAAAAGCAATAAGGATAGTTGTTGAACAATTAATAATTAACAATTAACAATTAATAATTAACATGCAGGTTCGCTGAACGTGGAAATGAGCGAGGGAGTAACAATTACTCATTCTTCATTCCTCATTCTTCATTCCTAATTCCTAATTCCCTCACCACCCAGTCGCCCACATCTGCCTTGTTGCCGAGTTTTCGGAACTCCTCCACCATGTCGGAGATGATGAAGGTGGCAATGTCGCGCATGGTGTCGAGTTTCTCACGCCATTCGTCCACGGCATCACAGTCGGGCATGACAAGCACCTTGCGACCACGGAGACACTGGAGGCGGTCACGGGTGAGCATCCCCTTGTTGCCCGTTGCCACCCATACGTGCTCTGGCCACTTACAGGCACCGAGGACAGCGTTCTTTGGACTCTCGACAAGGACGATGGTGGCAGATGGGAAACGTGATATAAGATGCTCGCCAAAGTAGCAGTTTACGTCGTGAGTGCCATGTGCATCCTTGTGAGTCTCAAGGTACTTGCGCCCATACCACCATGCGCCACCCCTGTCCTTGTGGAAGAATGTGTCGGAGAAGATGTTTGTGTCGTAGTGCTGT
>CAMOVB010000082.1:0-12059 GCA_946626925.1 uncultured Prevotellaceae bacterium
CTGGCATCAAGATATACGAGTCATACGGACAGACAGAGACCACACTTGTGGTGGGCACATATCCTTGGGTCAAGCCTAAGGCTGGAGCTATGGGAAGACGTAACGCTCAGTTCAATATTGACGTGGTGGATGAAGAGGGCAAGCATGTAGCACCAATGGTGCATGGCGAACTTGTAATCAAGGTTGGCAAGACAAAGCCTCTAGGTCTCTTCAAGTGTTACTATCGTAATGAGGAGATGACGGAGAAACGCATACAGAATGGATTGTACTATACTGGCGACATCGTGTATTACGACGAGGATGGTTACCTATGGTATGTCAGTCGTTCGGACGATGTCATCAAGACTTCTGGCTATCGTGTCGGTCCTTTTGAGGTAGAGTCTGCTCTCATGACTCATCCTTCTGTTGTAGAATGTGCCATTACTGCTGTGCCTGACCCAATACGTGGACAGATTATCAAGGCTACCATTGTGCTCACTCCTAAGTATCGTGACATGATTGCCGATTCTGATGCACAGCGTAAGCAACTCATCAAGGAACTTCAGGATCACGTGAAGCACGAGACAGCTCCATACAAGTATCCTCGTGTCGTAGAGTTCGTAACTGAACTGCCTAAGACCATCAGCGGTAAGATACGCAGGGCGGAAATCAGGGGAAAAGAAAAAAATTAAGATTTAAGAATTAAGATTTGAGAAATTAAGAATCTAAAATAAAGAGTTAAGAATTTGACCATTACGTTTTTGCTTTACAGTAAGCAAATGCGTAATGGTCAAACTTTTCTTCTCCCTTGGGGGAGTTAGAGGGGGCCTATCGGTTCGGATAGACCACTTCGTTGGATGCTGTACCGAGTCCTCCGTACCAGTTGGCACAGCGGATAGAGAAGCATGCACCTTCTTCGGTATCATCAGGAACAACATATTCGTTCTTGGTGGTGAAGGTAACCACATCGCCGTCTATGAGTATGGCATAGCAGTAAGCATCGGGAACATCCTTCCATTGTAGAGTCCTGCGTCCCTTGATAGTAAGTTCGGGAGCCAGAACAAGTTGGCAACTCTCCTGCGGATTCCAGTTGCCGAGAACCTTATCTATTGTGTAATTGTTGGCTTCCTTATCAGTTAGTGTTCCATTGAACTTGACTGTTACTTCCTTGTTCTTCGTGTTCTTGTACGTCTTCTTTCTGTTGCTTGTGTCTATCGTTGTGCCATCTGCTGTATGGCTATTATATTCGGCAAACAGTCGAGGAAGCGTGCCGTGCATATCTCGCCATGCTTGTTCGCATGGTACAATGTTCATGTGTGTATTGAGCCACACCACCTGCGGAGCATTCTTCCAAGGACGTCCAAGGAAGTACTTGTTGTTCTGCTCTTCTGGTCCATTGATGGTACACTCATTGAACACATATCCGTACTTCAACTTGTTTTCTGTTGCAGCTGCTGTTATGATGTCCTTGCTACCAGCCTTGCCACGTGATAGCATTGTGAGTTCACAGTCGTTGAAAAACACCGTACCGCCACCACAGATGAAATCTACTGTACCGTTTATCTTGCATCCCTCAAGGTACGTCGTTCCCTCATTGTTCGTATAATATGTGTCCTGTGTACTTGTCAGCATCACGTTCTTAAGAATATTACCCCTGCAACGCTTCTCGTTGAGAGCCACTGAACGGTTGGCAAAAGCCTTGGCATCATTCTTGTAGTTGCACCACAGTTCTATGTCTTGAATGTATGTGCTGTCAGCACGGTTGAGATAAAGCGTTGATGTTATGCTGATACCTTCGTGTCGAGGAATGTTGACAATCTTTGTGTCTTTCCAGTTCTCGCCTATGATAGACGTGTTGGGAGCATGGAGTATAGTCATAGGACTTGGGAAACGTACAGTATCACCATTCTCCACCGTTGTTATCGTATCGCCATCTCCCTTTACTATATAATAGTCCGACTTGATGAATATGCGGAAACGTCTCTGCATATCCTCCCTTGCGTTAGCTCTGTGAATGGCATCAGTGAAACTACCACTATCGGGAACTACGAAGTCATACACCCATCGTTCCCTCTGTGCATAAGAGGTAGATACGCATAGGAACATTAGTGTGAAAAGAAGATGTTTCATGATGATGCAATTTTGTAATGAGTAATAAGTAATGACTAATGAGCAATTAGTAATGAGTAATACATGGTGCCGTCATTGTCTTATGTTGAAAGGCTATTACTCATTTATCATTACTAATTACTCATTATTATAAAAACTCACAGCCAACGAGTGGCTGTGAGTTTTTTATAGATTAGTAACCATTGTTCTGTTTCCAGTCGTTCTTGTGAATATTCAACATTGATGTTGAAATAGGGAAGATACGACAAGTCTTGTCAAATCGTGCAGAACTGAAGCTCTTCATGTGTGGGAAGAATTCATCCTCGAAGTGACCGAAACGAATCATATCGTTACGACGCCAGTTCTCATCGAAGAACTCACGACCACGCTCGTCATACAAGTCATCAAGAGTTGGGTCTGTTTCAAGGAGTGGAGCCTTTGCGTATGCACGAATCTCGTTGAATAGAGGTTTTGCCTCGCTTGCCTTTCCTGAACGAACAAGAGCCTCAGCCTTCATGAGGAGAATGTCAGCATAACGGAAGATTGGGAGGTCATTTGACTGATTTCGTCCGTTATTATAGTCGCTTGCCTGAATGAACCACTTAACAGAGTGATAACCCTGACGATAGCCTTCTATGTCATCACCAACATTAAGAGTTTGGTCATTGTCTTGAACAAGTTTGATTTCCTTAGTGAAAACAAGTGGATTTCCCTTACTATCCAAACATACTTCAGTTGTAGGAGTGAGTGTCTCTGGATCATAATTGTAAACAGTACCTCCTACGATGCTGTAATTACGCTCGTCACCCTCAAGGCAGAAACGATTAACACATTCTGGTGTAACTACAGCGTAGCCTCCACCTGAATTTGAAACGGTAATTCCATAGTAGTTTGGATTAAGTTTCTTTATATCCTTATAGACATGTGAACGACCATACTGCATTCCTTGAGCAAGAATATTGTCATAAGGAATTGCATAGATAAAGTCTTCAACATGTGGACCATTGTCATAAGAGAATTTCTTCATGTATGGCATAGAACCAAGATTGAACTTGCCTGACTTGATTATAGAATCGCATATAGCGATACATGCATCAAGTTTTTCATTCTTGGCAGTTGCAGCATCATAGTCCTCTACATTCTTTGAAGTATATACAGCCCAGTTAATGTAAACCTTGGCAAGAAGAGCCTCTGCCATCCATTTAGTAGCTGTACCGTAAGTATTTTCACTTACTTCTTCTGTAAGTTGTGGGATAACATCCAACAACTCGCTTTCTATGTATTTAGCAACTTCAGCACGAGGCTTACGTTCAATATAGTTACCTGTATTAGCCACTGGGTCAAGAATTGGAGTATCTCCCCAATGTTCCATAAGTATGAATGTGAAGAACGCACGCATTACCCTTGCATAAGGATGCATCTCTGCAAAATCAGGATTGGCAATAATCTCATTAGCCTTCACGATTCCTGAAGAAACGGTACCATACCAGTCTATAGTAGCATCATCTGGCATGTAATTATGTAATGAAGCACGAGCATACACACCTGAATCGTACCAGTTGTTTCCAAAAGAAACAGCAGAAAATTCATCGCTTGAGAAAGCGTTTGCCTCCATGTATCTACGACCATAGCAATCTCTCATGGTAATATAAAGTGAATTGAGAGAAGGATTAGGATGCTGTTGATACATAGACTCTGTATTCACATCAAGGTCAGTACAGCCTGTAGCCAACAAAGCCATACTTGAAGCCATAAATATTTTTATCTTATTTTTCATAATGTGCGGAGATTAGAAATTAATTTTTGCTCCTAACAAAATAGAGCGAGTATGAGGATATACACTCCAACGATAGTCAATACCTGGGTCGATGCCACCAAGTCTAACTTCTGGGTCAAGTCCCTTATAGCTTGTAATTGTAAATACATTGTTACAAGTTGCATAGAGCTGAAGGCTATTTAACCAACCATTAAAGTTGTTGAATGTATAACCAAGAGTAATAGTTGAAAGACGGAGATAGCTACCGTTCTCAATAAACCTATCAGATGGATAGTTTGAAATGTTATCAGTAGCAGGTGTCTCAAGGTATTCCTTAAGAACATTCTTACCATTGTTCAACTGAGCGCCGTTAGCATAGTTAGCACGCATACCGTTATATACCTTATTGCCAAATACGCCTGTGAAGAACATTGTAGCATTCCAGTTCTTGTATGTAAATGTATTGTTCCATCCGATTGTAATCTTTGGCTGAGCACAACCAGTCACAGTACGATCCTTTGTCTGTGGTTCTATTGTTGTCTCACCAGTTCGTTCTCCTGTCTCTGCATCATGAACATAGAAACAAGACTTTCCATCCTCATTAAGACCTGCATACTCATAAGTATAGAAAGTACCGAGAGCCTCGCCTTCGATAATACGCTGAGTGTAACCATTAGCTGACATTCCTGCTACCATTGGGTCACCCTGGTTGAACTCGTCTGTAAAGTACTTGTCGTTTGATACTCTATCAACACGGTTTGAGTTATGAGAGATGTTGAATCCAGTATTCCAACGGAATCCCTTAGACTGAATGATGTCAGCATTGATAGAGAACTCGATACCACGGTTAGTCATATCTCCCACATTTGCCCAAATGTAGCCATAAGGATACTGGAGTGGAGATACAGGATAGTTCCACAAAAGGTCCTTTGTCTTTTTGTTGTACCATTCAATAGTACCATTGATGCGGCCACCGAGGAATGCGAAATCAATACCTACATTGAACATTCCTGTAGTTTCCCACTTAAGGTCCTTGTTAGGGTTCTTAGTGGCATCAAAGTCAGCATACTTTTCGTTTGAACCTGTGTGGTTAACCACACCGTAAGTTGAAAGGGCAGCATCATAGTTGAAGCCCTCAGAGTTACCGCTTACACCATATCCAACACGAAGCTTGAGGTTTGTGAGGACATTCTGGTTCTTCATGAAGTTCTCCTCTGTGATATTCCATGCTCCAGATACAGAAGGGAATGTACCCCATCTATTGTTTGAACCAAACACAGAAGCACCATCACGACGAACTGTTGCCTGAAGCATGTAACGGCTGTTGTAAGAATAGTTTACACGACCATAGAAAGAAATCATCTTAGTAGTGCTGATGTTTCCACTTGTCACACCATTCATACCGTCAATACAGTTTGCGTATGTAAGGTTGTTCCACTTGAGTTTATCGTTAGGGAAGTTATATACTGTAACTCCAAATCCATCGTTTGATGTACGCTCCTCCCATGAATAACCAAGCATGAGACCAAACTTATGAACATCGTTGAATGTCTTGTCAAAGTTTCCGTAAGTCTCAAAAGTATTGTCACTTCCAGTACTTGTGTTGCGAGTAGCCTGACCGTTTCGTGTGGACATCACAACAGGCAACTCAAGCTGAGAATTACGAGTATGATATTCGCTACCGATGTGCTGTCTGTTATTGTATGAATAGTTTGCACTCCAAGTCAAACCATCAATAATATGAAGTGTTGCCTTTGTGATGAATTGAATACGACGCCAACTGAACTCAGAAGTGTCTTCGTTCAAAAGAGACAAAGGATTGTAGTTCTTTGAACCAGAAGCCTTAGAAACTGACCAATTACCATTCTCATCAGTTGGAGAAACGAATGGAGAGAAATAGTTCATGGCATCAAGAACAGAACCACCCTCGTTATTCATTGCCACACCAGTATGCTTTCCAAACATAGCATTAGCACCTACAGAGATATCGAGGTGATCCTTAAGTACTGATGTTGTAATCAGAGAACGAGCATTAACACGATTCATGCCAGACTTCTTGATTACACCTTCACGATTCTGGAAGTTTACACTTGCCATGTACTTAGTCTTCTTGGCACCTCCATTTATAGAAAGGTTGTGATTGTGAGTGATTCCGGTACGAAGAACCTCGTCCTGCCAATCTGTGCTACCATAGGCAGCACCTCTATCATCTGCAAAAGATATGCCATTCTTTTCTCCATAAGCTCTAAGGTCATCAGCTGTTGCCATGTCAAGAGTCTTGAGAATATTGTCAAATGCTACATATCCATTGTAAGTCACATTAGTCTTGCCATCCTTACCCTTCTTTGTTGTAATGATGATTACGCCATTAGCAGCCTTGTTACCATAGATAGCTGCAGCAGAAGCATCACGAAGAACATCGATGCTCTCAATATCGTCAGGTGCAACCATTGAGATGTCAACGCCAGGAATACCGTCAATTACATAGTAAGGAGACATAGCATCTGCGCGAAGAGTTGAAGCTCCACGAAGAGTGATTGTAGAACCACCGTTAGGGTCACCTGTTGAAGTGACGATAAGTCCAGGTACCTTGCCCTGAAGCATCTGTGCAGGGTCAGTGAACACACCCTTGTTGAGGTCGTCTGCCTTGACCGTAGTAATGGAAGATGTTACGTCCTTGCGTTGCATAGAACCATAACCAACGACTACTACGTCGCTGATAAGCTTGGAGTCTTCCTTGAGATAGACGTTAAGTTTGTTGCCTTTTACTGTAGCCTCCTTGCTCTCAAAACCGATGTATGAGAACACGAGAGTCTTGCCAGTAGCCACGTTTATCTGGTATTCACCATTGATGTTTGTAACTGCGCCGTTGGAAGTTGCACCCTTCTCTACGACATTAACACCAACGAGCGGTTCGCCAGAAGCGTCCCTAACCACACCTGTTACCTTTTGGGCAAACATAGTGATAGTACTCAGCACGAAAAGAACTGCAACGGTAAGTGCACGCTCTTTCCACAACTGTGAAAAATGCTTTTTACTCATCTTGTTTGTTTTTTAGATTTATTTGTAATAAAAAGATTGGATTAATTTGGATTATTAAAATTGTTAATGGTATGTTTTGTTTTCAGATGCAAATGTATAAAAAAGTTAATTAACTCCAACACTTTATCCCTCTTTTTGTGGAATTATGTGCCTTTTTTATTCAATACATGTCCTTTTTGGAAGATTGCTTTTTGTTTTAGACAACGAATGCGCACTTTTAAATAATGCGGATTATGGACCTCAATAATCCGCATTATTGAAGTCCATAATCCGCATTATGTTTCTGGGTAGTGTTAATGTACCTACATCAAAGTATCAATAAACGACCTTTCGGACAGTTCCATCGTTCATTCTTATTACATTCACACCTTTGTGTAATGAACTTGTTCTTACACCCTGTAAAGAGTAAATATTCTTTTGCATAAACGATTCCGCTTTTTCTGCAACATCGATACCTGTTGTGGTTTCATCTACAATTAGAGAGATTCCCTTTAATGTAAATGGCAGCTGGTAGTCTTTATGTTCAGAAAGTTTTGCAGTTATCTGAATATATGGATTCGTCATATTCTGAGTGACGTCGCATTCATATACAAGAACCTCTTCCTTGTCGTTAGAATAAATATATGTTCCAAGATTATTTGCAAATGTCTCAGATGACTCGAGTGCTCTTGTTTCATGGCTTTGTGGCTCGCCATTCAAAGATATCTCAAGCTGCAAAGGTTGTGCCATACCCTTTGATGGTGCCAAATCTATAATGGCATAATACTTTTTACCTCCCTCAATAGTTTCCACAGAACTATTAGCTGTAACAACCATTGATGTGACATTCTTTTCGACTTGATACGATACAGAACAATCTGCATTGCTCGTCATAGTCTCATTGTCCCATACGGTATTGATTACATTCCACCTGTTAACACATACTGCCTTTTCTTCTTCTGTCAAGCTATTGCTTTCTATAACTTTTTCAAGTGAATCAAGATATACCTTTACAGATTCATAGAAAAGAGATGAATTATAGACATTGCGGCCAGCTTCTATGTAATTGGCGAGACTCTCTGGAGAATGGTCATGCCAAAACTCAGAAAGAGATGTTTTCTGCTTTTCCTTCAGTTCTAAGTTGCATTTTACATCATCAGGAACTTCATGATATTCATCTGGAGAATTAGGTCCTACATATTCAAGCTGAATGTTATCAACCATGAACTTCTCACCAGGCAGAAGAGTTCCTGTTGCGCCAATGGTAATGCGCTTCCCATTTACAGAAGACGTGATTAAAACAATCTCCTTTGCTTCATCACGGCTTGTGCATGGGCTAACATTTATGTGTTCATTTTCATTACCCAAAATGTTCATTGTATTTGAACTTGTATAGACTGTTGCCTTGATTTTATAGTAACCAACGGCAACGGAATCAATATTCTGATACAACCTTATATCCAAAGGCTTGTCTGTTGTATTGACCTTGTAAGCATACTTATTGCCTGAGGCAAATGCCCAGTCAGCCTCATCTATGCTATTGACAATAAATGACTGATTAGTCAACTCTTCATTTTCATTATATATCTTGCATTCCCAATCATTCATGCCATCTTCAAATGAAGAATTTAACAAGGCACCTGTCCATTCTGCTGGGTACGAAGTCTGCTTCTTTGTAGCATCTTTTAGATAGAAAGGAAGCATTCCCAGTTCCGTTGCAACACTTGTCAAAGTTCCATTCTTGTAATACTTTACTATGTTTTTGGCATACTTGTTGAAAACATTCCTGCCACTCTCATCAAGCAGCTCTGACTTTTTTATATATTCTTCCACCAACTTATAATACGTCATGGTATCAACAGACATATCACCTTCTGATTCAACTTCTGCAAGAGCTGCACTGGCACACTCCATTTTAGACGAAGATATCAAGCGTGTTGTATCAGCAAAAGCCTTGCCAGCATAACAAACTGACAAAAGCATCATTGCAAATGAGAGACTGACTTTAGTTTTCATAACATTCGTTCTTTAGTTCTGTTAATAATTATAGATAATAATTACTTTGTGTTAAATCTTACAAAGAATACGCGGCAAAGTAAAGAATAAATCATGACATAACAAAGAATTTAACGGCAAAAACGAAATATGGTACATTTTTTTTACAAAAGGCATATTAGGCTATTACGAAGGGCTACCGAAGGATTACCGAAGAAAAAAGTCCATAAAAAGACGAATGATAACATTTTTATACAATTCAGATAATAAAAATCTTTGTGTCGTGTTTGTGTTATAAATATTGTCATTATCTTTGCGAGACCAAACAAAATAATACTGTAATCTAACCAATGAAAAAGATTTTATCTTTTGCAATCATCACGTCCGTTGTCTCTGCTGTATATGCACAGGACAAGTCGGGCTATCCTATTACTCAGGTACCTTTCACGAGTGTAAAGGTCACGCAGGGTACTTTCTGGGGACAGCGACTTCAGGCAAGTCGTGAAGTGACTATTCCTCTTGCTTTCAGTAAGTGCGAGGAAACGAATCGCTATGAGAATTTCTCTCGTGCGCATAAACATATCATAGACCCTTCTGCGGTCTTTAAGATTGACCAGAACGCATACACGTTTGATGACACAGACCCTTACAAGACGCTTGAGGGTGCAAGTTATCTGATGCAGACTTATCCTAATGCTACATTCAAGGGAAAGAGCTTGGATAAGTATTGTGACAGCGTTATTGCTGTGATAGCAAGTGGTCAGGAGCCTGATGGTTACCTGAACACATTCCGCACAATGAATCCTGAACATCCACACAAATGGTCAGGAAACAAGAGATGGGAACGTGTGGAGGACCTCTCTCATGAGTTCTACAACCTCGGTCATCTGTGTGAGGCTGCCGTTGCACATTACTACGCAACAGGAAAGAAGAATCTCCTTAACATAGCAATAAAATATGCTGACTGTATATGTAAGGAGGTGGGCGACAAACCTGGTCAGGCTTGTGTCGTTCCTGGTCACCAGATTGCGGAGATGGGTCTTGCGAAGCTTTATATAGCTACAAATGACAAGAAGTATCTTGAGCAGGCTAAGTTCTTCCTTGACCAGCGTGGCAAGAAGAACAAGGACTGGAAATATACGGAGAATGGCATATACGATAAGGATGGCTACTATCATAGCCTTAATGAGTATAGCCAGAGCCACAAGCCTGTGCTTGAACAGGATGAGGCTGTAGGTCATGCCGTTCGTGCCGGCTATATGTATGCCGGTATGGCTGACATAGCTGCCCTTACGGGTGATGAAGGCTACATCAAGGCTATTGACAGGATATGGGAGAACATCGTGGGCAAGAAGTTCTACATCACTGGTGGTGTGGGTGCCACGTCAAGTGGCGAGGCTTTTGGTGCGAACTACGAGCTTCCAAACATGAGTGCATATTGCGAGACATGTGCAGCCATAGCTCAGGTGTATCTCAACTATCGTCTCTTCCTCCTTCATGGAGAATCAAAATATTATGACGCCCTTGAGCGTTCGCTCTATAATGGAGTGATAAGCGGTATCTCAATAGATGGTGGCAAGTTCTTCTATCCTAACCCATTGCAGTCAATGGGACAGCACCAGCGTCAGGCTTGGTTCGGATGTGCATGCTGTCCGTCAAATGCTGCACGATTCATTCCGTCACTTCCTCAGTATATATATGCTGTTAAGGGTAATAGCCTTTATGTGAATCTCTTCAATGGTAATACGACCAACGTGAAGGTGGGTGGCAAGAAGGTGACTCTCGAACAGGTGACAAACTACCCTTGGGACGGAGACATAACGATGAACATCAAGAAGGGTAATGGCAACTATGCCATCAACATCCGTATTCCAGGATGGGTGAAGGGCGAAGTCGTTCCTTCTAACCTTTATACATACTCTGACACAAAGCGTCTTGGCTATTCAGTTATGGTGAATGGCAAGGCTGTGGAAGGTAAGATGGAAAATGGCTACTTTGTCATCGACCGCAAGTGGAATGCAGGTGACAAGATTAACATACACTTTGACATGGAAGCACGTACAGTTCGTGCCAATGGTAAGGTAGCGGCAGACAAGGGACGTGTAAGCATCGAACGAGGACCAATAGTATATTGTGCTGAGTGGGCAGACAACACTTGTGATGTGCTGAGTGCACTTATCAATCAAGAGCCTAAGTTTACTCTTGGCTCAAAGGATATTCAGAATACTAAGGTTGTCACTCTCACAACGGATGCTCAGACGCTCAACTTCAACAAGGCAGGCAAGCTTGAGACGAAGGACGAGAGATTGGTACTTATCCCATACTATGCCTGGGCACATCGTGGAAATGGTAAGATGACAGTATGGATTCCACAGGATTTGAGTGCCACTACTCCTGCTCTTCCAGCATCCATTGCATCAGAGAGTAAGGTAAGTGCTTCAAAGAAGAATCTTCCAGCACTCTCTGCAATAAATGACCGCCTTGTGCCAAGTGACGAGAATGACCGTAGCGTTCCTTACACTCATTGGTGGCCAGCTAAGAACACTACAGAGTGGCTTCAGTACGACTTCAAACAAGCCGAAACGATAAGCACATCTACTGTCTATTGGTTTGATGATGCACCTTGGGGAGGCTGTCGCGTTCCTGCATCATGGAAACTATACTATCGCAACGACTCAGGCGAGTGGGAAGCTGTAAAGAATCCATCTGAATATGGCATAGTAAAGGGTGCTGCAAATACTGTAAACTTTGACCCAGTAAAGACAACAGCCGTCAAACTTGAAATTCAGCAACTAAAGGAATTCTCCTGTGGCTTGTTTGAGTGGAGCGTGAAGTAGGAATTAAGAGTTATGAATTAAGAGTTAAGATTTAAGATTTGGAAATGAAGAGCTAAGAGTTATGAGATAAAATTTAACAAAAACAAATTCTAGCTCCATGCGCCAGCAAATTTTGAATTTTGAATTTTTAATTCTGAATTGAATAATAAATTTGAGATATAAATATATCAGTTAAAAATAATGTAGTTCAATTTTTGTTAAAAGATTCTTTTAGGATAACTTAGTTAATTGACAGTAATGTCAAAGTGGAGAGTGTACCTATCACTCTTCACTTTTTTTGTGCCTTTTTCTTGATATTTATCAGTAAATGATATATTTCGATAAAAAAAACTAATATTTCCTTGTGATATATTATTGTAATG
>CAMOVB010000083.1:0-12027 GCA_946626925.1 uncultured Prevotellaceae bacterium
AGTGGAGTAAAAAAGACGAATGTCCATCGCAAAGTGGTTTTACAAGATAATCCGCGAACAATCAAACGTCTTTTTAACTTCCTATATAACTCCATTTTAACTACAATTTAACTACAAGCTAAACTTGAATTTTTTAAAAAAAACTATGCTTGTACCTTAGTGATAATCATAAAGTAAAGCCGAAATAGTAAACATTTGGTAAATACATTTTTTGCAATTTATCGTATAACTAAGTGAGAGGCCACTCAAACATATCATCCCCTTCATATTCTCTAACTGTTCTCTTGCAGAGACGTACAGAAGTGTAGAGAATCCGTAGAGAAATGCAGGGAAACAGTGTGGAGCACTTCACACATCAGCGAGAACTGACAAACTCAAAACTCTCTTCATCAAGAACTGACAAACTCAAAAACTTAAAAAACTCACAACTCAAAAACAGAATCATTATGGGAAAAGTACAAACAAACTGGCTCTTGCCAGGTCACAGTGGACGTGCATGTCGTCATGACAACATCTACACCAAGCAGAACAAGAAGACCCATCAGGTCTATAGCGTGAAGCTCTGTCACCCAAACGAGAACTGGACTGACAAGCAGGTGGGTCACCGCTCAGAGTTCGGAACAATCTCATCAGGCATATCCGCATGGATAAAGACCAACAAGGAGCTGAACTCCGAGGACTATCAGAAGGTGAAGCGCATCTTCGACCGCCAGTGCAAGTACGGTACACTCCGTGGCATGATTTATGCCAAGGGTTATGCCAAGCTCAACGACGAGGGACAGGTGGTCGTAACCATCGGAGGTAGCCAGAGTGTCGTGCAGACAGGTGGCAACACCGGAGGCACAACGCCTAACCCAAGCGGCGGAAACGAGGACAACGGAAGCTTCTAAAAGACGGCCCCCTCCCATCCTCCCCGAGGGGAGGGAGAGCCCCCTATCCCCCAAAGGGGGCAGCCATCCGGATTAATATGGGAGAAATACCCTTTAATTAGCAATTAGTAATTAGAATTGACTTAGCCCGAATGGCCGCCCCCTTCGGGGGTCGGGGGGGCTCTTCTCTGCACTCTGTGTTGAAAATCTCTTCCGCGAGAACTCAAAAACTTACAAACTCACAAACTTAAAACTCAAAAACTATGAAACCAGAAACAAAGTCAAAGTGGGACACTATCATCAAGCTCGCAATCGCCATTCTCAGTGCCATCGCCGGTGCTCTTGGAGCAAGTGCATGCGCATAAAATTAAAAATTAAAAATTAAAAATTAAAGCCGTTCGGAACAAACATCCGAACGGCTTTTTTTCGTTGCATTCCTTGCCGAATGGCTTTAATTTTCAATTATAAATTATCAATTAACCGCAGGTTCTGTTCCGAACGGCTTTAATTTTTAATTTTTAATTTTTAATTATTCTTCAGTGCAGCAAGCTTTTCCTTAACCTCTTCGAGGTCAGACTTGAGCTTGTTCATCTTGCGGTTGAGCTCCTCGACGAGACCATTGCTCTTGCTGTTCTTGCCAAGGTTGAGGAAGCCGAGGTTGTTCTCGTATGTCTTGAGCTCGTTGGTGAGGATGTCCTTCTGACGGAGGAGACGCTCACGGATGCGGGATGTGTCACCCTCTGCAATGTCGCTCTTGAACTTGTTGACACGGCGGCGTGTTGCATTCTCGTTGGCAGCACCATAGAGACGGTCCATCTGCTCACGGAAAGCCTTGAAGAGCTTGTCCTTCTCCTTGAATGGCACGTGGCCAATCTTGTTCCACTCGTCCTGTGCCTCACGGAGCTTCTCACGCAACTCGTTCTCGAGGTCCTTAGGGTCGATTGCAGCAAGGCGCTCGATGATTGACTTCTTCTTTGCGAGGTTCTCTGTCTGCTCCTGACGCTGGTCGCTTGTTGCCTCTTTCTTTGCTGCGAAGAAGGCGTCGCAAGCGTCGTTGAAACGCTTCCATATCTCCTCGCTCACCTTCTTAGGCACGGTGCCTATCTCCTTCCACTGCTTCTGGAGCTCGATGAGTGCATCGGTTGTTGCCTTCCAGTCCTGGCTGTCCTTGAGTGCCTCAGCCTTCTCGCAGAGTGCGAGCTTCTTCTCGTAGTTCTCGTTGAGGCTGTTGCGTACAGTCTTGAAGTATTCTTGCTTGCGGTTGAAGAACTCGTCGCATGCGTTGCGGAAACGCTCGAATATCTGTACATTCATCTTCTGTGGAGCGAAACCGATGGTCTTCCACTGTGCCTGGAGCTCGATGACCTTTTCTGTGAGAGCGTTCCAGTCAGCGAAAGTCTTGAGTGCGCTGAGGTCGAGACCTTCCACCTGTTCGCAGATGGCTGTCTTCTGTGCGAGGTTGTCCTCCTCCTTCTGCTTGCGTGACTCGAAGAAATCCTGATGACGCTTGTTGACTACTGTTGAGGCATTCTTGAAGCGTGTCCATATCTCCTCACGAAGCTCGCTTGCCACAGGTCCTATCTCACGGAAGTCCTGGTGGAGCTGCTGGAGTGTGCGGAATGCTGCCACCACGTCCTCCTCAGAAGCGAGTGCCTCAGCCTTCTCGCAGAGTGCTGTCTTGAGCTCGAGGTTCTTCTTGAAGTCGTAAGCACGGAGCTCGTTGTTTATCTTGAGATTGTCGTAGAACTGCTCTACGTACATCTGGTAAGTCTTCCAAAGGTCTGTTGCCTTGTCGGCTGGCACGAGCTTAATCTCGTTCCACTGCTCCTGCAACTGCTTGAAGTCATTGTAGTTCTTGTTCACCTCATCAGGTGTGGCGAGCATAGTCTTGATGCTCTCGATGATTTCAAGCTTCTTGTTGTAGTTCTCCTCCTTCTGTCTCTCGAGTTCTTCGGCAGCCTTGGCGCGGCGCTCCTTGATGAGGCTCATCTTTGCCTTGAACTGTGCCTCGTCGTCGAGAGGTGCTGGCACATACTCGTCAGGGTTTCCGCCCTCGGCGATGTAAGCCTTGTAAGCCTCGTCGGTCTCCTGCTTCTGCAAGCGGTAGAACGCATTCTTGAGGATGTCGAGGTCCTGTCGTGCTACTTCCTCTCCTGTCTCGAGAATCTTGTCGAGGCGTGCGAGAACTTCTTCTTTGCTCTGGATAGGAGCAGTTGTTGTCTTCACTTCTTCTGCTGGAGTCTCTACTGGCTCAACTGCAGGATTCTGAATGTCAGTCATTAGCTTTGTAATTTAGTGTATTGTTGTTTTTACTTTCGCTTTTTAGGCCCCCTGACCCCCGAGGGGGGCATCCGTCCGGGTTGTGGCTGCCGTTATTGTTCTGAACAGCCGTCCCGTTACTTCCCTGCGGTCAGTGAGACCGCTTCGCTAAGTTGGGGAATGTGGGGCTATTATAGGAACTGTATCGTATAAACATATACTACGGCTGCCGGGAATGCGAGGATGCTGCTGTCAAAGCGGTCGAGCATGCCTCCGTGACCTGGGAGTATGTGTCCTGAGTCCTTGATGCCGAGCTTGCGCTTGAGCATTGACTCTACAAGGTCGCCCCATGTGCCGAATATGACCACTGTGGCTGCGAGGCCTGCCCATTTGATGTAGCTGACGTCGCCGAGTGCACCGGTAGGGTCATAGCATGCAATGAGCAGGCTTGCGAGGATGGCGATGATGCCGCCTCCTATGCTGCCTTCCCATGACTTGGCTGGCGATATGCGTGGAAACAGTTTATGCTTTCCGAGGAGAGAACCGACACAGTATGCTCCTGCATCGTTGCACCATAGGAATATGAATACGCTGAGTACAAGAACAGGATTGTAAACTGACTCGTACTGTCCGTAACCCATTGGTACTGCAATGAAAGCAAGTGCGTTGATGCTGGCAAATGGTATTGCCACGTACATCTGGCACATCATAGCGAAAGCCCAATTGTAGATGCTGTTCTTGTTGTCGAAGTACAGCTCACTCACCATCAGGTAGATGATGCTCACAAGGTAGGGTATGAAAGCTTCCGAACCTGCCATATTGAGATTGTATCCCATCACAGCGAGAAACAAGTAAACGCATGAGATGGTCGTTATGAGCTTATTGACCTGCAGGTCTGCGTGTCGGTTGACTATCGTGCAGAACTCCCAGGCCGTCATTGCGGTAATTGCTCCGAAGAGCACGGCATACGCAAGCGGATGCCAGAGTATGCATCCCACAAGCACGACTACAAATACTATGCTCGTGATGGTGCGCGTTATGAAATTCTTCTTTTTATCTGTCATTTTCTTGAGTTTTTGGGTTTGTAAGTTTTTGAGTTTTTAAGTTCTGGATATCAAACGTCAGTGTTTAGTATCAAACCTAATGACCTCATAACCTTACAACCTTCTAACCTTATTTATTCTTTTCTTCTTCCTTCTTCTCCTCGTTGTTGCTGTTGTCATTCTTTTCTTCCTCAGCTTTCTTTGCCTTGGCTACTATGGCATCAACAGCCTTCTGGCGGATAAGTTCCTCCATCTCACTCTTTGTGTCAGATGTGTCGCCGTCAGCTGCCTTGCGACGCTTCTCCTCCTCATCGTTGAGGGCAAGAATCTCCTCTGTACGTGAAGTGAATGGACGCTTGCCGAAGATACGCTCAACGTCCTCTGCAAGGATGACCTCCTTGTCGATGAGAAGCTGTGCAAGTTCTGCATGACCTTCCTTGTGCTCAAGGAGTACCTGCTTGGCACGTGCATACTGCTGTGCAATGAGGTCGCGCACCTCTTCGTCGATAATCTGTGCCGTGTGCTCAGAGTAAGGCTTTGTGAACTGTTCCTCGTTGCTGTAGTAGCAGAGGTTAGGAAGTTTGTCGCCCATACCTGCATAGGCAATCATGCCGTAAGCACGCTTTGTCACAGTCTCAAGGTCATTCATGGCACCTGATGAGATACGTCCGATGAAGAGTTCCTCAGCGGCACGTCCACCGAGTGTGGCACATATCTCGTCGAGCATCTCCTCCTTAGTGGTAATCTGACGTTCCTCTGGCATGTACCATGCAGCACCGAGAGCCTGTCCACGTGGCACGATTGTGACCTTGACGAGTGGGTTGGCGTACTCGAGGAACCATGATATTGTTGCGTGACCTGCCTCGTGAAGTGCTATTGCACGCTTCTCGCTTGCAGTCAGGAGCTTTGTCTTCTTCTCCAATCCGCCGATGATACGGTCAACGGCATCAAGGAAGCTCTGGCGATCCACCCATTCCTGATTGCGTCGTGCAGAGATGAGTGCTGCCTCGTTACATACGTTGGCGATGTCGGCACCTGAGAATCCAGGTGTCTGACGTGCGAGCATGTCGATGTCAACTGTCTCGTCAATCTTGATAGGGCGGAGGTGTACCATGAAGATTTCCTTACGCTCGTTGAGGTCAGGAAGGTCAACGTGAATCTGACGGTCAAAGCGTCCTGCACGCAGGAGTGCCTTGTCGAGAATCTCAGCACGGTTGGTTGCTGCAAGGATGATGATACCGCTGTTTGTGCCGAATCCGTCCATCTCTGTGAGCAACTGGTTGAGGGTGCTCTCACGCTCGTCATTGCCGCCTATTGACACCGACTTGCTTCGTGCACGTCCTATGGCGTCAATCTCGTCTATGAACACGATGCATGGTGCCTTTGCCTTTGCCTGCTGGAAGAGGTCACGCACACGGCTTGCACCTACTCCCACGAACATCTCCACGAACTCTGAACCTGAAAGGCTGAAGAATGGTACGCCTGCCTCGCCTGCAACTGCCTTGGCAAGGAGTGTCTTACCTGTTCCCGGAGGACCTACGAGGAGTGCTCCCTTAGGAATCTTACCTCCGAGGTCTGTGTATTTCTTAGGGTTCTTGAGGAACTCTACGATTTCCTGTACTTCCTGCTTTGCGCCTGTCTGACCTGCTACGTCCTTGAACGTAACCTTGTCCTTGTCGCCATTCTCACCCTCGATGAGCTGTGCCTTCGATTTGCCTACGCTGAAGATGCCTCCTGCACCACCAAACATGCCGCCGCCACCGCCCATACGACGGAATATGAAGAGCCATATACCTATTATAATAAGTATTGGGGCAAAGTTGATGAAAAGGTTCCAGAAGAACTCCTCCTGCTGCTCATAGCCGATATTGCCTGTGAAATGGCCTTCCTCCTTCTGCTTGTTGAGGTATTCCTCCACAAGGGTGATTGAACCTATCTCCACGTGTACGGCACGAGGTGCGGATGTAGTGTTCTTGTTGCCGAACACCTCACGGTCGTGAGCCGGTTTGATGTACATGTTGAGAGTGAGGTCGCTCTTGCTGATCATGATGTCGCTTGCGAATCCCTTCTCAACGTATTCCTTGAAGTGAGTGTAATCTATGTTCTTTGTTACGTTTGACTCTTTTCTTGTGAAGAACATCACGACAATGCCGGCAATGAGTATCACATAGAGCCAGGTGAAGTTGAAGCGTGGCTTAGGCGTCTTGTCGCCCCCTTGCTGCTCCATCTTCTCCTTATTCTTTTCTTCGGAGTCGCGCTGTAGTTGCTGCATCTCCTCGTTCATTTCCTTTTTATCCATCAATCTTTTAATCAAGGTTTGGTATTTCTTCTATCTTGGCATCCTCCCAGAGTCCCTCAAGGTCGTAGTATTCGCGGGCATCTGGCACGAAGATGTGAACAGCCACCTCTGAGTAGTCGAGAGCCACCCAGATATTGTTAAGTGTTCCGTCTGTGGCAGTTGGCTTTGCACCAGCCTTCTTGCGTGCAAACTCCTTTACGGAGTCAGTTATTGCTGCAACCTGAGTTGGTGAGTTGCCTTCGCAGATAATGAGATAGTTTGTTAATGTATCGTAAATCTCAGAGAGGTCAACCACTACAATGTTGCGACCTTTCTTTTCCTGAATTCCTTCAATTACTGCATCAATAAGTTTCTTTGTCATCTGTATATTTTAAGTTAGCGGCCCCCTCCCGTCCTCCCCGTGGGGGAGGTGCTGTGTGTGTCATTGGGACTTTCCTCCCCTCAGGGAGGTTGGGCGGTTGACCTGATTTTTAATTTTTAATTTTTAATTTTTAATTTTTAATTTTTAATTTTTTTACTCCACATTCTCGTAAGCCTTGAGACGTTTCTCCTCAACGAGGTGGAAGTCCTTAGGACGATAGACGAAGTTTGAGCCGAGGTACTTGTCACGTACAATCTCGTTGGCGGCAAGCTCTGGCGGAGTACCCCTGAAGAGGATGCGTCCCTCAAAGAGGAGGTAGGCACGGTCGGTGATACAGAGCGTCTCCTGCACGTTGTGGTCGGTAATAAGAATACCGATGTTTCGGTCCTTCAGCTTCCACACGATGTATTGGATGTCCTCTACCGCGATAGGGTCAACACCCGCAAATGGTTCGTCGAGCATGATGAACTTAGGGTCGATGGCAAGGCATCGTGCAATCTCGCATCTGCGTCGCTCGCCTCCTGAGAGACGGTTACCGAGGTTCTTGCGCACCTTCTGGAGGTGAAGCTCGTTGAGAAGGTTCTCAAGGTGCTCACGCTGTTCTTCCTTCGACTTGTACTTCATCTCAAGCACAGTCATGATGTTGTCCTCCACACTCATGGTGCGGAACACGCTTGCCTCTTGTGCGAGATAACCCACGCCTTTGCGTGCATGAGTGCTCACAGGGTCACGTGTAATTTCCTCGTCGTTGATGAAAGTCTTTCCTGAGTCAGGGATGACAAGCCCAGTGGTCATGTAGAAGGAAGTGGTCTTTCCTGCACCGTTAGGTCCAAGAAGTCCTACTATCTCTCCCTGTCGCACACTGAAGCTTACATCGTTCACTACAGTTCTCTTTCCGTATGTCTTTACAAGGTGACGGGTGTAGAGCGTCTGTCTGTCGTCCGAATATTCGGGTCTCTCCTTGTCACCTGCGTTAGTAGTTGCAAATTCCATATAAATTCAAAATTGAAGACAAAAATACGAATACTTTACCGATAAATCACTTTGTAAAGATAAAAACTATGTTAAAATACCCTCACTTTCCTGTATTTTGCCTAATTTTGTGCCGAAAATGTAATTTATATGATAACTGTAAAATCATCATTGACCGCTCTCGGGCAGTATGTTCAACTTATGGGCCGCGTATGTTCAAGACCTGACCGTATGCGAATGTTCCTTAAACAGTATGTAACGGAGATGTACCAGCTCGGTTTCAATTCTATTCCAATCGTGCTCATTATCTCATTCTTCATAGGTGCGGTAATCTGTCTGCAGATCAAGCTCAACATCCAGTCACCATGGATGCCTCGCATGGTCGTGGGTTACACCACTCGTGAGATTATGCTCCTCGAATTCTCAAGTTCCATCATGTGCCTTATCCTTGCAGGTAAGGTAGGCTCAAATATTGCCTCAGAGATAGGAACAATGCGCATAACTCAGCAGATTGACGCCCTCGACATCATGGGTGTAAACTCTGCCAACTATCTCATACTCCCAAAGATTACGGGACTTATGACCATCATGCCTATCCTTGTTACATTCAGCGTGATGGCGGGTATTCTTGGTGCTTACGCCACATCGCTCATGGGTTACACGTCTGTGGCAGAGCTTGACGAGGGCTTCCGCTATCAGTTTAACCAGTGGTTCTTCTGGTGTGGAATGATTAAGGCAGTTGTCTATGCCTTCATCATCACATCTGTGTCATCATACAAGGGTTACACGGTAGAAGGCGGCTCTGTGGAAGTCGGAAAGTCAAGTACGGATGCAGTTGTACACAGCAGTATCCTCGTGCTCTTCTCTGACATCTTCCTTACGAGTATATTGACTTAGAGCCCCCCGACCCCCCAACTTAGCGAAGCGGTCTCACTGACCGCAGGGAAGTAACGGGGCGGCCTCCGGGTAAGGGGTAGAGCCACTAGAGACTAAGTACTGACTCACTACTGACCTACTACTGACTCTTGACAGAAATTTACGATAAGCCTTACGAGAGAATCTCGAAGGGTTACCGAAGGGTTAACGAAGGATGAAAGACGGCAAAAATGATGCGTTTTTTACGATAAGGGTATCGGTTTGCCATGTTCGTAAGACACCCGAAAGGCATTAGACAAACAACAAAGAAAGATGATTGAATTAAAACACTTATATAAGTCCTTTGAAGACAAGGACGTACTCAAGGACATAAATGCGACCTTCAACAACGGCAAGGTGAACCTGATTATCGGACAGTCGGGTTCGGGTAAAACCGTGTTGATGAAGAACATCGTAGGACTCCTTGAACCTACCAAGGGACAGATTCTCTACGACGGACGTGACTTCGTGTCACTCGGCAAGAAGGAAAAGATTCTCCTCCGTCGTGAGATGGGAATGATATTTCAGGCAGCAGCTCTCTTTGACTCAATGAACGTGCTTGAGAATGTCATGTTCCCGCTCGACATGTTCTCCGACATGCCTTATGAGGATCGTGTGAAGCGTGCAAAGGATTGTCTTGCACGTGTCAACCTCACAGGTTCGGAACACAAGTTCCCTGGGGAAATATCTGGAGGTATGCAGAAGCGTGTGGCTATTGCACGTGCCATCGTACTCCAGCCAAAGTATCTCTTCTGTGACGAGCCAAACTCAGGACTTGACCCTAAGACATCAATCGTCATAGACGAGCTTATATCAGGAATCACTCATGAAGACAACATAACAACCATTGTCAATACCCACGACATGAACTCCGTAATGGGCATAGGTGAGAACATCACGTTCATCTGTAAGGGTAGGGCAGAATGGCAGGGTGCCAATACGGACATCATGGATGCTACGAACAAGGAACTTGAGGACTTCATCTTCTCAAGCGACATTCTCCGTCAGGCAAAACAGCTTCATGACCAACAGAAAGGTAACATAGGATGATTGTTTGTATTGCAGAGAAACCATCGGTGGCTCGTGACATCTGTAATGTCCTTGCCACCAAGCAGGGTATTACGGTCGATTCACGTAGTACCTCAAATGGCTATTGGCAATGTGGTAACTATCAGGTTACGTGGACATTCGGTCACCTGTGTGAATTGAAAGAACCACACGAATATCAGCCACGTTGGAAGCGTTGGGACGTGTGGGACCTGCCTATGATTCCTGAGCGTTTCGGTATAAAGCTCAAGGAGGACGATGGCATAAAGAAACAGTTCTCTGTAATAGAGAAACTCATGCAGAATGCAGACGGCATTATCAACTGTGGTGATGCCGGACAGGAGGGAGAATTGATACAGAGATGGGTAATGCAGAAGGCTGGGGCAAAGTGCCCCGTCAAGCGTCTCTGGATTTCTTCGCTTACTCCTGAAGCAATCAACGAGGGATTCAATACTCTGAAGGACCAGAGCGAGTACCAGTCACTCTATGAGGCAGGACTTAGTCGTGCCATAGGCGACTGGACACTTGGCATGAATGCAACCCGACTCTACACCATGAAATATGGACAGAACAAGCAGGTGCTGAGTATAGGTCGTGTACAGACGCCTACGCTTGCCCTTATTGTTCGTCGTCAGCATGAGATAGAAAATTTTGAACCTAAGCAGAGTTTCGTACTCTCTACCATATATCGTGACACCAAGTTCACGGCTATTGCACACGATGAGGAGGCAGAAGCCGAGGCTCAGGCAGAGGCTGAAGAAGCTCAGAAACAAGGTAAGACAGTCAAGGCAAAAGGTCCTGTGTTCCGTCAGGTGGAATATCTGTCAGAGGCAGAAGGTCTGGCTGTGCTTGACTCTATAAAGGATAATCCTCTGACTATCTCCGATATTCAGAAGAAAAAAGGCTCGGAAGCACCACCACGCCTCTATGACCTTACGTCCCTTCAGGTGGATTGTAACCGCAAGTACGGATTCTCTGCCGACCAGACGCTTCAGGTCATACAGAGTCTTTACGAGAAGAAGTTTACTACCTACCCACGTGTAGATACGACTTTCCTCTCGGATGATATCTACCCTAAGTGTCCGGGCATACTTGCTGGCATAAAGGGCTATGAACAGTTTACGCAACCGCTTGCAGGAACAAAACTTAACAAGTCGAAGAAGGTTTTTGACTCATCAAAGGTGACCGACCACCACGCCATCATTCCTACGGGAGTGGCAGCTGTCAATCTTACCGACTTCGAGAAAATGGTCTATGACCTTATTGCTCGTGCATTCATAGCCGTATTCTATTCCGACTGTAAGTTTGAGACGACAACTGTCTTTGGCGAAGTGCCTATGACGGGAAAGGATGAGACGGTCATGTTCCGTACAAGCGGACGCAAGGTCTTGGATGACGGCTGGAAGATTATCTATAAGAAGGATGCTGCTATTGCAGATGAAGCAAACCCTGAGACAGAGGAAGCTGACACGCTTCCTTCATTCTCCAAAGGCGAGTCAGGTCCTCATGTTCCTTCGCTTGCAGAGAAATGGACACAACCACCTAAGCCTTACACCGAGGCAACCCTTCTCCGTGCAATGGAGACGGCAGGTAAGTTTGTGGATAACGAGGAATTGCGTGACGCCATGAAGGAGAACGGTATTGGTCGTCCTTCTACTCGTGCTGCCATTATCGAAACTTTGTTCAAGCGCAGGTACATCCGTAAGGAACGCAAGAACCTCATAGCTACTCCTACGGGTGTTGAGCTTATCGGCATTATCCGTGAGGAACTCCTCAAGAGTGCCGAACTCACGGGACAATGGGAAAAGAAACTTAGAGACATAGAACATCATACTTACGAGGCACGTCAGTTTATTGCTGAACTCAAACAGATGGTTACGGATATTGTCACGACAGTACGTAGCGACAATTCCAACCGCTCTGTGGCAATCACAACGGAAGAAGACCTCAAAAAGAAAACTCCAAGGAAGAAGGCAGAGCCTAAGGCAGGTGCTACTCCAAAGACATCCGCACCATCTGCCCAGGCTTCAAAGGGTGAAGCACCTGCAGGATTCCGACCTAAGAATGACGGCAAGGCTTCAACAAAGCCTTCTGTCAAGGCAGATGTTGAGGCTATCAAGGCATCATACAATCCTGACGATATGATAGGAATGCCTTGTCCTTTGTGCCACCAAGGTACAAGCATCAAGGGCAAGACGGCATACGGCTGTTCACGCTGGAAGGAAGGTTGTACGTACCGTCAGATGTTTTAAGTGTTGCTAA
>CAMOVB010000084.1:0-12016 GCA_946626925.1 uncultured Prevotellaceae bacterium
ATCTTGTAAAACCACTTTGCGATGGACATTCGTCTTTTTTACTCCACTTTAACTATTCTTTAACTCCTTTTTAACTCCTTGCAAGCAAAGCGTCAGCTGAACTTGCGAAACTTGAATTTTTTAGTTATCGCAAGTGGATTCGGAATTCTGCATTTTGAATTTTGCATTTTTAATTTCCCCCGTGTCTCCTCACCATTCTGACGCTGAGGAAACAAGCTTCTGGTTCCATGCTGTTGCGAGTCATCTCATCGTGAGAGTAGAATATCTTGCGATAGAAATAGTATTCGCCGGTCTTGCTCTCGTCCTTGCTTGATGTCCAGAAGAAAGCCCATGCTCCGAGAAAACGGTCATTGTGTGTAGATGAACTTACGTTCTTGTTCCTGTAACCAGCATAAAGAAGGTTGAAGTCTGACAACTGATAAGCATGTGTTGCTTCAAGCATAGTCCACTCCTCATCGGTAGGAACACGCCATCCTTCAGGAACGGCTTTTTGTGCACCACTATATGTATAGTGATATCCTATCTGACTGAGCAGGTTATAGTCATACTTATCTGTTTCTGCAAGTTCGCTTGGCTTGTACTTGATACAAAGATCCTCGTTGCCGAGGTCGTATGCAAGGTTCTCTACCGACCAGTCAAGTCCTCCATAAGTCACATAATGGTATGTCTTATTGTCACGTGTATCCACAAACGTGCCTGTTGCTTCTGGCTGTTGTGGGGCTGTGTCGTCATCCTTGGAACAACCTGTGAACAATGCGGCTGTAAGTGTTATGATGAAGTATATCTTTTTCATTCCTTGTATCCTAATGAAGTTAATATATTGTATGCAATCTCATACTTCTTGATGACAAGTGGATAGTCTGCATATTTAGCCATTACGGTTTCTCTTGTGTTAGCAGCAATCATTCGTGCATAAGCCTGAATGTCCAAGTCCTGTGAAGGGTAGAGACCATTGGCTTCCGATTTGAAATCGTCCTGTCCTCTACAGATGAAACCTGCCTTTGCGAGCATATCCGTATTCTCTGCATTGGTCTCTGGTGCTGTGAAGGTACCGCCATAGTATGCGCTACTTACGTTTGTGAACTCCTTGAATGATGCAGTATTGTCAGAAGCAAGTTTACCGATGATGGCATTCATTATCTGACGAGTATATTGTACCTTCTGTGACTCTGATAGTTTGGGAAGAACACTCGTTGCAACGGCTATTGTCCTCTGTCCTGCCACGGCATAAGGAGAGCTTATGCTTCCTATGTAATCCCTTGTTATCTTGTCAGCAAGGAACCAAGAGAAAGGTCTTAACTTGCCTGTAAGGTGAGGAAGAATGTAACTTTCCAGATACTCTATTGCCTGTCGCTTCCTCTCAATGGTTGGAATGAGGGTGTATGAGTACTTGTTGTTTGATGTGTGCGATGCTCCTATCTCGTATGTTATGTCAATAAGCTCAGTAAAATATTGCATATTGCCATTCACATCGCGTCCTAATGCTATATGCTGGAGTGTGTCGTTGAACAGTAGATATGAACCATGTTCAGTATTGAACGAACGTCTCAGTTCCGCTTCTTCCGAATGGTCATCGGCAGCAGGAACAAAAGGCGTTGTCACGTCCTTGTAATCTGCGTCAAGCGCCTTCTCTGAACACGATTGAAGTCCTAAGATGACTGATAATATGATGAATATCTTTTTCATTGCTGTTACTATTAAAGTTCTACAGTCGTGTACTCTCTCCAAGGTCGGATATTGTCCTCCATACCTGTGTTGAACTGGATTACCTCACGAGGCAAAGGCAAGGTATATGCGTCGTCATACTCCTTCAGGATGAACCTGTGGCGTTCAACTGCCTTTGAACTTGAATGGTCTGAATAGTATGTCCATTCGTGAACTATCTGCTTGCTCTCTGGCTGGACGCTACATACTGAATAGCGACGAAGGTCAAACCAACGATGTCCTTCAAAGGCAAGTTCCATCATTCGTTCACGACGGATGGCTGTAATCAGGTTACCACCATTCACGTTTATGTTCGGATTGGTGTCTGAACTGATTCTGTTTGCTCTCAATGTGTTGATGGCATCAATGGCTTCCGACTCATTGCTCATATATGCCTGTGCCTCAGCATAGTTGAGATATGCTTCTGCTGAGCGGAATAGGAATATGTCAGACACTTCCTGTTGTTCCTTGTTCCATATATATCTGTCATAATAGTAGTAGTTTGAGGAAGATATTGTACTTTGCATTGCTCCCTCTGGCAATTTGACAAGTCCTGTGAATGTGTCCCTGTGCCAGTACCATAGCTTCTTACGCATATCATTGGCTGAGTATGAATTGTAGAGGGTATTGCTTACGGTAAACGCATGAGCACTATTACAGAACATACCGTATATTGTGTTACCACCCATGGAGAAGATGTTCTCCACATTATTCTTGACAGAGAACTTGCCTGACTCTGTATTCAGGTTCATAAGTCCTGGGTGCTCTTTCATCACCTTTTTGGCATATTCCGAAGCCTTTGCCCAGTTTTGCATATAGAGATATACACGGCTCTGGAGGAGGTGACATGCTGTAGAGTCTGCACGATAGATAGATTTCTTTTCCTTCTTGTAAGCACAAAGATTTCTTTCTGCCTCTGCAAGGTCGGAAAGAACCAACTGATAAACCTCTTCAACTGTCTGTCTTGAGAACTTTGTGTCTTCTACAACACTACTTGTCTTGATAGGCACACACAAGTCTGTTGCACTTGTGGCTGGATTATATGGCTTTGCATATACGTTAGCCAGCCAGAAGTAGTAATAGGCACGAAGAAAGTGGGCTTCACCCTTCACCTTGCTGACTCCTTGTCGCTCCTCATCAGATTTGCATGGGACGGTCTCAACACTTGCAAGGATATTATTTGCAATGTTTATCTTCTTGTATATCGTTGTCCATGTCTCATTCTCTGTATAGTAGTCAGTATAGCTTTCGTTCTGTCCCACTCTCTGTTGCCAAGTGAAATAACCGAAAGCCTTCTCACGACCATCACCATTAAGCAAGAACGAACTAATCTGGCTCTCGTCCATCTCGTCGCCCAAAAGACTGATAAACGAACCTGTACTTTCTACAAAGCTCTGTTCATTATAAGTTGTCACGGGAAGGTAACAGTCACCAATGAGCAACTCGTCAAGGTCTTTCCATGAACGAACATAGTCCTTGTCCTGCGAATATTCCTCAAGGAAATCGCTACATGACATAAGTAATGCTATTGAAAGGAGGTATATTATATTTTTTATCATATTGTTTTATTCCTTTTAGAATTCCACGTTAAGTCCAAATGTGTATGTAGGACAATCGCTTAATTGTATCTCCGTGAATCCTCCCTGAGTAGGAGTCTGTCCCTTGAGACGACTGTCACACCATGTGTGAAGATTTGATGCCGATATTGTGAGTGCAAGTCTGCCCAGTCCCCAGTTCTTGATCATCTTTTTGTCAAACTCGTATGTGAGCGAGATGTTCTGAAGTTTCACGTAATCGGCACTTACCACACGGGCTGTAGAGTAGTCATACATCGTCCATGCGTTATTTGAGAACTTAGCACCTGTGAATGATTGATCGTCTGACCAGTGTGATATGTACTGATAGTATGCTGGATTACCTGTTCCGATTATGGCAGGAATGTCTGTAGTGACTTCGTCACCTGGCTTCATCCATCTGTTGAGAAGGTCACGGTTTACGTTTGCCTCACTTGAGTACGAACTGCCCATACCGTCAAAGAGACGGAACAGACGTGTGCTTGCTCCGAATGCGTAAGTGAGATTCACTCCCAATCGCCATTGCCTGTAGGTGAATGTGTTGAAGAGGCTTCCAGTAAGGTCTGCCTCACGCTTTCCTGAAGGTACGAGTACCTTGGTGTAGGCATCATAGTTGCTCAGGTTCTTCAACTCACTCTGTCTGTCTTCCCAATCCTCAAACACTGGACCTCCATCTACGGAACTCAGACCTACAAACTGGTAGCTGTAGAATGTTCCTACAGGTTGTCCCTCTACGATGGCTGTACCATTGAGGAAGTCGGTAAGTTCATAAGTCTCACCGCCCGGAGTGGTAGTGACCTTGTTGTATATCTTTGAGAGACTACCAGATGTAATCCAGTAGAAATTCTTTATCTTGACAGGAGTAGCACTTATGTTGACATTGAATCCCTTGTTGATGATTGTACCAGAGTTGACAACGTATGAGTTGTAACCATTCACATCACTAATCTTCTTTGAAAGGAAAGCGTCTGTTGTGCGCTTGTGGTAGAACTCCACACCAAACTGCAATCTGCCAGAGAGGAAGCTTGACTCTACACCCATGTTGAATGAGTGTGTCTTTTCCCACCTGAGGTCGGGATTGGCAAAGTAAGCTGCCGTTGATACCATCTCCTCATAGTATGGATTCATGCTTCCCTTCTTGATTACCATTACTGGTGTCTGATCATCAAGCATATTTCCCTGTTCTCCGTAGCTTGCCTTGAATGTGAGGAAGTCGAGCCAGTCCTCATGTATCTTGGCGATATCTACTATATTGGCATTGCCTGATACGGACCATATAGGGAGAATCTTCTCGTTGCTTCGGCTTCCGAACTTGTTTGAACCGTCATAACGTGTGTTAGCATTCAACGTGAAGAGCTCCTTGAATGTGTATGAGAGTGTGGCATAAGCCGAAAGGAGATTGGTCTTGGTGTCTGTAATGGAAGGTACGTTACCTGCCAACCATGTCCTGTATTCTGAATACTTTGATGGAACGTTTGACACGAATGTTTCGCCACGGTCAGGATAGTAGCCTCTGTCTGTGCGAGTGTAACCCTTGTATGAATTTGATGAGGCTTCTGCACCTATCGAGAGATTGAAGAGATGCTGCATATTCTCTCCAAAGAACCTGTTGGCATCTGCCTGGAATCGTGCTGTATATCCCTTTGAGTTTGTCGTGCCGAGTGTAAACTCGCCACCGTATGGCATGGTACTCTCTGTTCCTGGAACGTCTCCATACTCGCATTGTCTCAGTGTGGCTGAGTGGAATGTTGATTCGCCATACAGTTCCTCTGATGTTGAGGCAGAACTGTTGACAGAGACTATTCCTGTGAGATGAATCCAGTTGACCGGATGATAGGCGAGATTGACCGTACCCATCACGTTTGTCACCTTCTGTGTCTTGTATGAGTTGTCCAGCTCGTTGAGTATGTTATAATTCAGGTATATGTTACCTGCATTCTTCTTGTAGTACGAATATGTGCCATCTGCATTATATGCTGGTATGGTACGAGCCGTGTTGTATGCATAGTCAGTCGGATTTATCTCACTGGCATTATACATACGGTCGTTCTGGTATGCATTGATATTGAACTCTATGTCAAATTTCTTTGACACGTTGATGTTCAGTTTCATCATACCCGTGTATCTTTTGTTTGTCGTATTCTTGATTACATCATCCTGATCCGTATAGCCGAGAGAGGCATAGTATCGGATAAAGTCAGAGCCACCCGATACGGATGCATTGTGGTCATGTGACAGTGAATTGTGACAAAGGATGTCAAACCAGTCCGTATTGCGTTGAGCCATCTGGCTTACCTCCGAGTTGAACTGCTCCTGTGTGTATGTTCCCTCGTACAGGTTCTTGAGGGCATACTCATAACCTACGAGTGGCATATTGCTTGGATAGAGATAATGCTGGTCAACGAGATATTGTGAGAATTGTACACGCTCGTTGGAGTTCATCAGGTTTATCTTTGAATCCGTATAGTATGGACGCCTGCGAGCCGTAAATGTGTTTGAGTACGAAACGACAGCCTTTCCCTCACGTCCGCTCTTTGTGGTGATGACAATGACACCATTGGCGGCACGTGTTCCGTAGAGAGCAGTTGCTGCCGCATCCTTGAGTACGTCAATACGGAGGATGTCCTGAGGATTGATACCTGATATGGCATTACCTACACGATTCACATAGTCAGGGTCGTTAAGTACGTCTGGCGAAAGGTCGATAGGGTCTGTCAGAATGATACCATCAAGCACCCATAGAGGACTACGGTTGCCGATAAGGGTAGATGTACCACGGATGCGAAGCTTAGGAGTGGCATTTATCTCACCACTGTTGGATGTCAACACAAGGTCTGGAATCTTACCCTCCATCATCTGGTCAATACTTGCAAAGCCTGGGACGTTTAGGTCTTCCATCTTGATAGATGTAACGGCACTTGTGCTGTAACGCTTGTCTATCTTCTGGTAACCTGTAACGACTACATTATCAAGCGAGCTGGCTTCTTCCCTCATTATGATGTTGATATTCTCCTTATGACCTGTCATCACCACTTCAGTCTTCATGCCAAGCATGATAGCAGATATTGACTTTACCTCGGCTGGCACATTCTTGAGTACAAATCTGCCGTTCTCGTCAGATGATACTCCTTTCTCAAGGAATCCTGTCGGGAATACTGCGGCCCCTGGGAGTGGTTCTCCACTCTCGTCAAATACCTGTCCACGTATTGTACGTGCCACCTTAGGCTTATTGTCTGTCAGCTGCTTTACGGTAATGATACGCTTGTTGATGTTGAAAGCGAGACCTGTGTCCTTGAGTACCCTTATGAGTACTGAGTTTACGGACTCGTTGGTCGCATTCACGCTCACAGGTGGTAATGATTTGAGGTCATCCGTGCTATACACGAAGCTGTAGCCTGTCTGACGTTGAATCTGGTCAAACAAGGTCTTTACAGGAACGGACTTGAGGTTGAACGTCACGTTCTTCTGTGCATAACCAATAGTGGTGCCTAACAACATGAGCACCAATATCACGATGTGTTTCTTAATGCCTGTCTTTCTTGTCATTATTTGTGTTCTATTTCTTAATTTTAATTGTGTTGCCGTTTATACTTATTGAAGTGTTTGTTATCTCACATATTGCATCAAGAATGTCGTTGAGACTTGACTCCCTGCTGAGGCTTCCTGTGAAACAGCAGTTGCTGAGTGAGGCATCCACACACACATCCACGTTGTACCAGCGTGAGAGGGTAGAGGCGATCTCTGAAAGACTCTCACCATCAAACTTGAACATTCCTTCTGTCCATCCCATGACAGCATCCACATCTGCATTGCATACCTTCATCTCGTCACCACTCACACAAGCCTGACGACCTGGGGTAAGACGGCACTCATTATTACCCGATGTCACTCCGATGCTACCTTCTACGAGGGTGATGGTCTTGCTTTTGCCAGCGTATGCGTTTATGTTGAAATGTGTGCCGTACTGCTTTACGCTTACATTACCAAGATGTACGATGAAAGGCTTGCCTTCATCATGAGCAACCTCAAAGTAGGCTTCGCCAACAAGTTCCACATCACGGCTGTTTCCTGTGAAGCGTGAAGGGAACGTAAGCTTGCTGTCAGAATTAAGATGAACCTTTGTACCATCAAGGAGAGTAAGCTTGTACTCACCCCCCCTTGGCACACAGATGCTTGTCATCTCCACGTCGTCAGTACCCTCTATCACGACTTCGCCATTGGTTACAGAAGCGTTTATTCCTGCCTTATGTATATTGACACTTGTCGAATCAAGTGGTATCACCTCTCCACTACTTGTCTCTATATAAGCAATGGACGTTCCTGGCATAGAGCTGGCTATTAGCTCATCATCAGTGTTCCCGCTTGTAAAGATGACCGATGTGGCAATGATTACAGGAATGAGCATCGATGCTGCAACTGCTATTGGCTTGCGATATGATCTGAACCATGTGGTTACACTCTCATTCTTTCGTGTCACATCGTGGTCAGTGTTTATTTGCATACCAATCCTCTTGGAGAATCGTTCAAATGCAACATCTGTGTCGAGACTGTCAAACACCTTGCGTTTGTGTTGATAGTCTCCCTTTTTATATAATGTCCTTATTATATTGTTTATGTCCATATTTATTCTGTTTTGTCCATTCATATAACAACTGAAATGTCAAAAGTGGGTACAAAAAAAAATATAGATTTTTTCATTTTTACTTGAAAAAATCTATATTTCATATCTTTTTGATGCGATTTTGTGTGAAATTGTCACTTATTTCCAAATGCTTCTCTGAGCATCTTGAGTGCACGTTTCTTGTGAGTCTTTACCGTTTCTACAGACAGATGCAGATGTTCTGCTATCTGTTTTGCGGTCATTCCTTGCATGCTCTTGTTTATTACCTCCTGCATTCGTTCTGGCAATTCGTCCACATACTCCATGAGTTTCACAATCTGCAGTTCGTATTCTTCATCGTATTCGTCCATCGCTTCGTGACAGGATAACATCATATTCTGTTCATAGCTGCTGATTACGGCATTGTGTTTCAATTCATTCATTGCCATATTGTGTACGGCACGATACAGATATGCTTCCAGAGCCTTTGTGTCACCAAAAGTCTTGTTGCTGTTCCAGATGGTCACTATCACGTTTTCCACGATATCCTCCGCCATCAGAATCTCCCCCACAATACCCTCGGCATGCATTACCAGCGCCTTGTAGTAACGATGGTAAAGCTCCTTATAACCGCTCATGTCATGTGCGTTTATGAGTGTGATGAAGATGCTATCTGAAATGTCCAACCTTTTTAGCGAGTTTCAAAATTCTTGTTTCTGAGATATTGCGAAAAACAGCAAACCGTCTGCAAATGTATAGAAATCTTTCTTATCTGCCAAATTCAATCGTACATATCATTTAATACGCAAATAAATCGCCATGTGGCGATTTATTTGCGTGTCTGGCCATCACCCTTGATTATCCACTTGTATGTGGTAATCTCTTCAAGAGCCATAGGTCCACGGGCATGGAGTTTCTGGGTGCTTATACCTATCTCTGCACCAAGTCCAAACTGTGCTCCGTCAGTAAAGGATGTTGGGGCGTTATGATAAACACAAGCGGCATCCACCTTTTTGAGGAACAGGTCGGCAGCTTGGTCATTATCCGTAATGATACACTCAGAATGTCCGCTGCCGTTCTTGCGGATATGAGCTATTGCCTCGTTGATGTTGGCAACGGTCTTTATAGCCATAGTGTATGACTGGAACTCTGTGCCGTAGCTCTCTTCTGTTGATGGACGGAGAAGTTCAGCAGGATAATTGCCTGTGAGTGCTGCAAGAGCTGGAGCATCAGCATATATGAGTACATTGCTTGCCTTGAGCGGTTCACATATTGCAGGGAGGTCACCGAGGCGGTCTTCGTGAATGATGGTGCAGTCGAGGGCGTTGCACACGCTCACGCGACGAGTCTTGGCGTTATTGATAATCCTTGCACCCATCTCCACATTTCCGTCCTTGTCAAAGTAGGCATGGCAGACACCAGCACCTGTCTCGATAACAGGTACACTTGCTTCCTGGCGCACGAAGTCGATGAGTCTCTTACTTCCACGAGGAATGACGAGGTCAACATATCCATTGGCATGGAGCAACTCGCCAGTAGCCTCATGAGTTGCAGGAAGAAGTTCTATTATGTTTTCATTTACCTTAAATTCCTTCAGCACATTCTTTATAATACCAACGATGGCACGATTACTATCATCGGCATCCTTTCCACCCTTCAAGATACAAGCATTACCTGACTTGAGACAGAGTGCAAATACGTCGAACGTTACGTTAGGACGTGCCTCATACACAATACCAATCACTCCGAAAGGTACGCTCACACGAGTCAGTTCAAGTCCATTAGGGAGGACATGATGCTTGAGCACACGTCCAAGTGGTGAAGGCAGAGTGCTGACCTTTCGTGTGTCACCTGCTATTCCCTCTATGCGTTCACGTGTGAGCATAAGACGGTCGTACATAGGATTTGACTTGTCCATACGACTGAGGTCCTTGGCATTTGCCTCAAGAATGTTGTCAGTCTGTGCTATGGCAGCATCTGCCACAGCATTGAGAATCTTGTTTATTGTGTCATTATCAAGCATAGCGATGTCTATGCTCGCATCCTTGACTTTCTGGAACGTGTCTATTAGTGTCATGTTTTTTGTGAGTTTTTAAGTTTTTAAGTTTGTGAGTTTTTAAGTTTTTGCAGAGATTTATGTTTCAACACAGAGGACACAGAGAAAACAGAGTACACAGAGTTTTCTTTGAGACCCTCTCCGCCCTTCGGGCACCTTCCCCTCTATGGGGAGGATTAGTTAGATTGTTCGACTAATAATCGACCTGTATGGTTGTTGTTTTATATTTATAAATCTCCCACGGAGCTTGGCGATTGAGCATTCTTTCTCCTCCCCATAGAGGGGGAGGTCGGGAGAGGGTCTTCTCTCCGTGCCCTCTGTGCTCTCTGTGTTTTTTAGTTTTTAAGTTCTTGCCTTATTACTTTTTTCCGTTCAGTATTATCAAGGCGGCAATACATCCTGGTACCCATCCGCATATTGTGAGGATGGTTGTTATCACTATGCTACCACATCCTTGGTCAAAAACTGCCAAGGGAGGAAATATCAAACAGAATAAGACTCTTATGCAACTCATAATGTAAAAATGTTCTTTGTGTTTGCAAAGGTATGAAAATTAAGTGAAAGGTTACTTGTGAAAGGACGAAAATATTCATCACGTGGGATTTTTACATAGGCAATTCCCCTCAACAATAGGGAAAGTACCTCAACGGATATGAATTCCCCCTTGGCATAGCAATGAAAAACAGCCTATCTTTGCAGCATCAAAAACAAAAAACAAGTATTCACCGAGTGCAAGTCACTCATTAAATATAGGAGGTTCGGTTATGAGACGCAATACTTACTTCGCTTTTGCAATGATGGCAATGATGGCAATGGCAAACACTACATACGCTCAGAGATTTGAAGGTCGTGGTGGACACAGAGAAGGTGGTCGCGAAATGGTAACTAATCATAATGGCGGATTCCAGATGAGAGGTCATCGCAACGAGGGTCGAGGAATGAATGAATATCGCGACAGACATGATATGAACAGAAACCACGGAGGTCGTGAATTAAATATGAATCATGGTGGTCGTCCAGAGTTGAGAGGCAACTTCCGTAATCATGACAGACATCACGAGGTTGGACATTTCGGTCACAACATACATCGTCCTGTAATAGCCGATCATCATTTCCGCGGAACATTTGACCATAGAGGTCACGTTCATGGATGGGAAGGTAGAGTACGTCATCTCAACGGTCGCTGGGGCTACTTCCGCAACAACCGCTGGTACTGGTACAACCGCTACTTTGAGCCAACTTACTACTTTGCAACTCCAGTACATCACTTCAACGACTACTATTTCCTGGAGAATGACTGCTACGTTCCTGGTTGGGAAGGCAGAGTATGCTATCGCAATGGTCGCTGGGGTTATTTGAGAGGTCGTGACTGGTACTGGTACGATACATACTTTGAGCCAGATTACTACTTCGCTCGCCCGGTAGCTCATTTCCACAGCCATATCTGTACAGCTGACCGTGTTGCTGGTGCTGTTGCAGGTGGATTAGTACTTGGAACAATCATAGCAGCACTCTGTAACTAAGAAGTGAATGAATAATATTTGTTATCGCAAGAATAAATAAATTAAAGATAAATATTTGGGATTTTTTTTGAATATTTTAGGGTGAAAGATTGTTTTTTAGGATTTCAAATTACACAGCAATAGATGGATTGTATAAACTCAATAGACCAAAAAGAAAAAGCCCTATACAGACATGGAAAAATGTATAATTATAGTGTTTAGAAGGTTGTAAATAGTGTATTATCTCCATTAACCCAGTCGGGTAGGTTCTTAGGTTTAGTCCTATTGAACCTGCCCCCTTATGTTTAATGAAGAATGAGGAATGAAGAGTGAAGAATGAGGATTGAAGAATGAAGAAATGGTTCAACTGAGTTAATGAAGAATGTGGGAGTTTTCTATTAAGCATAATTAACCGATGTAAATTATCGTTCCTACAAAGATTGCACGTGACAAACTGACCCGTTGGGTCAACCGCTGCACTCCGCTTGTCAGGGAGTTGGCAAAGCTACAGTATCGTAGCTCGGAGAAGTACTACACCCCTCTGCAGGTGGAGCTTATCTTTCAGTACTTGGGTGAGCCG
>CAMOVB010000085.1:0-11842 GCA_946626925.1 uncultured Prevotellaceae bacterium
AACGCCATCCCCTGCCGCTCCTGTAATCCCTAATGAGTACGTTGCCGCGATGGCAATGACTACCCAGAAACCACCTCGTCAGATAACCGAAATCCGCATCTTCTTTGACGATGGAACATACGAGACCTTCGGTCCTCGTTAGTAAATATTAGCTTTAATATTGATATATAACAACCAATTAACATATACAAGTAATATTAACAAAACAAATATAGATATATAACAGAAACGCAAGTATGTATGCTTGTGTTTCTGTTTCTTTTTTCAAGACAAATAGCGTAAGAAGACCGTTTTATTTTGATTTATTTGAAAAAATACGTGCGTATTTTTTTTGTTTTTTAATTTTTATTCTTATCTTTGCCAACGACTATTATATTTTGAGAGGCATTTAGCAGCTATAAATGCTTTGAAGACGAACAGATAAATAACTAAGAAAAGGTATATTCGGGCATTTTTGGGGATTATGCCTAATATTGTGCTGCATTAACATTAGTAAGGGAAATATATGAACATTGAAAAGAAAAAAGCGTCTATACATCTATTTATACTACTCCTTTCAATGGCACTTATTGTGTCATGTGGCGGAGGAGAGGATGATGTTGGCCGTAATATAAAATCAACAACTTTTCTTGATAGTGCAAAGACACTTCTCATCAAGAATCCGGATAGTGCAATGGCCTTCATCAATAGGGTTGGACGCCATGGTAAGATAAACAAGGACACCATCCATTGGGCGCGTGTGCTTGTGTATTCCAGTACTTATGAGATGGACGAGATGGATAGCGAGCTTAATGCCATCCTTGAGGATCCAAGTCTTGACCATAACTCACGCCTCTACATTGATGCGTTGGGACGTATGGTGGAGTTGTGCATATTCAAGAATCGGTTTGAGGATGCCATACGCTATAATCTTGTTGGCGATTCAATAGCATACGCACTCGGCGATGATAAGATGAAGGCAGAATTCCATTATTATATGGGTGTTTGTGTGCTCCAAAGGGACAATGAACTCGGTGCAAGGTATCTTAAAGAGTCGATTGATATGTACAACGCCCTTGACGGTGACTCAACTGTGTGGAAGAACATCATCCATGCATCAAGCTATCTCTGCAACGTGTATGTGATGGGTGGCCGCTATAAGGATGCCATTAAAATTGGTGAAAGGTTAATGCAACGAATTGACAGCCTTTCAAAGATAAAGGACTTCAATCGATATGACAGCGATAATACCATACGTGCAAATCTTTGCGGTCTTATGTGTATAGCATATGCAGGCAACAAGCAGATGCTTGACGCAGGTATGGAATATGCTAAGTGTCAGCAATATAATTCTACGAGCCCAAGTGTTCCGCTACTTCTTGCCAACTGTCTTCTTGCCATGGAGCGTTATGAGGAGGCAACGGACAAGTTGGAGGACATACGTCATGAATATTACAAGAAAGGTGACACGCTTACATACGAGTATGCCGACGTTGTCAACTCGCTGAAGAGATGTTACCAGAAGCGTGGTATAATGGACAAGGCTTTCCTATATTCTGAGAAGGAGATAGAAATACGTGAAAATATTTTCACTTCAGAATTGAGAAACAGCGTGACAGAATGGGAGATACGCTACAAGATGCGTGAAAAGGAGGCTGTTCTTCGTGACACCACCAAAGACACCAGGATATCACGTCTTACATCCATGTTGCTTGTGGGACTTCTTGCCGTGGCACTTGTGTTCATCTTTATGTTCCTTCGCTACAACAGGGTTCTTAATGCCAAGAACAAGGCTCTTGCCCTTCAGATTAACCGTGATCTCAACGATAAGAACATGGGCAAGGCAGATGCTAAGAAACAAAAGACAGAGACAGAAGTTGTGCCGGATGCAGCCATTGAGCAGGTACTCAAGTTTGTAGAGGAACTGATTAGTAGAAAACTGTTCTGTGACAGCAACTTCGACCGTGAGACGCTAATGACGGAGTGTAACCTCAACCGTCGTCTTGTGACACGCTACTTTGAGACCGTTATGGGTAAGTCATATTCCAAGTTCCTTGCTGTGACTCGAGTTGAATATGCGGCTGATCAGATTCGTAAGTTCCCTAACTACACCATAGAAGCGATTGCTGCAGAATGCGGTATTGCAAGCCGTGCCACGTTCTACCGTCTCTTCTCCGACCACTTCGGAATCTCACCTACTGACTACCGCCGTCAGTGTGTAAACATTGATGCGGATAAAGAAGAAGGGTAGTTGAGATGGTAGCTCATTAATATTAAATCATTTCGTTTCTCTCGATTATCTGACCATCGAGAAGATTGACAATACGATCGGCATACAGGGCATCACGTTGGCTATGGGTAACCATAACAATCGTGGTGCCTTCTTCGTGCAGTTGCTTGAGCAGTTCCATCACCTCCTTGCCATTTTGCGAGTCGAGGTTACCTGTCGGTTCGTCTGCAAGGATGATTTTAGGTTTGCTGATGATGGCACGTGCTATGGCGACACGTTGTTGCTGTCCACCTGACAACTGCTGTGGGAAGTGAGTTGCACGATGTCCCATGTTTAGTTTTCTGAGCAGTTCTCTTACCATTGTTTTGCGCTCGTCCTTATTTGTACCGAGGTAGGTTAGCGGAAGCTCTATGTTTTCCTCTACGTTGAGTTCGTCGATGAGGTTGAAGCTCTGGAACACGAAGCCGATGGTACCACGTCGCAGACGTGTGCGGTCATTCTCGTTAAGCGTGCTTACCTCACGGTCATTGAGATAGTATTTGCCCTCGTTGGGAACGTCAAGGAGCCCCATGATGTTTAGGAGAGTGGATTTTCCACATCCTGAAGGTCCCATGATGGCAAGGAAATCACCCTCATTAACTTCGAGGCTTACGCCATTAAGAGCCACGGTCTCTATTTGGTCTGTTGCAAAAGACTTCTTTATGTTTTCTAATCGAATCATAGGCTTGTGTTTTTTAATTAAGAATTAAGAGTTAAGATTTGCGGATAATAAGTTGTGAGTTATTGATTCTCCAAATCTTAATTCTTAAATCTTAATTTTTAATTCTGAATTATGAATTCTTCATTTTAAAATGTGCTGCCCTGTAGCATTGTATGGTGACAGTAGCCAGTGTAGCAAGTGCGACCACAATGAATGCGATAGGATAGGCAAGTATCGTGTATTCTGAGTGAAGAGTGAATCGTGCCATGAGTATCTTAATGAGCGAATAACTGCATGGTATAGAGATTACTGCGCTATATATAGTGAGGAGCAGGTACTTGCGGAGGAATATCCTCATGACTTGTGTCGTGGTTGCACCGAACACCTTGCGTATGACAATCTCCTTGCGTCGGTACTCACACTCGAACATGGTGATACAGAACACTCCGATGAGTGTGATGAACATGAAGATACCAGCTATTATGCTTAACTGTATCAAGAAACTAAATTCCTCAAAATACAATCTGATAAATCCGTCGCTCATACTTCTCAGGTTGATTCCGTCCTCAGTCCTGTGACTTCCAGAGTAGCGGTTATATATTTTCTCTATCTCGTCTCTGAGTTTCTGTGTATTCTTGTCCTCTGTTACTCGGATGTTTATGATGTTTAGGGAGTTGTCATAGAGACCGCCTTTCTCTGGGATGTAAAAAAGAAGAGCCTCTTCGTCATTCTTTATGCGCAAGGAAGTGAAGATGACGTTATGGCAGAAGCCCACTACATTATGGCGTGTATCGTAGTCGTTGTCGTATGGTAGTATCTGTTTGCCTGCCTTCAGCCATGTGAACTTCTTGTGTGCTGCTTCGTTGAATATGAATGCTCCAGAATCGCTGTCACAGATATCCCTTCCGTTGGTTATCTTTATGCCAAGCGTATTGATGTATTTCCTGTCAACAGGTATGACGGAGGTGAAGATGTTGTATTTTTTGTCACACGTACGTAATGCCCATTTAATGTAACGGTCGTTTGTACCGATGCCAAACATGGAGAAGCTTACGCTTTCCACGCCGTCCAGCTTCTCAATGTCACGTCGTATGTCCTCCCTGTGCTGTCGTGCCTCTGTTGTCTGAATCGTGCCGTATAGGATATTCTTGGTATCATAACCATAGTTGGCGTTGAAGATGAAATGTTGCTGAATGAGCAGAGCTGTGATGACGGTTGTTGCCACGAGGCACGTGATGAGTTGGAATGATATGCGCATTGTGCGGAGTCGTCGGCTCAGAGCCGTAAGCCCAAACGTACCCTTTAGGGCAATGTCAGGAGCAAATGATGTTGAGAACCATGCTGGATAGGCACTCGATACCAATGCCGCCCAGATGATTAGCACGAATGTGAATCCTGTTATACGCAGGTGGTCAAGAGGACTTACGTTTCCTTCAATAAATTCGTCAATGCACAGCAAAAGTGCCATGCTAATACCGAAGGCAAAGATGATGATGATGAGCGATTCTGCCATAAGGTTCGTAACTATGCTCGAACGGCTTGCACCGAGTACACGGCAGGTGTTGATGTTCTTTATCCTCATAGGTGCCATGGCAAGCGTGAGGTTGATAAAGTTCACGTTGGTGAGGATGAAGATGAGAATGGCTGAGAAGAACAGTATCTTAGTCATTGTCCAGTTGCCCTTGTCCTCCATCTCGTCGATGCCAGAGAAGTAGGCATCGTGGATGTCATGAAGATGGATGTTTATGGTGGAGACATCCATTAATTTTAGTTCCTCATTCTTGCAGAGTGTCTTCACCTCTTTTAGAATTCTTTTTTCTATTTGTGGCACGTGTTCAGAGTTCTCCACCTTGACATATATGTGGTAGATGAAGTTGATGTAACTATTGCCGTCCTTATTCTTACCGTATTGATAAAAGCCGTTGCTCACGGAGCAGTTACGTGGGAAATCCTTGTAAACACCTGCTATGCGATGGGTGACGGTAAAGCCATTGTTGTTCCACGAAACTTCTTTACCAGATATATGTGTCGTACCGTACATACTTTGTGCATATGATTCAGGCACGACGATGTCTCCATCTACATGGTTGGGGATAGAATCGATAATCTCGATGCCGAAGAATTTCAGGTATTCGGCATAGCCGTTGATGTAACGGCATTTGTATGTTTTGTCCTTACCACTCTCCTCATCATGCTTCTTGAGCGTGATGGATATGCTTGATGACTCTATTATGGCTACATCCTTCACGTTAGGAATACGCTTGGCTATGTGCCTCATAGGGGCAAATAAGTTTGCTGTGGTGTCAATATCGTTGCTCAACATCTTACCACTCATCTCGATGCGGTACATCTGCCTCCAATCCTTGAAACAAGCATTGTACCTTACTTCCTCTTCCACCTTGGTGACGAAGAGAAAGAATGAGGATATGGCAATACAAAGCCCCACGAGGTTAAGGCTGTTTGCCAACTTAAACCTGCGGAACTGAACCAGTATGTTTTTTATTATGCCTATGAAACTTATCATGACAGTTAGTTATTCTTTTATGCCGTGATGCAAAGTTACATATTTTTTGTGTCTTCACATTGGGTATGGCGCAAATGATTCCATTATTTCGCATAATAGCAGAAGTAATTGTCAAAATAATTTACAATACTCGGTAGTCATGTCAAATTTTTTTACATTTTTATGTTTTTTTTCAAGTGTCTCGATATAAAAATTGTTAAAACGGTTTTGGAAATGTAGAAAGTGTTTACCTTTGCAACGTTGATAATTAAATGGGGTAAGTCTTGTGCGTGAGTATATGCTTACTTCGACTGATATTGAGGTTTAATTAAAAATTAGTTATTTATTTGTAAATAGGTCAATTCTAAAGAATATCCATTATTCTGATTATTTAGGAACGGCCTAAAGAAAAATGCCTGGCTCGTGATGAGTCAGGCATTTCCTTTATGATTTGTTGAATGAATAATTTATTCGTTTCCGTCGTAAGCATTTCCACCCTCGTTTCCTTCTTCTTCGAGGTCTTTCAACTTATCGTTATTTTCTTTGATATATTGTGCGTATTCTTCTTCCCAATTCTCTCTTGTAATTTCGCCAGAACCGTTGAAATCACTCCAATTGATTTCGCTGACAAGCATTCTGTCAAATGCTATTGGTGATGTAAGTTCTTCTTTTAAAGCGTATGAGAATTGCTCCTCATTAATGTGAGTTCTTTGGAGTGCAATATTTGTACCATCTTCAAAAGTAACGTATGTGATAACGTTATCTGGATCATCCTTGTCAAGAGTCCATGTGAATGATTTATATTCGTATTCTATATCACCCTGTGGATAGTGTGTTACAATCTTACCCTTTCCTTCTGTTGTGAATTTGTTTTTTGGCTCAAACTTTAGATATTTTTTGTCGCATTGTATTTGATGCCATACACCTTCATATTGGAATTTTCTTACGTTTTCTTCACCTTTTATTTTTAAGGCGTTTTGATCTGTTGTTACCCAAGAGCCAGCAAGCGTAACACCTGTAAATTCTGGTTCTTGATTATCGTCGCCGCATGACACAACTATTGTGCCTAAAATAGCAAAAAGGATAATGCTAAGTAATGATTTAATTTTGCTCATTTTCTTTTGAATTATTTTTTTGTTATTACTATCGTTTATTTATTAGGAATAAATCCACTTTATCTTTTTTCAAAGTATGTTGTATCCTGAATCGTTTATAAACCTTGCAAAGATATGTATTTCTTTTGCAAGAAAGGAATTATTTATGTTAAAAAATACGATTTTCGACCTTTATTGTTATGTTTCCCGCCCAAAAGTCATGTCTAGGTGTCAAAAGTGCATTGCATTCCACATGCTGTACCTTGTTTCTGGATTGATTTCTTCCAACTTATGAAAAATGTCTGCCATAGTTGCTCTGTTTGTCACTTCCTCGTATGGACAGAGTGTTTTCTGTTTTTCAAAGCCGAGGTCTTTTGCCACTTGTCTTATCATACTCTCATGTACGAGGCATAATGGACGTATAATTTGGATAGGGTAGTGTTCCATCCTGAGTTTAGGTTGCATGGTCTCTATGCGTCCCTCAAATGTGAGGTTCATGAGCATGGTGATGAGGATGTCGTCCATGTGGTGCCCAAGTGCAACCTTGTTGAACCCGTTATGTGTGGCAAACTCAAAGAGTGTCTTGCGTCTATTCCATGAACACAAAAAACATTTTGTCTTTCGTCTGTCCGTACTCTCGTCAAATGACGAGTGGAGAATATGCAACCTTATTCCGAGGTCGTTGCAGAACTGTTGGAGGTATGTTCTTTCTGTCTCGTAAGGTATATTGTCCATGATGATGTGAGCGGCTTCTACCTGTATGCTTGGCTTGAAGATACGGGAACGCTTTGCGAGGAGGCGTGCCAATTCGAGTGAATCCTTGCCTCCAGAAAGGGCAATAAGAATCTTGTCGCCATCTTCGAGAAGCTGGTAATCTACGCAACCTTTGTTGAAGAGTTTCTGTATCTTATTTTCCATTACTTGTTTCGTTTCCTATTTGTTTTTGTTTTGACTGCGAATATCAGGAACATACACGTCTCCCCATTTGAAGAAATCTATGTCATAATCATCTTCGCTTCTATATACTATGGCAATACTCATGATCTGATACGGATAATCTTGAAGACAATATTTGTATCTGTATTCCCTTAATGCCGTAATGATGTTGTGGAGTTTGTCTCTGTCTATGGCAAGGTGTGGAGAACCACGTTCTATAGAACGTCGTGTCTTTACCTCCACGAAGTATAACACTCCGTCCTTGCGTGTCACAAGGTCAAGTTCGCATCCATGATGAAGGTTCCAGTTGTGGTCGAGGATTGTATGTCCCATGCGCATGAGGTGTAAGGCTGCTATTTCTTCACCATTTTTTCCAAGTTCTATGGCATCGGCTTTCTTCTTATGATATATTTCTGTCTTGCGAGCAATAATATTGTTTATCTTCTCAAAAGAATATAATGTACCGTCATTTTCAATATGGAAGACCTTTATGCCAATACTCTCAAGGTATTTGCCGATGATGTTGTGACGCTTGCTGGTGTAAACGTAATCGTCTGAGTCCATTATGGCTATCGTATAGCCTTTGGCTAAGCCATTCTTTAGTCTTTCTATACCAAGAAGGAAATTGTTTTGCTTTATGACCTTTGAATAGACGGGGTTGCCATATTTGTTTTGTGCCTCAGACGGAACGAATCCGAATTCGTCAAAGAATGAAATGTGTGTTATTCCTTCTTCGGTAAGAGTGTCAATGATAATGTCATGTGAAGTGTCACCAGCCATGCCTTGTGCCCTTTTTGCTACGATATCTACCACACAGTTCACTCCTGCGGAATGAAGAAGGCGTGCGACCGTTGAGGGGTCTTTGTGCCCGAGTCCTATGGTGTAGATATTGGCTGCCATACTCTTACCTGTTATGTTGTTCCTTGAATAATTCAATCTTGGACTTGGCACCTGCCACGATGGCATAGTCCTCTGCTTGGAATGTCATGGCTGGGTCAGGGTTCATGAATGCGCCTTGGTTAGGGCGTATGATACCCATGACGATACAGGATGCTTGTTCACGTATGCCTGATTCCATGATGCTCTTGCCTATGAGTGGTGAGCCTTCGTGTATGAAGATGTTCTCAAGTGAGATGGAAGCATTTGTCTTTTCTTGTGGCTTTATGCTGCTCTCTATGAGTTTTGAGAATCTGTCCATCTCCTGGTCGGTTCCTGCTACTACAAGTCTGTCGTGAGGATAGACGTGACGTTCGCCTCCGGGAATAAGGATGTTTATGTCGCCTCGCACGATACTCACGACGTTTACTCCTGCCTGTTTGCGTATGTTGAGTTCTCGAAGTCTCTTTCCGCAGAATGTGGAAGTCTCAGGTACGTCGAACTCAGAGATATGAATATCCATGGAGAGTAGTGTCTCCTTGTCCATGCTCTTTATTGCCCTTCGTGCTTCGGCAAGATTTTCTCGTGCAAAAAGGTTTTCCGTAAAATGGTTGGCAACATGTCTTACTAATGTAAGGCGTGAAAGTCGTAGCCATATATTTTCCAGACATCTAATAATTTTTTCTGACAATCCGAGTTTCTTGCGTTTTGTCTGACGTGCCTCAAGATGTTGTTTGGCGTCGTTGCTCAGATGCTTGTTGAAGAAGTCTAGCGTAGGGTAAGCCAGGTTCATGATGTATGGCGTGAGGAATGTGGTGAGTACGGAAACTGCTACTACGATAGGGTAGAGGCTTGGGTCCGTAACTCCAAGTTCCTGACCGAGTGCTGCTATAATGAATGCAAACTCTCCAATCTGTACGAGTGAGAATCCTGTTTGCAAGGATACTCTGAGTGACTGTCCTGATAGGAGCGTTCCGAGGCTTCCGAACACAATCTGTCCGCATATCACGATTGTGGAAATGATGGTTATTGGCATCCAGTATTTGAGGAGTAATGCTGGGTCAATCATCATACCTACGGACACGAAGAAGATGCTTCCGAATATGTTCTTGACTGGTGTGACAAGATGTTCTATGCGTTCGGCTTCGATTGTCTCGGCAAGGATTGAACCCATCACGAATGCTCCGAGTGCTGCGCTGAATCCTGCTGACACGGCAAAGAGTACCATGCCGAGGCAAAGTCCTATGGAAAGGATGGTGAGTGTCTCGTCGTTGAGCAGAGGGCGGAAATGGCGCAGGAAGGACGGCAGGATGTATATTCCTGTCACGAACCAAGCGAACAAGTAGAATATGAGCTTGCTTATCTGTAGGAGCATCTCCTGCCCCTCAAACTGGTTCTTTACGCCAAGTGAAGAAAGGAGTACCATAAGCACAACGGCAAAGAGGTCTTCTACCACGAGGATGCCGAAGCACACTTTAGCGAATTTGTGGTTTCGCAAGCCTGCGTCATCAATAGCCTTGAATACAATGGTCGTACTCGACATACATAGCATTCCGCCAAGGAAAAGAGAACTCATCCTGTCCCATCCCATGAGAATACCTGCAAGGAATCCCATAGTCATCATTCCTGCGACTATTACGCATGCACCTATGACGGCTGTACTTCCTACCTGAATGAGTTTCTTTACGCTGAATTCAAGACCAAGGGAGAACAGCAGGAATAGTACGCCGATGTTGCCCCATGTGTCCACGCTCTCAGCATTTGAAATCCATGATTCTCCGAGCATGTGAGGGCCTACGAGCATACCTGCGACAATATATCCAAGCACGACTGGCTGCTTGAATACCTTAAAGAGCAAGCTTGTGATGCCTGCTGTCAGCATTATTATGCAAAGATCTTGAATCATACGAGACTATAGATTATAATTATCAATTATCCTCGTCCAGATTGCCGTCCCAAAGGTAGTGCTGGGTGTCCCTGGCAACAACTCCCGAAAGCATGATGAGCGATACGAGGTTTGGTATCGCCATGAAGGCATTCATGATGTCAGCAAGGTTCCATACGAGCGTAAGGCTCATGGTCGAACCTGCAAAGACGAGAAGTATATATACTACTCTGTAGAAAACGATAGAACCTTTGCCGTAGAGATATTCCATTGCGCGTTCGCCATAGTAACTCCATCCGAGGATGGTGCTGAACGAGAATGTTATGATACCGAACGTGAGGATTGGTGTGCCTACGTATGGTATCGTGGCAAAGGCGTTGCGTGTGAGCATTCCTCCGTCCTCACGGCTGATGTCTGGGAATGCTATTATGCTTGTTGTGACAACAAGACCTGTTATGGCACAAATCACGACTGTGTCCCAGAATGTTCCCGTACTTGATACGAGTGCCTGACGTACAGGATTGCGTGTCTTAGCTGCTGCCGCAACAATTGGTGCTGAACCCATACCTGACTCGTTGGAGAAGAGTCCTCGCGCAATTCCGTATCTTGCGGCAATCATAAGTACCGTTCCTGCTGTTCCTCCTCCTACGGCTTTAAGAGAGAATGCCTCGTGGAAGATGAGTGTTACGGCTTGACTGATATAGTTGTGGTTTATGCAAAGGATATAGACGCATCCGAGGACGTAGAGGAGTGCCATGAGCGGAACGAGTGCCGTACACCAGTTGGCTATGTTCTTTACTCCGCCAATTATGACGAATCCGACTATTGCAGCAAGGAAGAATCCGCAGAACATCTTTGTGTTTTCTGGATTGAAATAGTCGATACAGACAATACTCATGTTTTCGCTTATGGCGTTTGCCTGAACGGTATTACCAATTCCGAATGCTGCTATGGCTGTGAATATGCAGAAGAGTGCCCCGAGCCATTTCATGCCGAGGCCTTTTGCCAGCGCATTCATAGGGCCGCCTATTATCCTGCCGTCTGATGTGACCTCGCGATATTTGACAGCAAGGAGTCCTTCGCTGTATTTAGTTGCTATTCCGAACACTCCCGTCAGCCAGCACCATAGTACGGCTCCAGGACCTCCAAGGCTTACGGCTGTTGCCACTCCGATGATGTTGCCAGTACCTATTGTTGCGGCAAGTGAAGTGGCGAGTGCGGCAAACTGGCTCACGTCGCCTTCAGAGCCTTTGTCTTTGGTTACGGATAGCTTGATTGCCGTAAAGAGTTTTCTTTGTGGAAACTTAAGCCTTATCGTAAGGAAGATGTGCGTGCCGAGAAGAAGAATTATCATCGGCCATCCCCACACGATATTGCTAATCTGTTCCGTAATGTGCATGAATGTCTCCATTTCGTGTTGTTTTGAGTCTTAAGTTTTTAGGTTCGTGAGTTTTTGAGTTTTTAAGTTTTTGGGTTCATGAGTTATCTCTTTTTATTGCAGATGGAGAGACCTATGCTTTAGTTTTCCCCCTTCCGTGAAAACTAAAAAACTTAAATAAAAACTCACGAACTTAAAAACTTATCTTAATTGAAGTTTCGGATGTTAATAAAAACGTGAATAAATAGGTACAAAAAAGGC
>CAMOVB010000086.1:0-11364 GCA_946626925.1 uncultured Prevotellaceae bacterium
CGGCAAGGCACCGAACCTCGACAAGTGGTATTGTTACACAGCTACCGTTTACCAGTTCCACAGCCGTGGCTTCAACTCAATGGCTATTGCCAAGATGCATACAACGAAGGAGGACTGGCTGGAGAACTACAGCTATGACGCCAAGTATCTGTTCGTCTTCGGTGACTTCTCAAAGGAGATGACCAAGAAGGGAATCTATAAGGTGCCAAACTCGTGGATTCTTGACGGTGTGAACCTGAGCGTGGAGTCTGTGCATGAGTGGAACGTACTCGATGCAAGCATCGACGCTGGATGGACATACTGCGGTAAGGTGGACAAGGACGAGACCCGATTCAACAAGTCTGTCATCCGTAAGCAGGATGCCAACGGCAAGTATATCGACACAAACAACTCAACGAACGACTTCATCCCAGAGGCTACGGCAACACTCCTCAAGTGACTAAGTGACAAGGGACTAAGTGACAAGGGCACGACCTGACAAGTGACTAAGTGACCATCTACAAGGTGACAATGGCACGACCCATCAACTCGTTTGGGCACGACCTGCCAAGTCACACGGGCATGGCACGGTAAGGCTTTAGTGGAACAAGGGATTGAAGTGCAGGGAAAGGAAAGACTTTTCATGCAGAAGGCAATAAGTAATTAATACAGAAAGAAATAAACAGACAATACATGATGAGAAGAAACATCATTACACTGATAGCAGCTCTGCTACTGCCTCTCACGGCAGCAGCACAGCTGCCACAAGACAAGGCTGTACGCAAGGGAAAGCTGAAGAACGGCATGACCTACTACATACGCCACAACGACAAGGAGAAAGGACTTGCCGACTTCTACATCGCACAGCGCGTAGGCTCCATACTCGAAGAGCCACGTCAGCGAGGACTGGCACACTTCCTTGAGCACATGGCATTCAACGGAACAAAGAATTTCCCTGGCAAGGGCAACAAGCCCGGCATAGTGCCATGGTGTGAAAGCATCGGCGTGAAGTTCGGCGCAAACCTCAATGCCTACACCTCAATAGACCAGACTGTCTATCACATAGGTTCAGCACCGCTCAAGCGCGAAGGCATCATCGACTCATGCCTGCTCGTGCTGCACGACTGGAGCCACTACCTGCTCCTTGAGGACAAGGAGATAGACAAGGAGCGTGGCGTGATACATGAGGAATGGCGCAACCGACGTTCCGGCATGGCAGTGCAGAGACTCATGGAAAGTGCCATGCCGAAGGTGTACAAGGGAACTAAGTATGAGGACTGCCTCCCAATCGGGTACATGGACATCGTCGATAACTTTCCGTACAAGGACCTCCGCGACTACTACCACAAGTGGTATCGCCCAGACCTCCAGGCTATCGTCGTGGTGGGCGACATCGACGTGGACAAGATGGAGAAGAAGATAAAGCGCACGTTCGCATCAATACCTATGCCGAAGAACCCTGCCAAGCGCATCTACTATCCAGTGGCTGACAATGACTCGATGATAGTGGCAATAGAGAAGGATGCCGAGCAGCCAATAGTGCTCTGCCACATCTACCAGAAGCGCGAGGCAACACCCGACGACAAGAAGGACAGCGAAGAGTACCTGCGAGGCGACTACATCGACGGACTCATCACGAGCATGCTGAACGACCGCTACGCTGAGCTTCGCTACCAGACAGGGTCACCTGTACAGAGTGCTTCGGCTCACGCATCGTCATTCTTCATGAGCAGGACGAAGGACGCATTCTCAATGAGCATAAGCTGCAAGCAGGACAACATCTTCGGCGGCATCATAGCAGCGGTGGGCATAGCAGAGCAGGCACGTCAGCACGGCTTCACCCAGACGGAGCTTGACCGCGCCAAGGCACAGCGCATCAACATAGCCGAGCGCCGATACAAGATGCGCAACGACTACCGCAACTCACACTACGTGAACGACTGCGTCAACAACTTCCTCAACGGTGAGCCAATCCTCTCGGCAGACTACGAACTGGCTAACACAAAGAAGCTGGACAAGGAGGTGAGCCTCGACGAGGTGAACCGTGCCGTCAAGGAACTCATAACAGACCGTAATCAGGTGGTGGTCATGTACGCACCAGACAAGCCAACGGTCAAGGTGCCATCAGAGAATCAGATTGAGCAGGTCATCCTTGCCGCACAGCGCCTCAGCTACGCACCTTACACGGAACAGGCACTCGGCAAAGACCTTATCACCAACCTGCCTAAGGCGGGAAGCATCGTGAGTGAGAAGCCCTACAAGCACGGCTTCACCGAACTGACACTCTCCAACGGCATGAAGGTGTATGCACGCAAGACCGACTACAGCAACGATGCCGTAAGCCTACGCATGGAGGCAGAAGGCGGTACCTCACTCTATGGCGACGAGGACATCCCTAACTTCTCCCTCATCACCAGCGCAGCAACAGAAGGCGGCGTGGGCACGTTTGACGAGATGACACTCCGCAAGATGCTCACAGGCAAGACGGCAAGCGTGAGTCCGTCAGTGGGCACAAGGAGCCAGAGCATAAGCGGAAGCGCATCCGTAAAGGACATGAAGACCATGTTCGAGCTTGCCTACCTCTACTTCACACAGCCAAGGAAAGATACACTTGCCTTCCGCGAGTTCATCAACCGTAACCGTGCCTTCCTCACCAACCGAAACGCTTCGCCTAAGGTGGACTACAACGACTCAATACGTGCCATACTCTACGGGCACAACCCACGCATGGAACCAGTGGTGCAGTCAACACTCGACAAGGTGAGCTACGACCGCATCATGCAGATATACAAGGAACGCTTCAGCGATGCTTCCAACTTCAAGACAGTCGTAATCGGCAACTACGACGAGCAGGAACTGCGACGCATGCTCTGCCAGTACCTTGCAACACTCCCTTCGGCAGGCAAGCACGAGAAAGCCAATGAAGCCAACGTGCCACAGATAGTAGGCGGCAAGTCGGTACACAAGTTCACGAAGAAGCAGGCAACACCGCTTGCCAACGTGAGCATCTACTACACGGCTGACGTACCGTTCACCGCAAAGAGTGACCTCGAACTCGACTTCCTCAAGCGATGCCTCTCCATAGCCTACACCGACTCAGTCAGAGAGGAGAAGGGCGGCACATACGGCGTGAGCGTGGACTTCGACCTCGACAACGACGACAAGCCAAACGCAACACTCGTCATCTCATACAAGGGTGACCCTAAGCGATACGATGAGCTTACACCTATTATATATATGCAGCTCCAGCACATAGCCGACCACGGACCAGCCGAGTCAAGCATCAGGAAGGTGAAGGAATACCTCAAGAAGCAGTACCAGCAGGCTGCTATCACTAACGACTACTGGAGCTACATCGTATGGCACGAACTGAACGACGGTATCGACTTCGATGCCGACTACTGCAAGATGGTGGACGACATTACCGCAGCCGACATACAACGAATGGCAAAACGCATACTCGATGCAAAGCGTTGCACCGAAGTGACGATGCTCTCTGAATAAGAGCATTCGACATCAATCTGTTTATTTTTTTATTTGGAGCGCACCCATCTTCCGTCACGGAAAGGGTGCGCTTCTTCATCAGGCAGGCATCAAGACACCATTACCCAGGCAGATAACATAGCAAACTGCAACAAAAAGAGCAAGAAGACTGAGAATCCGAAATAAAATGCTTACCTTTGCCAATGAATTGAAACAAGGGGCAAGGTAAGCATTCTATCTAATGGCGTTAATATTCGACATCAAGCGGTTTGCCGTCAATGACGGCCCGGGAATAAGGACAACCATCTTCCTGAAGGGTTGCCCCCTCCACTGCGTATGGTGCCATAACCCGGAAGGGATAGATGCCAAGCCCGTCAAGCTGTACACACGCAAGAAGTGCATAGGCTGCAAGAGTTGCGTGGACGCATGTCCGCAGCACAACCTCACCCTGACGCCCGACGGCATAAAGGATAGCGGCAAGTGCATCCTCTGCGGCAGGTGTACGGACGAGTGCCCTACCCTCGCCCTCCAGATGGCAGGTAAGGAATGGACAATGGATGACCTGATGACCGTCATAGAGAAAGAGCGTCAGGTGATGGAGGAAAGCGGAGGCGGCGTAACCGTCTGTGGCGGTGAACCACTGATGCACACGGACTACCTCGTCACACTCCTCACAGAGCTGCGACGGCGTGGCTTCCACGTAACGGTTGACACCACGCTCTACGCTTCGCAAGCCACAGTAGCACGGGTGATGCCGCTCACAGACCTCTTCCTCATCGACCTGAAGACCATGGACAGCGAACGTCACCAACGCCTGACAGGTGTCCCGAACAGACAGATACTCGACAACATACGTTACGTATCAGAGCAAGGTGCACGCTACTGGATTCGCATCCCGCTCATCAAGGGAGTGAACGCCGACGACGACAGCATACACAGGGCAGCCGAGTTCCTGAAGGGATTGCCGACGCCTCCCGAAGTGGTCAACATCCTCCCCTACCACGACATAGGCAAGGGCAAGCATGAGAGGATGTGCACACACTATAATCCCGAGGGCATAGACATGGGCGAGCCCGACGAAGCAATGCTCAATCGCATCATCAGCCTGTTCGGTAACATGGGACTCAACGCCAAGGTAGGAGGATGACGGAAAGTTAAAAATTAAAAGTTAGAAATTAAAAGTGTGTATGCCAATACACACAAAAAACACAATAAAACACTATGCGTATTACCATAAAAATAGGAAGCAACGTATTGACACGTCAGGACGGAAGCCTCGACGTAACAAGGATGTCAGCCCTTGTTGACCAGATAGCAGAACTCCGTAAGCAAGGGCACGAGATAGTCCTCGTGTCATCAGGAGCCGTAGCGTCAGGCAGGAGCGAGCTGAAGCACATCGTGACCGACCTCGACTCGGTGGACCAGCGTCAGCTGTTCTCAGCCGTAGGACAGGCAAAGCTCATGAACCGCTACTTCGAGATGTTCCGTGAGTACGGCATCTCCGTAGGGCAGGTACTCACCATGAAGGAGCACTTCGGCGACTCGGAGCACCGCAAGAATCAGGAGAACTGTCTCCGGGTGATGCTTGCCAACGAAGTCCTGCCTATCGTCAATGAGAACGACACAGTAAGCATCACCGAGCTTATGTTTACGGACAACGACGAGCTATCGGGTCTCATAGCAGAGATGACCGAGAGCCAGATGCTAATCATACTGAGCAACATCGACGGCATATACACGGGCAACCCATCCGACCCGGAGTCGCGCCTCATCAGCATCGTCAAGCCAGGCAAGGACCTGAGCGACTACATACAGTCAACCAAGTCGAGCGCAGGACGCGGAGGCATGCAAAGCAAGAGTAGCGTAGCATCCAAGACGGCAGCCAAGGGCATCAGCGTCATCATCGCCAATGGCAAGCGTGACGATATCCTCGTCAACCTCATGAATGACCGCGACAACACCCCATGCACCGAGTTCCTTATTTGATTGAAGATAAGTATAAGAAGACAATTGCATAATATAAAGCCCGACATAAGGACATCCTCATGTCGGGCTTTTATTGTCTTTATGGACTTACGACCTAATTCATCACCTTATATGTTGTGTCTCCAACCTTAACCACATAAGTACCCTTGGCATCAATACGGATATCTGAGCCATCATTTATACTGTGGACTGCGACAAGTCTTCCACTTGTGTCATACACCCTGATTGTTGTGTTTGGCTTTACTCCAATGACAGTAATCCTGCCATCATTAACAGTTATGCGTATGTCTGATTCTGTGTCAGCGACCGCAATATCTGTAGTAATGCCATTGCCCATCAGCTTCTTGTACATCTCCTCCGACATCTCACGTATATCGCAGAAAGCACTCCATCCTTGTTCTTCCCGTTCCTTATAGTCCTCAAGCGTGCCAGGAATAACATAAAGTACTGTTGGCTTTTCTACCTTTCTCTTTTTTACACCATCTATAATAACTATATCGTCATCTTCTTCATCATAATCTTCGTCTTCATCGTCTTCTCCATCTTCTTCATCTTTCGATTCATATTCAGAGGTCACTTCCTCATAATCTATATAGTAGTAATATGACATCTTCAAACTACTCTTTTTAATCGTTGGAGGTACTTCTGCCAGAACATATACAGATTTCAGGCGGCAATAAAGAAACACATCTTTTCCAAAAGTAGTTACAGATTCTGGAATTATTAAGGAATCAAGAGATGTACAGCCTCTAAAAGCATAGGTACCGATGCTTTTAACCGAAGCTGGTATATTTATCGATGTAAGACTTTTACATCCAGAAAAGGTGCCTATTTTAATACTCTTTACAGTGTTAGGAATCTCAACTGATGTAAGACTCGAACAACCTCTAAAAGCATAACCACCAATATATGTCACGGAATCAGAAAGCTCAACTGATGTAAGGCTTGAGCAGCCCTCAAAAGCACTGTCGCCAATACTTTTGACAGAATCGGGAATCTTAATTGACATAAGGCTTGAGCAGCCCTGAAAAGTAGCAAAACAAATGCTATCCACAGAGTTCGGAATCTCAACAGAAGTAAGCTTTGAGCAGCCCTCAAAAGCTCTGTCGTCAATACTTTTGACAGAATCGGGAATCTTAATTGACATAAGGCTTGAGCAGCCCTGAAAAGTAGCAAAACAAATGCTATCCACAGAGTTCGGAATCTCAACAGAAGTAAGCTTTGAACAGACAGAAAAAGCTGAATCACCGATATATTTCACAGAATCTGGAATCTTAATTGAAATAAGGCTTGAGCAGCCCTCAAAAGCACTGTCGTCAATACTTTTGACAGAATCTGGAATCTTAATTGACGTAAGACTTGAACAGCCCCTAAAAGTAGCTAAGCAAATGCTATCCACAGAGTTCGAAATATCAACAGAAGTAAGCTTTGAACAATTCTCAAAAGCATAATCACCAATATATTTAACAGAATCAGGAATCTTAATTGACATAAGGCTTGAACAGTTCTGAAAAGCATTATCATCAATATATGTCACAGAACCAGGAATCTTAACAGACGTAAGGCTTGAACAGCCATAGAACATATATGGTTTTATAGAATTTATGCCATCAGGGAGAACCACACTTGTAAGTTTATAACAACCACTAAACGCATAAGCGCCTATGTTTTTTACAGTATTAGCTAAGACAACTGTTGTGAGTTCGCTACAACTGGCAAATGCATAATCACCGATACTTGTCACCCCCGATGCCATAGTAACAGACTTTATTGACTTACATGACGTGAAGGTGTTATTGTCAATACTTGTCACAGAACCAGGTATCTCAAGTGCCAATATTTTTAAAGCATCATTGAACACACCTGCGTCTATACCAACAACTCCTTCAGGGATTTTAACAGAAGAGTCTCGTCCTTCATATCGAACCACACGCTTATTTTTTATGCATAGACCATCATCTGTAAACTCGTCATAAATAGTCATGCCATAATCTTCAAGATTGAAGGCACTTTCATTTGTCATTCTATTCAGGGCAGAATAACAACCTGAGAATGCTTTTTCACCAATACTTGCCATGCTACCTGGAACATTGAGCGCAAGATAGCCACATCCAACGAATGCTTGCTTACCTATTGACTCCAAGCCATCAGGAATAGTGACATTGTTAAGTCTTATGCAACCATAGCACAGGCGATAGTTTATTGACTTCAGTCTTTTAGGAAAGACAATGCCTGTGAGGCTCTCACAGTCCCTGAATGCCTCATCGCCAATCTCCGTAACAGAATTAGGAATATCGACAGTAACAAGAATATAGCATGACATAAATGCCTTCTCACCAATCTTAGTTACCGTGTTTGGGATTGTCACAGATATGATTTTGGCTTCTTTGAAAGCACCCTGACCAATACTCGTTACAGAATACTGTTGGTTGTCATAAGTAAAACTCTCAGGAATAATACAATGATAATCCTTGAAATTGCTCTTCACAAGACAGGCTGTCTTGTTTTCCGTATTCAATGAATACACGAAGTCACCAACGGCAACCTCACCCTCGGCATAGGAATACAGGGATATGATGGCAAGCATCAAGAGTAATAAAAACTTTTTCATATAGTTATTAAGTGATTATTTATTTAGCTGTTAGATGTTTTATAGCTGTTTTAGGTCGATTTGTAGTTTTGTAAGTTCCATTTTTGCTAATTGAAGAAAAAGCAAGAACTTCTCTCCGACCAAGGGAAGTAAACAGAACATGAAAAACAATTTGCTTTGCAAATTTAAGAATAAATATTAAAAGCGAACGTCAAAAATACGTTTTTTCTTTTCATTGGCACTTTTTTTACTTACCTTTGCACACAAATCCACAATGGAAGCAAGAATTATTCTCACAAAACAGACATAATGAAACTATTGATACAATGTATGAGACGTGCCCTGCCCTCCACATGGAAGAGCGCATCTTGGCTTATGAAACTGATGATTCCGATTACCTTCACGGTCACGATGCTACAGCACTTCGGAATACTCGAATGGATTGCCAACTATCTCAATCCTATATTCACATACTTCGGACTTCCTGGCTCATCTGCCGTCATCTTCATATCTGGTGCAGCCGCAGGAACATACTCTGGCATAGCAGCGATGATGACCATCCAACTCACTCTGAGGCAGGCGACCATACTCGGCATAATGATTGCCTTATGCCATGCCCTGCCAATGGAGTGTGCTGTCAACAGGAAGACAGGTTCTTCTTTCGGCAAGATGGCAATAATACGTATCGTCATGGCTTTCGTATGCGCCTTCTGCCTCAACCTCGTTCTTCCGGACATGCCAACCGACTATATATACCTCGGAGCACAACAGGACAGTACGCTTAACGATGTCCTTATTACATGGGCAATATCACAGACAAAGATGACCATAACCGTGTTCCTCATCATCTATAGCCTCATGGTGGTTCAACGACTCATTGAGGCATTTCATCTCCTTGAGCCATTGTCAAAGGCACTCGCCCCACTCATGCGTGTGTTCGGACTTCCACGACAGGTGTCATACATGTGGCTTGTGGGCAATGTCCTCGGCATAAGCTATGGCTCTGCAGTTATGCTCGAACTGCAGGACAAGGGAATGATAAACAAGGAAGATGCCAACGACGTGAACTTCCACCTCATAATGAACCACTCCATGCTCGAAGACACCATCGTATTTGCAGCCACTGGTATCTCCGCCCTCTGGATTATCGGCACACGCGTGTTCTTTGCCCTCATCCTTGTGTGGGGTAGGAAATGGCTCAAAAACATCATCCCTAATTGATGTGTCAAATCGAACGTTCACGGATTTCGCTACCCCAAAATGCTAATTGTCTTTTTCTATCCTTTTCAATTGAATAATGTATGGCTGAGAATCAAATGCATTAGATTTCAGTTGAACAGTATCTGGAACGAAGCCATCTTTTTCAAAAATAAAATCATACTTTGCTTTTCTACTAAATACACTTGTCATTGTTATAATTTCAAATCTACCGCATGAATCTGTTCCTAACCCCATAGGATAATGATAGGAATCCGTTTTGACTCCGTCAAAACATCTATACACAACAACATCGTCCAATGGCACATTGTTTGTATCAGTAACAAATCCTTGGAAACCAATTACGCATTCACAAGATGATAAGCATAAAGAGACAAATGACAAAATAACAACTTTTTTCATCTAATATTTTTTTACAATTTTTTTCTTACCATTTTTTATGTATAAGCCTGGTTTTGATGCAGAGGAGCATTTGCGTCCATGTATGTCATAAACATTACCGTCTCTTTTTTCTTCGCTTGAAACAGAATTAACGTTGGTTACATCTTCTCCTTCAAGTTTATTTATACTTCCCATAAAGAGGATATCTCTTGATTTTTGGTTTACAATAATAAACTTAAAAGGACGGTTAAGACATAAATCTAATGTTCCAAATTGAACCTTACGTTTTCTTGAGTGTGTCGAAGTTTGTCCCGAAGAATTAGAACCTTGTCCATCCAAACAGAAATGAATATTTTGACATAGCGAAGATAATTTTATATTTTGGTTATTAGATATACCTGAGAGCTTAATGTTCGATAGCAAATCTATACCCGTGATTTTCTTGAAACAAGAATCTAAGTTGAGCCTTGCGTTGAGTGCCAACTCTGGCACGATAACATTTTTATCGCCAAAATGACAGATACATTTTTTGTAATCATCATATAAATATATAGAATCTTCGTCTTTGGCAAATACTGGTAAAAGCCCATTTGACTCATCTGCGTTCTCTGGGAAACATATAATCATACTATACCATTGCCCACGTGATGGAGTCCATATTTCACTGTCACCAGGATCTTGGTAAGAGTCAAAATATAATGATGTAATCAAAAAACCACCTATGGAATAGCTCATCCTATCATAATTATTAATTACGTTCATCATATTTACATTGACCTTGCCTCCATCTGCATTATTAAACGTTCCTGTTACATTTCCTCTATCGTTTACGTAATACAATCTATCCTTAAATAACAAATTACTTTCAATATCCAATTGTGTATTTGATAGAGATTTTTCGTGTATTTTTGGCAACATACCTTGCGACTGCTCTTCTGTCCATTTATTAATGGAGTCAACACCTTCAGGACTCGAAAAATCCACATTAAATAATTGAGTATTATAATATTCTTTTAGTGTATTAACATAACTCTTTTTGTAATCATATCCCTTTTGCAACCAAACGGCATTTGGAGCCTCAATGGAAAAATAGTTATTCCCCACAGTGTAAGTAACTCCAACTAAACTTTTTTTTAGACATTCATTTAATTCTTCCACAGAATATTTGCCCAGTCCCATTGCATCTTTAATTTCGTTCTGGGATTCTTCATCTGCTCCATTCAAAATCATACCCATTGTAAGGTTCATACTTACAGGAGAGTATATGATATTCTCGTTAGGCTTGTCTGCACACATTTCATTGAACATCCTGAAATTAAATTCGTCAAGTTCTTGTTTTTGCGCACAAAGCACAGAAGAACACAAAACAAACAAAAGAAGAAAGATATATTTATTCATGATTTCCCTTTTAATTTTTTATGCAAAATAATAAAACATTATGGTAACAAACAAAAAAATACAAACATTCTTGTGTTACCATAATGAAACTTAGACTATCACACTATTTTTTCGACGTTGTGATTAGCTTTGAATCGCAATGAATATCATCTACAACGAGCACAATGACACATTGTTTGTATCAGTAACAAATCCTTGGAAACCAATTACGCATTCACAAGATGATAGTGTAAGAGATGCAACGGCAAGCAACAATAATGTTTTATTCATTTTCATTTAAGTTTCGGGAGTTCTTAACTCGCCATTTTACATTGATATAATTCACAAAT
>CAMOVB010000087.1:0-11353 GCA_946626925.1 uncultured Prevotellaceae bacterium
TCATGAAGATCTTGTGTGAAAAGTTGTCGCAGATGTAGAGCATCCCGTTCATCACCAGAAGCCCTCTCGGGGCCACCGGGTAGGTGCGCAGGTCCCCGAAGGTCTGCATCACCAGGGTGTCAACCTGCCCGTCCCGGATACGCCTGACCGCCCCGTTCACGGTATCCGCCACGTAGATGGTTCCGTCCGGACCCACGGCAATTCCCTGCGGGGAGGAGAACATCGCCTCTCCCGCCGGCCCGTCGCCGTATCCGTCCTCCCCGGAGCCCGCAAGATATTCCTTCCTGCCGTTAGTACCTGCCACAACGAACCAGTTTACACCACCGCCATTGGCTGCACGAATATTCATATTGGCATTACCGACTGTATATGTAGAACCATCTGCCATGTGGATGACAGAACCGTCAGCAAGACGCATTACAGCCTCAGCCTTGCCATCTCCGTCCCAGTCGTAAGCCACGATGTTCTGCTCGTTGTTCTGGAAGTCTGCCATGTTAGGACCACAGTTGACCCACCACAGACGAGTACCGTCCTGCTTCAGACATTCGAAGATGGAATACTCCTTTGTATCCACACCGTCAATCTTAGGACCGTTCTTAGGGTATGACTGTTCCATCTCGCTGAGGTTATCGAACTTCATGAGGATGTCAATCTCGCCATCACCGTCAACGTCGGCACAACAAGCATCATTTGGTACGAGTGTACTCTTGATTCCCTCATGTGTAAGTTTGATTTCCTTGTAGCTCTTGCTCCATACGGAAGCTGGAGCACTTTGTGACTGTTCAACGCCACGAACCACAGCAGCAACAGTATATTTGCTGTTCACTGTACCTGTCTTGTCTGTAAAGTTTGAAACCTTGAGCGGAGTGTCATTAAGTTTCACACCATCACGATAGACATTGTACTCAACGCCATAATATTCCTCGGCATTGATACGCCAGTTGATGTAAACACCACTTGAAACCTTCATGGCAATAAGTCCACGATCAAGCTTATCTGTCGTTCTCTGTGCAAATGCACTTCCTGAAAACAACATAGAGCAAGCAAAAACAACTATAAATGTCATTACTTTACTCACTTTCTGTCCATTTGTGTTCATTAAGATAATTTTTTGTTAGTAATTAGTATAACGCTACTATTTAGTAAAGTTTTTGAATAACGCCACAAAGATAGGTATTTTTAGGCAATAAACTAACACTATCTATTACTTTCGTCTTATTCTGTTGGATTATTGTTACATTTCTTCCCCTATGTTACATAAATAAGCCGTTTGAATGAAAGTTTTAAGTTTTAAACTCAAAATCATTATCGTCAGATGTGTCATAAAAAAGCAATTTTGCCATAGTACGAATATGTTGCCGTAATTTCTGCAAGTATTGTTCTAAAGTTCATTGTCTCTAATGAGTCAGTAGTTAGTCAATACTTAGTCAGTACTTTGACTGTACTTTATGAGGTATATTATAGGGAAAATCACGATGTACATCATCATGTGCTGTTGCGTAAAAACATTACTGCGCAGTAATGACCTCAATATTGCATATTATTGAAGTCGTTACTGCGCAGTAGTATTTTTTTTTCATCACCGAAAGAATGGCAAAATCGAACGAGGTAAGATGTGCAACATCATATGAGGTATGATATGACATATCGAACGAGGATTGATGTACAATATCGAACGAGGTACGATATACAACATCGATAGTAATCGAATTACCATATCGATAGTAATCGAATTGTAACATCAATAGTAATCGAATTGCAACATCAATAGTAATCGAATTTGGATGCCATTTTCAGACGGTGTATAACCCCTTCTGCAGGAACAAGAAAATGGTCTATGAAAGCTCAAATTCTCGACTTCCACAAGCACCAATTGAGAATTTACCTCGCAACCATCTCAAGCATCTCCTTACCGGTGAGCTTATGACTAAACTCAGTACCCTCAAGGATGTTCTCGGCGAGGGCACGCTTGCGTTCATGGAGACGAATAATCTTTTCTTCGATTGTGTTCTGTGCCACGAGATGATAGACGGTTACAGCTTGACGCTGACCGATACGGTAGGCACGGTCAGTTGCCTGTTGCTCTATGGCTGGGTTCCACCATGGGTCGAGATGGAAGACATAGTTAGCACCCGTAAGGTTAAGACCAAGTCCTCCTGCCTTGAGACTTATGATGAAAACTGGACACTCGCCCTTCTGGAAACGATTGACGAGTACCGTTCGCTGATTGACAGGTGTGCTGCCGTCGATGTACAGATACTCGATGCCTTCCTTGTCAAATGCGTCACGCACGATGCTAAGGAATGATGTGAACTGGCTGAATACGAGTGCACGGTTACCACCCTCGATGACATCGCTGAGGAGTTCAATGAGAGCCGTAACCTTTGAACAAGGGCCCTGCCATGAAGGTTCAACAAGCTGGGCACTACAAGAAGCCTGACGAAGACGGGTAATCTCGGCAAGGACGTTCACATCCATTGACTCGTCACCAAGTTCACGAAGCATATTCTCTGCCCTCATGCGGATAACCTCATAGATGGCACTCTCCTCGTTGCTCATCTGTATCGTCTGATAAATCTCTGTTTTCTCTGGCAACTCCTTGAGGACGGCATTCTTAGTACGGCGGAGCATGAACGGATGAACCACACGTTCGAGCATTTCCTGTCGTTCCTCGTCCTTGTCACGTTCTATAGGAATGACGAAACGGTTGCTAAAGTCACTATAACCTCCGAGCAATCCTGGATTGACGAACTGGAAGAGTGACCACAACTCGCTGAGGTGGTTCTGTATAGGCGTACCCGTAAGCATGATACGATTCTCTGCATTAAGCTTCATGGCAACGCCACTCGTCTTTGCACCACGGTTCTTGATGATATGAGCCTCATCAAGACACGCCACCTTCCACTCCTTTTTGAGAATATAGTCGCTGACAGAAAGGAGAAGACCGTAGGTAGTAACAACGACATCACGAGGTCCTGCCTTGTCTATGACTTCCTTGCGCGAAAGCTCTGAGTTGAGGAACTTACAGTTGAGTGAAGGAGCAAACTTTTCCAGCTCACTCATCCAGTTAGGCGCAACGGAAGCAGGAGCAACGACAAGCGTTGGTCCTTCATCTGCCTTGAGAAGGAAGAATGATATTGACTGTATGGTCTTACCAAGTCCCATGTCGTCGGCAAGGAGTGCACCTGCCCCCCACGAGTTAAGACGTGCTATCCATTGGTAACCTTCAAGCTGATAAGGACGAAGCTCTGCCTTCAGTTCTGCAGGCACGGCTGGCGAATACTCTGAACTGTCGAGTATGCGCTTGCGGTACGTGCGGACGTACTCGTCCGTGTCGAACTTGATGACTCCGTCAAGTGTGCTGTCATCAAGGAGTGCTGCCGAGAATGGAGAAATACGAATGTTTCCCTTGTCACGTGCAGCAATGGAGTTGATGGTACTCAACTGGCGTCGCAAAGCTGCACCAAGAGCGATAAAGTCGCCATTTTCAAGGCGTATGTAGTTGGACTTCGACTTATTGACGAGGTCAAGGAGCTTAGACATGGAAAGGACGGTGTTCTCGTCTATCCTTACTTCGCCCTCCACCTCAAACCATTGTCCACGTGTGCTAAGTTGTATGCTTGCTGAGAAGCTGCTGCCCGTTGCAACAATCTTACGGAGATTGAGACGACCCTGTTTTGGCCACTCGGCATACATCACATCAGGATTGTCCTGAACAAACTCCACAAGCGAGAGTACGTACTCAGGTTCCATGATATCGACATCCTCCTTAGGGTCAAGGAGGTACTTGATGAAGTCAGGGTCAAAGTTCTGCTTGTTCTTGTATATGCGTTCGAGTTCCTGACGAATGATTGCAAGATTCTTCTTCTCGCCTTCAAGGTCACGATGCACACGTACCCTTATGCCGTCTGATTCGTCTATATAGACATCTTCACCCTCGCCGAGCATGAAGAGTTTCTTGCCACCATGAAGCGGCTTAGCAGCAATACATATATGGAAATACTCGCCCTTGTGAGGAGTAATCTGAAGGCATGCCACAGGACTTCCTTCAACCATGGAAAGCGTAGAACCGCCCTCGATAAGGTCGGAGTGAATCTCCATCTGCGCACCGAGCATAGGTAGGATATCCCTTATCTGTTGCTCAGCCTCAAGAGGGAAAACACTCTGGTTGAGAAGCGTCTTGTAGAGGAAAGCCTGTTCCTTTGTAAGGCGTGTGAACGAGAAGTTTGTTTTGCTCTCATGACGTATGAGTATGCCGTCGTTAAGCTGTGAGGCATTCACGTTCGACCTTATGCGGAATCCATCAGCATCCTTGTCGATTATGATATAAGGCTTATCTTCTGTCACATTGACAAGCTGATATGAGTATTTGCCCACATAGAGGCGACTCTCATCAGTCATCTCCGTAATGACATCCTTGATGTGTACTCCGTCGTACATTCGACTCATGCTGCGTTGATGAATGCGCTTGTCGGCATCGTTCATGAAAGGGAGGTTCCCCATCTTGTAGGCAACAGATGAGATTGACTTACCCTTGCCCCATTCTCCGTTCTTGAGACGGTTCTGCTCACGTACTTCCACGTACTCGTCATTCTCATTCTCGAGTACATACATCATTCGTACGGACGCATCGTTGCTCTGTGGCGAATCCATGTCACCGTTAAGCGTGCGACGAAGCGTCTGTATGGCAAGTTCCCATTGGGAGAGGCAACGTATGGAAGTAAGGGCAGGAGTGGTGCCGTACTTTGAAGCAAGGAAAGCCTTGTCTTCATCCGTAAGATTGAGGAAGGCAGCCATCTCGTGACGAAGGATAGCGAGAGCAGGAGTCTTGATGGCGTACTTCACCACATCCTCGTCTTCGCATCCCGTATATCGTGCAAGGAAATAATACATGGCAAGATAGCCATTATGCTTGGAGGAATCTCTCTGCATACGGAAATTCGCAACAATCTGCTTACGTGTCATGCTCGGATTGGTTTCAAGCATAAGTTCTGCCACAAAACATGAAGGACGAAGACTTGGATAGGTGTCTGTCTCTTTCTTGTTGACAAACGTGTGAAGTTTATTGCGTGAATCCGTGCTTGCCTCATGAGTATAGGCAAGTATGAGGAAATAGTTCATCAGATAGTTGATGAACATATTTTTACATTCTGTTATAGGGTTCAGCACCTTGAAGGCAAGGGCAAAAAGTTTGATTGCCTCGTCATAGTTGCCACGTACGGTATTATGTATGGCAGCAAGGGCAATACCTGCTCCATCTTTTTCGCTAACAGGCGTATCTGGCAACGTGCCATCGAGGAAATATCTATAAAGGTTCACGAGCGAGCGCATATTACGCTTGTTGTGAATGAGCAAGTTCAAGTTGTCATCTATGACACGGTAGAGAATGGAAGTATCCACCACTCTGTCATCCTCACAGAGTTGCTGAATGTACCTATCGAACACCCACATGAACACCTCCTTGTTGAGGTTGGCAAAGAGAACTCGTGTCTTCTCGTTGATATCAATAGTAAGAAGGAAAGTCATCTCACCTCGTGAGATATTCTGGGCAGCATTACACATCTTGTAGTCGCTATCCACAAGTTGTGCAACAGAATGACGTATCACGTTGAGATTAGTCAACTTTGGCAATCTCATGTTGAGGAACTCAGCCACAAGGTCACGTCTCTGTTCAAGGGTATAGAACAAGGCTGGCAGGAAATACGCCTGAGGTATCTGGTAGCTCTTTGAGTTCTGATACCAGCTATAACCTCTGTCCAACAGGTATCCTGCCGACAAGAGCTCGTCAAGAACCTTGTCAGCATCATAGTCACGGAAAGAGTCCCTGAGCAACTCATGTATCTCTTCTATTCCCGTATATGAGCCTGAGAATTGATATGCGTAGAGGCACAGCAGGCGTTGTGCATTCTCACTTAGCGATGAAAAGTTGACGTCAACCATTCTTTAGTTTGTGAGTTTGTAAGTTTTTAAGTTTTTGAGTTTGTAAGTTCTTAAGTTCTTGGGGTCTTAAGTTCTTAAGTTTGTGAGTTTTTTAAGTTTTATCGAAGCTATCCTTCCAACCCACTTTATTAAAAAATGGCGAAGCCCCAAAAGACTCCGCCATAGGTTTATGATGCAAATGATTGCTTATGACTTACGGCTTACGTATGAACCGTCACGAGTATCAACCTCAATCATATCACCCTCGTTGATGAAGAGTGGTACGCGGATCTCAACACCTGTCTCAAGTGTAGCAGGTTTAGTAGCGTTAGTAGCTGTATCGCCCTTAAGACCTGGCTCTGTGTAAGTAACCTTAAGAACGATCTTTACAGGAGCCTCAGCTGTGAGGATTGCACCTGTCTGGTCATCGATAGTAGCCATTACCATAGTCTCACCTTCCTTGAGGAAGTCACCACCGATGATAAGGTCCTTAGCGATATTAACCTGCTCAAATGTCTCGTTGTTCATGAACACCATGTCGTCACCCTCCTTGTAGAGGTACTGGAACTGCTGGTGAGATACAGTTACGTCATCAAGCTTAGCTGATACAATCCATGTACGCTCAAGTACACGACCGTCCTCAACGTTCTTAAGCTTTGTAATCATAACTGTGTTACCCTTACCTGGCTTCTTGTGAAGGAAGTCGATAACTACCCAAATCTTGCCATCATCAAGGCGGAGGCAAACGCCCTTCTTAATGTCACCTGCTAAAATAGCCATATAATTCTAAAAAATTTTAAGTTTTCGAGTTTTCAAGTTTTTAAGATTAGCCTTAGCTTGTATTCCTCAAAAACTCAAACTATATTAATAATTGTATTCTTTCTTATCGAAATCGAGTGCAAAATTACAGTTTTTCATTAAAATGACAAAAAAAGATGTGTAAAATCAGCAATTTATTTTGTCTATTTATTTAAAATGCCTAATTTTGCACCCGCTTTTAGTGCGAAGTGAAGCACTCTATGGCAACAAGATTGAATGAGATAATTCAAGAAGATTAATAACAATAAAAAAGATAAAAGATATGAAGAGAACATTTCAGCCTCACAACAGAAAGAGAATCAACAAGCATGGTTTCCGTGAGCGTATGCAGACAGCTAACGGCCGTCGAGTTTTGGCAGCACGTCGTCGCAAGGGTCGCAAGTCACTTACAGTTTCAAGCGAGCACCACGGAAAATAATTGATTCGTGTTCGAAGAAAAGAACAAAAGCAGGAGTTTCACAGAAACTTCTGCTTTTTTTATGTCTTACACCTTTATTATTATAGTGTGTAAAGCAATTTGTGTACATAATTCTCAATTAAATCTTAACTCTTAATTCTTAAATCTTAATTCTTAACTCTTAATTTATAATTCTTTTTTGTACCTTTGCATCGTTTTATATAATTAATGGAAAATGGATATAAAATCATATTTTAACGGACCCAAGGCTCGTATCTTCTGGATTAACGTAGGATTGATGGTGGCTGTGCTCATCATCGCACCTACTGCAACTCTCTACTACATCGACCACTACACTCACCATGGTGAGAGAATCGAAGTGCCTAACCTCGACGGTATGGACGTGGAGGATGCCAAAGATATGCTTGCCGAATACGGACTCATCGGAGTGGTAAGCGACTCTACACGCAAGGACGGCTACAAGCCTGGAGCTGTATGTTTCCAGACACCAAGCGCAGGCAGCTATGTCAAAGACGGACGCAACGTCTATCTCTCCATCATCAAGCTTGGCGAGGCTAAGGTGGCATTCCCTAACGTGGCTGGCTACAGCACAGCAAACGAGGCTCACCAAATACTCTCAAACCTCGGCTTCACACTCAACGAGGACATGATGGTGGAAAGTCCTGACAAGGGACTTGTCATCAGCGTCTATCAAGGCTCACGTATGCTCAAGGCAGGCGACATGGTGTCAACCAATCGTCCTATAACACTTCATGTAGGTTCGGGTAACGAAATCGACACACTCGCTAATATTGACAATCTTGACATAGACGAATACGAGGAGGACTGATGGATAAGGAAGAATACAAAGACGAATATATCGACGAGGAATTTGCTGGCGACAACGAGGAAGTGGAGGATGAAGACTCCGCAGGTCTCTACGAACACCTCAAGGTAGTTGCCGACAAAGGACAGAAACTCCTTAGAGTGGACAAGTTCCTGCTTGTACACCTTTCCAACACCTCACGTAACCGTGTGCAGAAGGCTGCCGATGCTGGCTTCATCATGGTCAACGGCAAACCTGTAAAGCGCAGCTACAAGGTCAAGCCATACGACGTGGTGCAGGTCATGCTCGACCGTCCACACTACGACAACGCAATCATACCAGAGGACATTCCTCTCGACATAGTATATGAGGACGACGACCTCATGGTTGTCAATAAGCCAGCAGGTCTTGTGGTTCACCCAGGATTCGGCAACTGGCACGGAACACTCCTCAACGCCATAGCTTGGCACCTCAAGGATCATCCTGAGTACGACATCAACGACCCAGAGATTGGTCTTGTACACCGAATAGACAAGGACACAAGCGGTCTTCTCGTCGTGGCAAAGACAGCAGAGGCAAAGACTCACCTCGGACTTCAGTTCTTCAACAAGACAACCAAGCGTGAGTACAACGCACTCGTATGGGGCAACTTCGTAGAAGATCAAGGACGCATCGAGGGTAATATTGCCCGTGACCCTAAGGATCGTATGCGCATGGCAGTATTCCCACCTGACAGCGAGATAGGAAAACGCGCCGTTACACATTATTATATATTGGAGCGATTTGGCTACACAACTCTCGTAAAGTGCGTACTGGAAACGGGACGTACACATCAAATACGTGCGCACATGCGCCACATCGGTCATCCGCTTTTCTCAGACGAGCGATATGGTGGCGACCAGATTCTCAAGGGAACGACAAGCAGTAAGTATAAACAATACATAGAAAACTGCTTCAAGCTCTGCCCACGTCAGGTTCTCCATGCCAAGACACTCGGCTTCATTCACCCAAAGACGGGCAAGGAGATGATGTTCAACAGCGAGTTGCCGGAAGACATCACAGCTCTCCTTGAGAAATGGCGCAACTATGCAAAAGAAGTTTAATAAATAATTCTTAACCTTGGTATAGCACAAAATTATGATTCTTCCCTAAATGTATTAGGGAGAAATTAGGGAGGGTTACCGAAAGGTTACCGAAGGGTTAAGAAAAAAAAAGAAGATAGGACAAAATTAACTTTATATAAAAAGATGAAGAAAGTTATTGCAATCATCGCCGGAGGAGATTCCTCAGAGCATGATGTGTCTATGCGCTCAGCAGCAGGCATAGATTCTTGGATTGATAAGGAAAAATATGACGTATATACTATCGAGGTACGTGGTACCGACTGGCAGGCTCATCTCCACAACGGAAACCTCTCACCCGTAGCACTCCACAACTTCACGTTCCTTGACGAATGGAACAAGCGCGTAAGACCTGACTACGCCTACATCACCATTCATGGTACTCCTGGTGAGAACGGCATCCTTCAGGGTTACTTCGACCTCTTGAAGATTCCTTACAGCACAAGCTCACTCCTCGTAGAAGCCATGACATTTGACAAGTTCACCCTCAACCAGTATCTCAAGGGCTTTGGTGTAAAGGTGGCAGAAGACATCCTTGTACGCAAAGGTATGGAGGTTAAGGCAGAGGACGTAGTTGCCAAGGTAGGTCTCCCATGCTTCATCAAGCCAAACGCAGGCGGTTCTTCATTCGGAGTAACCAAGTGTAAAACAGCCGGAGACATCCTTCCAGCCATCGAGAAAGCACGCAACGAGAGCGATGAGGTTCTTATCGAGAGCGAGATGAAGGGAACAGAAATATCAAACGGTGTATATAGGGCAAAGAATGGCGAAGTCTGTGTACTCCCAATAACAGAGGTCGTTCCAAAGACAGAGTTCTTCGACTACGATGCCAAGTACAACGGACAGGTGGAGGAAATCACTCCTGCACGTCTCTCAGATGACACAACAAAGCGTGTTCAGGCTCTCACAAAAGCCATCTACGGCATTCTCGGAGCATCAGGCATCATCCGTATCGACTATATCATCTCAAAGAATGAGGCAGGCGATGATGTCATCAACATGCTTGAAATCAACACAACTCCTGGAATGACAGCCACATCATTCATTCCTCAGCAGGTTCGTGCTGCAGGTCTCCAGATGAAGGACGTGCTCAACGATGTCATCTCAGAAAAGATGCCAGACGAAGTTAAAGAATAGTCACACAATAAAGGGCGGAGGCATGTGCCTCTGCCCATAATACAAATGCCAGCACATGTAAGCCAACATGTGAAAAACGAAAAACCGTGTGGCGGTTAGGGAAACAGGTGAAAGACCTGTACAGTCCCGCTGCGGTAAGCACTTTTGCATTAAGAATATAGCAAATAATTAAAACATTCATCAACAAAATCCACTGGATAAGTGTTGCCGGGAAGGAAGATGAAATGAGTGCAAGTCCGAATACCTGCCGTTACATGAACACGTTTGAAGATCCTCGAGGATTAGGATTGTTCTTAAAACAACACAGTTAACCAATACAATAATATTAAATTCAAACAAAATGAAAAAGTATCTTTTTCTTGCAGCCGCTCTCTTAGCTGGCTCAACTCTTTTCACATCTTGTAGCGAAGATGATGATGAAATTAAGGTTCTCACATTTGAAGGAGACGAGTTCTCTGCTCTTATCGACAACCCAGAGTATGGTGGTAAATTGATTTACAGCGGTGACGAATACAGCTGGACAGACCCTTATACAAATCTTTCTTCTTCATGTAGAAAAGATGACTGGGGCTCATATGGATGGGGTAATGGTATTGCCATCTCTAACTATGTAAATCCTGATGCAACAACTTACGAACACCAATTGTCTGTTCCTGTTTCAAATGGAAGCAAGAACTTTGGTGTTGTATGGGATAATGATACCAAGCTTGCATTTGCAGATGGTTCAGCACACGTTATTAAGTCAATGAAGGTATCTCCAACAGTAGTAAGCCTTGCTGACATGGAGAAATCAAAAGGTGAAAATTTCTACTTCAAGGTAACTGTAACAGGTGCTTTAGCAGACAAAACAACAAAGTCACTTGACATTTATTTCGGCAAGGGTAATGACATCAAGACAGGATGGTTTGATGTTGACTTGAGTTCACTCGGAGCTGTAACTTCTCTTACATTCACTTTTGATGGTTCTGAGAAGGGTACATACGGTCTTGCTACAGCAAAATATTTCGCACTTGATGATGTTGTTGTAATCTTCTAATTCATAGATGAACATACTCAAAACATATTTATTCATGCTGTTGTCAGTCTTATTGCTGACAACAGCATGCAATCCTCAAGACACATTCACGACAGAAG
>CAMOVB010000088.1:0-11266 GCA_946626925.1 uncultured Prevotellaceae bacterium
CATTTTGTTCGGCTCCTGCGCCAGAGGAGATTTTGACGAGGAAAGTGATGTGGAAGTAGGGCTGATGGGCTACATCGTTGGCTATGTGGATGGCAGGACGATGCAGAGAGCTGTGTTTGGCTGTGGCGATGTGTCGTCCAATATCATACTTGGTGTTTCACCTTTTGAGGTAAACTATGAGCATTGTGTTCCTGTTCAGCTCCCTGCTTCCCCAAAGCGCATTCGTGGCTCTCTCAACTTGTGCGATAATCCATCCATGCTTGGTGCACGCGTTTGCATTCTTGGCACGGCTGCAGTGTATATGTCCACGGTAGGATTGAAAAGCCCAAGGGAAGCAAGGGTGATTAATAATTGACAATTGACAATTGATAATTGATATGCATTACCATCGATAAATAAACCTATAATCACGATGTATAATGATGCAAGTATAGACTGTCAGTCAACTATATTACACACATTCTGAAAGAAAATTACAGAAATGTTTTGTCAGTTCGCAGAAAATGCCTACTTTTGCACGCTGATTTCGGATTCGTCCGTTTTCGCATAGAGATTATTAAAATTATTTATTGTTACCAGCAATAATATTGAACTGTATAAAAACAATAAAATTATGAAGCAAGGTATTCACCCAGAGAACTATCGCACAGTTATCTTCAAGGATATGTCAAATGGCGATATGTTCCTTTCTCGCTCAACAGCAAAGACAAATGACACAGAGGTATTTACTGACGGTCAGGAGTATCCAGTAGTCAAGATTGAAATTTCTTCTACTTCTCACCCATTCTACACAGGTAAGGCTAAGCTTGTCGATACTGCAGGACGTGTTGATAAGTTCATGAGCCGCTACGCTGCTATGAAGAAGTAATCTGAGGAATTTTCTTTAAGATACAAATGTAAAGGACGTAATTGCAATGCAGTTGCGTCCTTTTTTTTGTATCATTAAAACCGTATGCGGTTTTGATGTAAGCTAAATGCAGTGATACATACCATAATTATGGTATATTTTTATATACGATGTGGCAGTGTTGGTTTGTAAACAAAAAATATTTGTATCTTTGCACCGCACAAAGTAAATGAACAAATGACTATTATTACACAAACGAAAATTAAAACACTTATGTTGTTTGCCTTCCTTGGACAAGGAATGTTTTTCACCTTATCGGCGCAGGACGAACCAAAGAGCGTTCCTATGCAACAGGTAACACCTGAACGCCCACGTACTTTTGTTCGTGATGGTATGGTGTTGTTGCAAGGTGTGGTGAAGGATGCCCAAGGTGGTACTTTGCCAGGAGCGCATGTGAAGGTACGTGAATCCAAGGCTGGTGCCTTGGCTGATGAGAATGGAGTATTCACATTGTCTGTTCCTCAAGGTAAAAGCGTGACGATTGATGTATCATTCGTGGGAATGAAGTCTCAAACCAAGTCGTATGATGGAAAACGTAATCATACGAATATAGTTATTGTACTCCAGGATGATACTCAACTGGATGATGTCGTCGTAACAGGTCTCTTTGACTACAAGTCATCCACGTTTACAGGTTCTGCCTCCAGTTTCACACAAGAGGATTTGAAACTTGTAAGTGGTTCGAATGTATTGAAGGCTGTACAGGCTCTTGACCCTGCATTCGTGGTGGAGATGAATGACATCAACGGTTCTGACCCTAACCACATGGCAGATATTACTATCCGTGGTAAGGCATCGTTCAGCGGACTTCAAGGCGACTATAGCGGTAATCCTAATGCTCCGCTCTTTATTCTTGATGGATTTGAAGCAAGTCAACAGCAGATATTCGACTTGGATATCAACCGTATCAAGTCGGTTACGGTACTCAAGGATGGTACAGCCAAGGCTATCTATGGTTCGAAGGCAAGTAATGGCGTCATCGTCGTTGAGACAGTCTTGCCAGAGGCAGGTAGGCTGCGTATCAGCTATACGGGCGACCTTAATGTGGAAGTGCCTGACCTCACCTCTTATAATATGTGTGATGCAAGGGAAAAGTTGCAGGTTGAGCAGATTGCTGGACGCTATACTTCCTCATCGCCTTACTATCAGGCTTTGCTTGATGAACAATATAATGCCATTGCTGCGGATATTGCAAGTGGGGTAAACACCTATTGGCTCTCACAACCTTTGCGTACAGGCGTGGGACAGAAGCATACTGCTAATATAGAAGGCGGTACTGAAGAGATGCGCTATTCTGCGAGCGTGATGTACAACAACGTGGCTGGCGTGATGAAGGAATCGGGTCGCCGTACTATCTCTGGTAACATTAACTTGGCATACAGATACAAGCAATGGTCGTTCCGTAATTCTCTTACGGTTACGGGTAACAAGGCGGATGACAGCCCTTATGGTACATTCTCCGATTATGTTGCCATGAACCCTTATTTCAAGCCAACGGATGACAATGGTAACGTGCAGAAGGTACTTGGTTATTACACATCACCGGGTGCAAACGGAAGTACGCTTACATACTACAATCCCCTTTATAATGCTACGTTAGGCACAAAGAATTTCTCGAAATATACGGAGGTGAGTGAGAACGTGTATGTGGAGTATCGTCCTGCTGCCGACTGGCGTTTCACGGCACGTGTTGGTTATACTCACCAGAACAATAGGCGCGAGGATTTCTATCCTGGTGACCATACTCGTTTTAATGACTGGACGGGCGACCGTTACTTCAAGCGTGGAAGCTACACTATAACTAATGGCGAGAGCAACAGCATATCCGTGGACGTGACTGGTCACTATTCACATCAATGGGATAAGCACTTGCTCCTATCCAATGTGGCTTACTCCTTGCAGTCGTCAAGCTCCTTGTCTGATGGTATGACTGCATGGGGATTCCTTAATTCACATGTTGATTACATCACCTTTGCACGTCAGTATGCCGATGGAGGTGTCCCTTCTGGAAACGAGAGCAACACACGTTCACTCGGTATTACGGGTGCGCTCAACTACTCCTATGACGAGCGTTACCTCTTTGACGTAAGTCTTCGTCTCAACGGTTCGTCCGTGTTTGGTAGTAACAATCGTTGGGGTACATTCTGGAGCATTGGTACTGCCTGGAACTTACACAAGGAACATTTCATGGATACGGCAAACTGGCTTACCCTCTGCAAGTTGCGTGTCACATACGGCTTGACGGGTAATCAGAATTTCTCTCCTTACCAAGCTAAGGCGACATACAAGTTCTACGACTCCATTATTTATGACGACATATCGGGAGCATATCTTATGGGAATGCCTAACCCCAACCTCAAGTGGCAACAGACTGGTGACTTTACTGTGGGCTTCGACTTGGGTATAGGTAGAAAGTTCAATATGCGCTTCGACTATTATAACAGTAAGACGCATGACGCCCTTACTTCCATGTCTATTCCTTCATCCACAGGATTCTCAAGCTACATGGAGAACCTCGGTAATGTTGTGAACAAGGGTATAGAGGCAACTGCTAACTGGCGTTTCTATCAGAAAGGGCAGTCATTCATGAGTCTTTCTGGAAGTATAGCGCATAATGTCAATAAGGTTGTAGAGATAAATGAGGCGTTGAGCACGTTCAACCGTGAACAGGATTCAAAGCAGTCAACCCTTCCAATCATACGTTATGAGGAAGGACAATCCATGACAGCCATCTGGGCAGTACGTTCACTCGGTATCGACCCTGCAACTGGACGTGAGATGTTCCAGAAGAAGGATGGTACTATGACTTATGACTATACGACGGATGACTACATCATAGCTGGTGACTCAAATCCAAAGGTTCATGGCACGTTTGGCTTCAATGGAGAGTACCGTGGCATAGGTCTTAATCTTCTGTTCACTTACCAGCTGGGAGGAGACTATTACAATCAGACTCTCGTGGATAGGGTAGAGAATGTGAACATAGCCAATAATGTTGACCGTCGTGTGTTTAGCGACACATGGAACGAGGTGGGAGATATTGCTCTCTACAAGCATATTTCAAGTTCTCCAACCACTACATACGCATCCACACGTTTCGTTCAGCGTAACAATATGCTCCAACTCACGTCAATATCTGCCTATTACGACTTCAAGTATCAGACATGGTTGCAGAAGGCAAAGTTGGAGCGACTGCGCCTCACGTTCTATGTGAATGATGTGTTCCATCTTTCTACCGTGCGTGCCGAGCGAGGCGTAAGTTATCCATATGCTCACACGTTTGCATTCTCGCTTGCGGCAACATTTTAAATGAAGAATGAAGAATGAAGAGTGAGGAATCGTGAATGAAGAATCGAGAGCATCGTATTCCGTTCGGCCGTCCTTGGCTGAACCCTAACTCCAAAACAACAACGAACAAATGAAAATAAAACAACATAACAACAAACATAGCATAGCTTCTACGTTGTCCTTGCTTTGCCTCAGCCTTGTTATGGCATCGTGCAACGAGTGGCTCGACGTACAACCACGTTCGCAGGTGGAGGACACTGAGTTGTTCTCTTCCGAACGAGGTTTCAAGGAAGCACTTGCTGGAGTGTATTCATCCATGTTGTCAAACAATACCTATGCCAAGGAACTTACCTATGGCTTCATTGGCGTGCTTGGTCAAGAATGGGATTATTACTATTCGTCACAATATAATGACGCTGCAACATATAACTATGATGCAGCCTATCCAACTGGATTCATACGTGGCATCTGGACAACTAACTACACAGGTATAGCTAACGCAAATCACCTCCTTGCTAATATTGATGCAAAGGCAGGTCTCTTTGCCAAGGACAACTACGAAGTTATCAAGGGCGAGGCTTTGGCTCTTCGCGCATTCCTCCACTTCGACCTTCTCCGTTGCTTTGGAGTGAGTTATGCGGTTAACCCTAACCAGCCATCAATCCCTTACAGTTCTTCGCTATCGTATAGTGTAGCTCCACAGTTGAGCGTGAGTGAGGCAACAGAGGCGGTGCTGAAGGATGTAATTGATGCGGAAGCCCTTCTAAAAGGGCATGACCCGATAGCTACAGGCCGCACGATAACTGAGGTCGAGGACAATGGCTATCTGTACAATCGCCAGTTGCATCTTAACTATTATGCCGTCAAGGGACTTGAGGCACGTGTGCGTATGTGGAAGGGTGACTACGAAGGTGCATCCAAGGCTGCTGACGAGGTGATGCAGTCAGGAGCTTTCACATGGGCAACGGTAGGCAATCTTCAGGCAGGCTATGACAGATGTCTTGCTGATGAACATCTGTTTGCACTCAACAACCTCACCTTGACAAGCGACGTGGCTGATAATTACTTCTCTGACGGCTCTCCTTACAGTTATGCTGTCACTCGTGAGCGTCTGCTTGACTACTTCGATAATGCTACGCAGGATTATCGCTACACTTTCCTGTTCAAGTCAGGTTCTTCCACTCATGCCAATAATCGCTATGTCACTAAGTACGATGAGCCAAGTAATGGAGCAGAGTTTTATTCCAACAAGATGCCACTCATACGTTTGGCGGAGATATATCTCATAAAGTGTGAGACTCTCTATCGCCTTGGTAATACCGATGAGGCTCTTGCTGTACTTAATCAGGTGCGCAATGCTCGTAACCTTCCTGCTCTTGGCGAGATGCCTGCTGACTTCTTTACGGAACTTCTTCATGAGTACCGTCGTGAGTTGCTTGGCGAAGGACAGTTGTTCTTCCTCTACAAGCGATTGAACAGTCCAGTCATCTTGTACTCTGATGCTGATGCAGTGGCAGACAAGGTATATACATTCCCATTACCAATAACAGAGACGGAATCTGCACATAGGGAGGAGAATAGGTGAATATAATTCACAATTAACAACACATAGCAAAATGAAAAAAAAGATATTCTACATACTGTCAACGCTTTTTGCTCTTACTGCTTGTGAAAAGGCAGAGCTTGACGGCTTTGACACAAGCTATACGGCACTTAACATCTGGGTGGGTACTCAGGCAGGTGCTGTTCATGACCATGCAACTTATAACTACTCTTATGCCTATGAGGAAGGAGGCATCACTTTCTACGCTCAGGTGAGTGGCGTGGTGACTGACTATGACCGCACGTTCCGACTTGAGGTCTTTGGCAAGGACTCAGCTCTTGTTGCTCCTACTGTTCGCACAGAGGATTATGTCATTCCTGCAGGTAGCGTGGGTGGCTCATACAAGGTGTATTTCAATACTCAGAAGCTGACGGACAAGAGTCTCTTCTCAGAGTCGGATGGCGAGGTTCACTTTCGTGTCGTACCTACCGATGCTTTCTCCATTGGTACGGAGAAGCACCAGCAGTTCAAGGTGGTGCTGAAGAACTATCTTGCCAAACCTGCCAACTGGGATAGTGCCAACTATCCACGTGTGGCGTTGAGCAAGTACTTCGGTTCGTACAGTAGGGTTAAGTATCAGTTCATGATTGAGCATATTGGATTGATTGACTTTGACATCAACTATAATGCACAGACATCATACGACGAGACAACCAATATTGTTTCTGCTTCGTATGCAGTGTATCTGCAGCAGTGTGTGCAACTCGCACTCAATGAGTATAACAACACGCATGACACTCCGCTTACGGATGAGTTTGGAGTGCCTGTAACTTTCTAAAAAATGACATGATAATATGAGCACAAACATATTTACGAATAAAATACGAATGAGGTTTTTCACCCTTCTTGCCGTGGCTTCGCTGTTCCTTGCTTCGTGCTATGAGGACAAGGGCAACTACGACTATCACGCTCTTGACAAAGTGACAATCGACACTGTGGGTTCAGGTGTGCAGCCAGAGTATGCCATTATGAGGTTCGATACGCTTGAACTCAATCCTGATGTCGTGTTTAACGGTCAGAGGGCTTCGGAGGGCGCGAATGTTCCCCTCGACTATCAATGGACAATTTATAGCGCTGTGTCAGGCTCTGGTGCAAATGCTGTTATTGATACCATAGGCAATGAGCGTACCCTCAAGGCGGTAATCAATAGGACTGGTGGTAACTATTACGTGCAACTTGTTGTGACCAACCGCAACGACAACATTCGTCAGTTCATGCGCATACCTGTTTCTGTGAGCGAGGTGTTCGACGGTGGCTGGATGGTGTTCTACGAGCGTAATGATGTACCAGGGACATCTGACTTGGCACTTATCTACAATCCATGGACTAAGTTACATGCCAACTACAACCGCTACTATACCAACGTATATGAGACCACCAACGGCACACCTCTTGAGGGTAAGCCTATCCGTTGTCTTGACATTGCCGTATCGCTTGCTTCGGGTAATAACTACGTGGGACTCTGTACCGACCGCACCTTGGCGGGAGTAAGTGAGAACGGTATAGAAAAGGCTGTTTCGTTTGGCGATTTCTTCCATAATGCCCCTTCTACAGTCGCTCCTACTTGGTATGGCGAGCATGGTGCAGGCGTCATGTCTGGACAGAACTCCGAGATAGTCATCAACGACAATAAGGTATATACAAACACTTACTCGTTCAGTACGACTGAAGGACGTACCACTCGCTTTGGTGTGGCTAAGTTTACAGACGACAATGTAGGCACACTTGCTCCTTGGAACTCCGAGGTACCTAACACGCTTAACTATGGTGTTGTGGTCTATGACCAGACTTATCACAAGTTCCGTTATGCTGGCTACAATGATGCACGCCTACGTGAATTTGGTGAACAGGATGCCTCTGTTGCTGCCTTCGATGTGAACAATACAGGTATGGAACTTGTCATGGCTGACTGGGGACGAGGTTTGAGTCAGGGAATGAATCTCCGGCCTTATGACTATATCATTATGTCTAAAGGTGATGAGCGATATCTTGCTGTTGCAAACTTTGCTTCAACAACGCCTGAGACTGCTAACATAGGTGTTGGACTCTATGCACTTGATGGATTATGTCCTGATATACATGATATAACGTCATTTGCCGCAAGTCACGTTGGTAGCTTCGTCTATTACTCCGCAGGCAACCGCCTTTACGACTTCGCCTATGACAGCAATCTGCCAGCAAGCGTGGCATGGGAAGCCCCATCAAGTGACGAGGTCATCACTTGCGTTCGAATGATGAAGTATTACCACGGTACGGTATATGGTTACGGACTTGTCCCAAGGGCAGACAATCTCGTTCACATAGCTACATGGAATGAAGCTAAGCGTGAAGGTAAGGTATATCAGTACCTCATCAATCCTGCCAGCGGTATTCTCAATACCACTACTCATTACGAGTACACTATCCCTGGTCGTGTGAAGGACATGGCATGGAAATTCTCGATGCAGTAGCCCCCACTTAAATTAAGTATTAAGAGTTAAGATTTTACAACTAAGCGAAGCGGTTTTACAGACTGCAAGGAAGTAATTATCAATTATAAATTATAAATTATAAATTAAAATTTTCCCTCCATAGCTCTGAACAGACGCCCCCTTCGGGAGGTTGGGGGCAAAACATCACTACAATATGAAAAGACTTATCACAATCACATTGTCATTATTGACATTTATCACAACAATGGCTCAGGGCATAGCCTTTGAGCCAGATGGTACAACGCTTGAACAGGCATCTGCAAAGGCAAAGGCAGAAGGCAAGTTGATATTCCTCGACTGCTTCACCACATGGTGCGGTCCTTGCCGCAAGATGGCACTTACCGTATTCACGCAGGAAAAAGTTGGTTCAGCCATGAACCCAAAGTTCGTTAGCGTAAAGATTGACATGGAGAGCCAGTATGGCGCACCTCTTGCAAAGAAGTTGCAAGTGACGGCTTATCCTACGTTCGTCATCTTCAATGCCGACCTTCAGGAGATTGGACGTTTCCTTGGCGGAAGCGAGGCAGACGAGTTCCTTATGAGGGTGAAAGAGAAAAGTAGCGACAACTCATCTGGTACACTCAAGGAACGTTGGGATGCAGGCGAAAGAGACCCTCAGTTCCTTCTCGCTTACCTCAAGACATTGACTGCAACTTACAAGACGCAGGATGCCAACGATGTCGCTGAGGCTTTGCTTGCAGGAAAGGAAGAGACATTTGCAGGTGACAGCACTCTCCGTCGCATCTTCCTCTCAAACATCAACAACCCATTTGCCAAGTCCTTCATCTATACAGCCAAGAATCCGGATGCTCTTGCATCCTACATTGGTGCACGAGGAGTTGAGGCTAAGATAACCAATGTTCTCGCTGGCTACCAGCGTCAGCTTATCATAGAGAAGGATGGTGGCGTAAACCTCGACAAGGCACAGTTTGATGCGTTCCTCTCACTCCTTGCTGAGCTGAAAACAAAGGAGGCAGACCACTATCGCCTCAGTACTCTCATCACCTTGTCAGAGAAGCAGAAGGATTTGAAGTCCTACATAGGCTACATAAAAGAGTACCTTGACAACAAATCGCTTGATGCATCAGACATGCAGTTGGCACAGTGGACAAAGCCTTTCTCTGCACCAGATGCCGACCCAAAGCTGAAGGCAGAGATTAAGAAGATTCTCCAGAAGCGCATCAAGGACATAGAGTCAGGTAAGCGTACGGCGCAGACACAGGTGGGTAATATGCGCCTCTCACGTCCAACGGATGAACTTCTTCGTATGATTGTCGATGCACTTGATGGCAAGATGCCACAGCACTAATCTACATTCTGCATACCAATCCAACGGCAGTCAAGTCTCGGCTTGACTGCCGTTTGTACGTTGTGCCTTAGGTGTCCCTTAGTTTGGTAAGGGAAACGAAGGAGAACCAAAGGTACACCTAAGGGGAAGGTAACAAGAAACCTATTCATGTATCTTGTCTCTCAGACTATCGATAGTCTGAGAAGCGACTTTAGTGTGTTGTCTCGATTCTGCCTTTTTCTTCCTTTTTGGCGATTGTGTAACCAGTTCCCTCCCTGTAGGGCGAATGAGGGCGCAGAAGAGAGACTAAATGTCTCTCTGTCCTGAAATGAGGGGAGAACAGTGCCATGTTCGACGGTGGTTGGTTAGGGTGGGTCTTTTTTCTCCTATTTATTTTGTTCTTACTCATTTATGTTGTATCTTTGCTGTCACTATTATTTGAAAACTAAAAAAGACATGAAAATGAAACAATTCCTTAACTTAATGCCTTTGTTATTGCTTGCATCTTGTTCCTCTGAACTTATGGATGTGGCAGAAACAAAGTCAAATGATAATGTGGAGAAGGTAATTCTTCGTAGCAAGCCTTTCGAGTATGATGATGACACACGTACATCACTCACGGCTACGGACAAGGGCATCAGTTTTGCATGGGCAGGCTATGATGCACTTGGCGTGTTTCCTATTTATCCAGAGACAAACAATCAGGCAGAGCAGAAACTGAATGTGCTTGATGGCGCGGATGCTCACTTCGCCACATTTGATGGTGCAGGCTGGGCACTCAACAGAAATAACACGTATGCTGCTTATTGCCCATACAATGGAAAGTTGCCAGCTTCCACTCCATATACAGCCGTGCCTATTGATATGACGGGTCAGGACGGAACACTTGAAACAATTGGTAAGAAGTATGACTATATGTACGCTCCTTCCTCATTCGTAGAAACAACCCTTTCGGACGGAACACCATTTGAGGTTGTGTTTAACTTCAAGCATGCTATTTCAATCATTCAGTTGAAGCTCACCATGCCTGTGGCTGCAACATGGAAGAGCATCACGCTTGCTAATCCAGATGGCCAGAAAGTGTGGACTACTAATGCTACGATGAATGTGGCTGATGGTACAGTAACTCCAACCGCAACATCTGCAAGCATTAACGTGGCTCTCAATAATGTTGTTACGACAAACAACAATAAGACAATTACGCTATATTTAGCCGCACTTCCTATTTGGACGCAGACTGTTAAGCTTACGGCAAAATCTGTCGATGGTACGGAATATATAGCTACTCTTGCAAGCAAGAACCTCGTGGCTGGTAAGGCTTACCGCTGGGCGGCAAATGCGTTTCCTGTGTTTAGCTATGACGGCTTGGAGAATGGATACGCATACGTCGACCTTGGCTTGTCTGTTAAGTGGGCAACCATGAACGTGGGTGCTACGAATCCACAAGGTTATGGCAACTATTATGCATGGGGGAAAACGGAACCACAGTCAGATAATGCTTACTCTTGGGCTTCATACAAGTGGTGCAATGGAACTTATTATTCCATGACCAAGTATTGCGTAAGCAGGTCATACGGAACAGTTGATAACAATACAACTCTCGATTCAGATGACGATGCAGCCACGGTCAACTGGGGCGGCAAGTGGCGTATGCCAACACACGTCGAACAAGAAGAACTCGAAAACAACTGCTACTGGGGATGGACACG
>CAMOVB010000089.1:0-11245 GCA_946626925.1 uncultured Prevotellaceae bacterium
GCCGTTTGTCTGACCTGATGGGTCTGGCTCGTGACCTGTCCTGTTTACGGCAATCACAGGTATGCCGTTAGCTACCGCATGACCTCTCTGTACGGTTGTCCACGCTTCACGCTGGCGTTCCTGCTCGTCTTCTGTGTCCGAACTCTCGTATCCGATGGCAGTAGGGTAGATGAGTAACTCAGCTCCCTGAAGTGCCATGAGACGTGCTCCTTCTGGATACCATTGGTCCCAGCATACCTGTACGCCCAGCTTGCCGACGCTTGTCTGTATAGGGTGGAAGCCCATGTCGCCTGGTGTGAAGTAGAATTTTTCGTAGTATGCAGGATCATCAGGGATGTGCATCTTGCGATATTTGCCTGCTATCGTTCCGTCTTTCTCAAAGACAACGGCTGTGTTGTGGTAGAGTCCTGCTGCTCTACGTTCAAAGAGTGATGTGACAAGAACCACGCCACATTCCTTTGCTATTGCGCCATAGAACTCGGTTGATGGACCGGGTATTGGCTCAGCAAGGTCGAATAGTTGCGTGTTCTCTGTCTGGCAGAAGTAAAGTGAGTTGTGAAGCTCTTGGAGTACCACGAGTTCTGCACCTTCCTTTGTCACTTTTCTGATATTGTTTGCAAGTTTCTCCTTGTTGGCGTTTACATCGCCAGAACAAGACTGCTGTATTATTCCTACTTTCATTTTGTTAAAATTTTCGGCAAAATTACGATTTTTTATTCATATATAATCTCTTTCACAATAAAATTCCTTATCTTTGCACGACTTATGCGCAGGGAAGTCCCTGCTTCGAAACTACACATACAGCTATAAAATACATTTAAATGCCAAAGATATCAATACGCGGAACAGAGATGCCAAGCTCGCCAATCCGAAAATTGGCTCCGCTTGCAGAAGACGCAAAAAAGCGTGGTGTCCATGTCTATCATTTGAATATTGGACAGCCTGACCTTCCTACTCCTCAGGTTGCGCTTGATGCTATCAAGAATATCGACAGAAAGATTCTTGAGTATAGTCCTTCCCAGGGATATCGTTCATATAGGGAAAAGCTGGTTGGTTATTACAAGAAGTATGACATCAATCTTACTGCCGACGACATCATCATCACAAGTGGTGGTTCGGAGGCTGTGCTCTTTGCTTTCCTCTCATGTCTGAACCCAGGTGATGAGATTATTGTGCCAGAACCAGCATACGCCAACTACATGGCATTCGCCATCTCGGCGGGTGCGGTTATCCGTACAATAGCCACTACCATCGATGAAGGATTCTCTCTTCCAAAGGTTGAGAAGTTTGAGGAACTCATAAATGAGCGCACCCGCGCCATCCTTATATGTAATCCGAACAACCCAACGGGATATCTTTACACACGTCGTGAGATGAACCAGATACGTGACCTCGTCAAGAAGTATGACCTCTATCTGTTCTCCGACGAGGTATATCGTGAGTTTATCTATACTGGCTCACCTTATATATCTGCGTGTCACCTTGAGGGTATTGAGAATAATGTTGTTCTTATTGACTCTGTCAGTAAGAGATATAGTGAGTGCGGAATCCGTATCGGAGCACTCATCACAAAGAATGAGGAGATTCGCAAGGCAGTCATGAAGTTCTGTCAGGCTCGTCTCTCTCCGCCACTTATCGGACAGATTGTGGCAGAGGCAAGCCTTGATGCACCAGAGGAATACAGTCGTGAGGTGTATGATGAGTATGTTGAGCGTCGTAAGTGTCTTATTGACGGTCTCAATCGCATACCTGGAGTTTATTCTCCAATACCAATGGGTGCTTTCTATACTGTGGCAAAGCTTCCTGTTGATGACTGTGAGAAGTTCTGCGCATGGTGTCTCTCAGAGTTTAACTACGAGGGCGAGACAGTCATGATGGCTCCAGCATCTGGATTCTATACTACACCAGGATCTGGAAAGAACGAGGTTCGTATTGCATACGTCCTGAAGAAGGAAGACCTCATTCGTGCTCTCTTCGTACTTCGCAAGGCACTTGAGGCTTATCCAGGTAGGACGGAGTAAGGCTGGCCCCCTCCCAACCTCCCCGAGGGGAGGCGATTTAGATTGATTATTTATGATTATTGCTAATGCTCCGGATGACATCCTCCTCCTTGGGGGAGTTAATGGGGGCTGATATTATGTACAATTTCATAGCAAGACGAATATATTCAAATACTGAGGGCGAGAAACGATTTTCTCGCCCTGCTGTACGTATAGCGATGCTTGGTATTGCTGTCGGACTTGCTGTGATGATAGTTAGTCTCTCTGTTGTCCTCGGATTCAAGCGTGAGGTAAGTAGCAAGGTCATAGGTTTCGGCTCTCACATTCAGGTAGTCAGTCTTACACAGACTCAGCAGTTTGAGATGATGCCTGTACTATATAACGATTCACTCCGCAAGGTTCTCGATATGTTTGACGGCATAGAGAGCCGACAGGCATACGCCACAAAACTCGGAATACTCAAGACAGAAGAGGATTTCTGTGGAGTAACATTCAAGGGAGTGGGTGAGGACTATGACACCACATTCTTCCATAAGTACCTCGTCGAAGGTGCAGTCCCAAAGTTTAGCAGCAAGAAGTCAACAAATAATATTCTCATAAGCAAGAAGATTGCGTCTGATCTCGGTCTTCATCTTGGCGATAAGGTATATGCTTATTTCCTTGATGGAAAGACTGGTATGCGTGCCCGTCGTCTTAATATATATGGTATATATGAGACAAATCTTGTTGACTATGACAAGGTAAATGTGCTTGCCGACATCTATACTGTCCGTCGTCTCAACGGCTGGGATAATGACATGGTATCAGGAATAGAATTGAAGGTTGCGGACTTCGACAATGTACAGAAGACTGCTGCTGATATGCATAGCATCATCTATGGTTCACGTGACCGTAATGGTGTGATATATGGAGCTTTCTCCATCAAGGAACTGTCGCCTCATACATTCTCATGGTTGTCCGTGCTCGACATGAACGTGGTGATGATACTTGTGCTGATGCTCTTCATCTCCAGTTTTACCATTGTGTCAGGTCTCCTTATTGTCATGCTTGAACGCATTAACATGATAGGACTTCTAAAGGCACTTGGAATGACAAACATGGGAGTGCGTAAGGTATTCTTCCACTATGCCGTCATACTCGTGGGCAAAGGAATGTTGTTTGGTAATATTCTTGGATTACTCATCTGCATTGTACAGCAGCATTTCTCTGTTGTTAAGTTGGATGCATCGGTATATTATCTTGATTCTGTGCCTGTCTATATTGACTGGTTGCAGGTTGTATTCCTTAATATCATGACACTTCTCGTATCATCACTCGTCATATTTGGCTCATCATTCTTCATTGGTATAAGTGCACCAGCACGCACAATGAAGTTTGAATAAAAGAATCTGTTTTAGATAAGATAAAGTAAAAGCGAGCAAATCCATATTTGGTTTTGCTCGCTTTTGTTATGTTTATCTTTATGCGCTTTGCTTTTAGATGAGTGGCATTCCAGCGGCTGCGCATTCCTTACGCATATCCTCTGGCCAGATACTTGCTTGAATCTCTCCGATGTGTGCCTTGTGAAGGAGCACCATGCATAGACGGCTTTGACCAATACCACCGCCGATAGAGAGTGGGAGTTCGCCAGCAAGTAGTTTCTTGTGGAAGTAGAGTTCTTTACGGTCTTCCTTTCCTGTCAACTCAAGCTGACGGAGAAGTGCTTCCTTGTCAACACGGATACCCATGGAACTGAGCTCAAAGGCGCGGTTAAGTATAGGATACCATATCATGATATCGCCGTTCAAGCCATAGTAACCATCAGAGTTTGGTGTTGTCCAGTCATCATAGTCAGGGGCACGTCCGTCATGTGGTTCGCCATTTGAGAGCTTACCGCCAATACCCATGATGAATACAGCTCCGTATTTTTTGCAGATTGCATCCTCGCGCTCCTTTGGAGTGAGGTCTGGATACATCTGTAGAAGTTCCTCTGAATGGATAAAGTGAATTTCTTCAGGAAGGAACTGCTCAATTTGTGGGAATGTCTCACTCACGAGGTACTCTGTTCGACGGATAGCAAAGTAGATGCACTTCACAATCTTCTTGAGGAAGGTGAGGTTGCGTTCTTCTGCTGTCATTGTGCGTTCCCAGTCCCACTGGTCAACGTAAAGTGAGTGGAGATTGTCGAGCTCCTCATCACCACGTATGGCATTCATGTCTGTATATAGTCCGTAACTTGGCTTTATACCATATTCGCCAAGCATAAGGCGCTTCCATTTAGCAAGTGAGTGAACGACTTCTGCTACTTGGTCGCCCATATCCTTGATAGGGAAAGATACAGGACGTTCCACTCCGTTGAGGTCATCGTTGATTCCAAGACCACGCATCACAAACAAAGGTGCTGTGACACGGCGAAGACGGAGTGCTGTTGACAGGTTAGCCTGAAAGAAGTCCTTTATCTGCTTGATGCCCTGTTCTGTCTGTATCGGGTTAAGCAATTGCTTGTAGCCCTCTACTTTTATCAATTTGCTCATTTTTTACAGTGTATCATTTTATTTTGTGACACAAAGGTAAATCATTTTTTACATTCTGCAAAATAAAATACTGAAATATATGATAAATTTTATATATTTTGCCTTGTTTCCTTTCAAATTGTATTGTTGATGCTTCTGTTTAATATTGTTTAGTAGTGTAAACAGGATATTTCTCTTACATAGTTACTTTATTATTGTTTCTCCGTTAAGTTTCGCAGATGCTGTTAGCCCAGCATGGCATGGAAGAAACGACATATACTGTTTTTTTTGTCAATGACAATAGAAAAATATGTGCTATGATGGATGGAATGTAATATATTGAATATCCATGGATAACGTATTTGTGTTACCTCGTTTTTCATGTTTTAGTGGCTATAAAGAGAACTGATAAAGGCAAAATGTTTGAAAAAAACACAAAAAGAGCGTACATATTTCGTGCTGTACGCTCTTTTTGTGTGAGTCTTTTAGATAACTTTCTCCAGTTCTGCGATGTTCTTCTTCACGTCTTCTTCTGTAATCTCGAAGTCGAGGAGTGAGCCTGAGAGATACTGGTCGTAGGCAGACATGTCGATGAGGCCATGGCCTGAGAGGTTGAAGAGGATAACCTTCTCCTCGCCTGATTCCTTGCATGCCTCTGCCTCACGTATTGCTGCAGCAATGGCGTGACAGCTCTCTGGTGCCGGGATGATACCCTCAGCCTTGGCAAAGAGTGTTCCTGCCTTGAATGACTCAGACTGCTTGATGTCAACGGCTTCCATGAGTTTGTCCTTCAGCAACTGGCTCACGATAACTCCTGCTCCATGATAACGAAGACCACCAGCATGAATGTTGGCTGGCATGAAGTTGTGACCGAGTGTGTACATAGGGAGGAGTGGTGTATAGCCTGCCACATCTCCGAAGTCGTACTGGAACACTCCCTGAGTGAGCTTAGGACAGCTTGCTGGTTCTGCTGCCACGAAGCGTGTCTTCTTACCCTCAAGTATGTTGTGACGCATGAATGGGAACGAGATACCTCCGAAGTTAGAACCACCGCCGAAGCATCCGATTACGATGTCTGGATATTCGCCTGCCATCTCCATCTGCTTCTCTGCCTCAAGACCTATGATGGTCTGGTGAAGAGTGACATGGGAGAGTACTGAACCGAGGGTATATTTACAGTTAGGTGTGCTTACTGCAAGTTCTATTGCCTCTGATATTGCTGTACCGAGTGAGCCCTGGTTGTTCGGGTCGTCAGTAAGTATCTTCTTACCTGCCTTGGTTGACATGGATGGTGAAGGAGTTACCTGAGCTCCGTATGTCTGCATGATGCTACGACGGTAAGGCTTCTGGTTGTATGAAATCTTTACCTGATATACGGCTGCCTCAAGTCCGAACACCTTGGCAGCATAGGAGAGTGCACATCCCCACTGACCGGCACCTGTCTCGGTTGTGACGTTTGTCACACCTTCCTTCTTGCAATAGTATGCCTGTGGAAGGGCTGAGTTCAGTTTATGGCTGCCTACAGGGCTTACGCTCTCATTCTTGAAATATATGTGTGCGGGAGTTCCGAGTGCCTTCTCCAGTCCGTAGGCGCGTACGAGTGGAGTTGAGCGGTAATACTTGTACATGTCTCGTACCTCCTCTGGGATGTCAATCCATGCGTTCTTCTGGTCAAGTTCCTGATGACAAAGTTCCTTGGCGAAGATAGGATAGAGGTCCTCTGGTTTGAGTGGCTCCTTTGTCTTTGGATTGAGTGGTGGCATTGGCTTGTTCACCATGTCTGCCTGAATGTTGTACCATTGTGTTGGTATCTGGTCTTCGGTAAGGAAGAATCGTTTCTGTTTCGTGCTCATAGGTTTTTATTTGAGTTTTTAAGTTTGTGAGTTTTTAAGTTTTTTAGTTCTTGCGGTTTTTGAGTTAGTTGGTTTTTGAGTCCTTAAGTTTTTATGTTCTGATGAAGAACAAAACATACTTGTCGACTCAAAATCCTCGCAAATATACACAAAAATTATTGATTGATGAATAATATGTAACTAAAAATATGTAAAAACTTGTAAACTGATATTGTGTACTAATAAATAAGCAGGAACTAAGTCACTACTTAGCCCCTGCTCGGATAGTACTATATTTAGCTACTATTAAATTTAATTTTGTCGATTTGATTACCTCATCATCGTCTTCATGCTGATAGCACCAAGATGGTTGACATTCATGCTGAGCACTTCGTTGAGGTACTGCTTTGCCTTTGCCTCGTTGCCCAGTCCGTAGTGGCCGAGGGCGAGCATGTAGTTGCAATGGATGCGGTTCTGCTCGTTGAGGTCTCCATCCCACACAAGGAGGTCTGGGAGCGAAACGGCAAAGTAGTCCATCGTGATATTCTCGAAGATATGCTTCTCTCCGTATGACACAAGCTTATGGAAGAGACCTGTTGCCATGGACTCGTCACCAAGTGCCTTGTAACAAAGGGCTGCATAGAATATCTTGTCTGGCTTTGCATCGTTGTAGTAGAGTGCTGCTGCTGGTTCAGTAGGTCCTTGTGTGCCGAGACGGTACATCTTGTTTGCCTTGCTGAAGAAACGCTCTGCTTCGTATGTCTGACCATTGTCCTGATATGCTTTTGCCCTAAGCTCGAATGCTGTTCCGAGGAAATAGTAGAAGTCGTTGTCCTGTGCACCATACAACTTACCCTCACCAAGTGATGGAGGGAATACGAGACATTCCTCAAGAAGCTGGATGGCATGATTGAGTCGCTCCACCTGTTCTTGGTTCTGCTCTACCTCGCTTATTATCTTCTTGGCTATCTCAAGACGAGAGAACTGGTATTGTCCTGATACCTTACCTTCGCCACCTTCCCAAGGATGGAACACGTGTCCGTCGATGATAGCCTTTGCCTCCTCGTATCTTCCGAGTTGGTTGAGAAGTGTGGCATGTTCAAGGATAAGGTCATCACGCTCAGCAACGACAGATGGCAGAGCCTCATAGTTCTGGAGACGTTCTGCAAACGGACGTTGCAACTTCTTGTATAACTGGTCAAGCTCCATGAACACACGGCTGTCTGTCTGGTCAAGTGTGAATGCCATCTCCATCTCCTGTAATGCACGTTCCGCATCGTTCTCCTTGTTGTAGTATAGGAGTGCAAGGTTACGATGTACGGTAGGAAGAGCAGGATTGAGAGCCTCTGAGCGTTCCCAACACTCTTTTGCCTTGTCGTACTGACGACGGTCGTAGAAGAGGTTACCAAGGAGATAGTTGGCATTGGCATCATTTGTGAATGTGCTTAGAGCCTGTACTGCCTCCATACGGTTAGGGAAACAGTATGCTACATTCTGTCGGCTTGCAGTACGGAGGTCGTCCTCGTTGCCTGTGAGCCAGGCTATGTAGTAGTATGTGAGTGCCGTTGTGGCACCTTCCTCTATTGCTATGTTCCAGATATCGAGAGCCTGCGATGTGAGTCCTGCAGCCACATAGTCGAGTGCAAGCTCATCATAGTTGTTGGCATCCTTGCGCATCAGTTCGCGCATCTCGTCTGTCTTGCCAGTCTCGTAGAGAACGGCATAGTTGAATGGATTGATGTCAAGCGATTCCTTTGCATAAGCATCAAGTTCCTTGCTCTCCGTGATGTGGAGGAGGGTAGTCTTGAGTGCACGTGCCTTGTGGTTATGCCATCCATATATTAGCGACTTGTCAATAAGATAGAGGGCATCCTCATAGTCGCCTCTCATTGTGGCTATCTGTGCACACATCATGAAGCCTGCCTGTTGCCATGCAGCATTCCATGTGCTCTTGTATGCCCAGTCGTATGCCTCGTCGTACTGTCCCTGATACTTGAGACAGAGAGCAAGGTTGTAGATAGGCTCTCCATCGTAAGGATTGAGATTGCGCTTCTGGAGCACCTTGACGGCTGTACGGAGATAAGGTTCAGCCTTGGCAAAGCGTCCACGACGGAGATACCATAATCCCACTGCATTATTGCATCGCACATCCATAGGGTCACGACGGAGGGCTTCCTCATAGTAGTCGAGTGCTGACCATGTGGCATGACGATACTGCTCAAGGTGAAGACCTGTGAGATAGAGCTGCTCATTAGTCTTGATGTCCTGTGGAAGTAGTGCAGCTTCGGCAGCATCAGGTATTGGCTGTATCTCGTCTGGCTCAGGCTCCCAAGAGAGCATAGTCTTTCCGTTCTTGATTATTTCGAGACGGAGAGAGTTGAAGTCGGCACCTTCCGTACCTGTTGTTACGTCAAGTATGGACTCTGGCGAGATGACAAGTTCGTTGTTGTAGTATATCTTGCCATCCTTGCTCCTGAGTATTACCCTTACCTTCTGCTTGCTTGTGGCAAAGACCTTGAAGTTGACAGTACCGGCAGGTATGTCACCATCCGTGGCCAATGGGTTGATGTTGAGCATGAAGTCCTTGCTTGCGTTCTTGACTATACCAAGTTCGCGATAAGGCATGAAATACTGTACGAAACTCTTCTCTTCATAAGGCATGAGCCATGTGAAGTCAGGCTGGTTCTCTGTATATACACCAGCCATAAGCTCGATATATGGTCCGTCCTCGTCTGTGAGGTTACGGTCCCATGCACGTCCAAAGTCTCCGTTACCCCATGTCCATTGCTTCTTACCCGGAGCAATATGGTGGTCGGCTACATGAAGCATACCTGCATGAGTATCGTTCTCGTAGCCACCCTCAAAGTCGTACTTTGACTTTGCCACCATGTATGATGTCGGAACATAGATATTCTTGTAGTTAGAGATATCTACTCCGGCAGAGTAGTCCATCTTGTAGTATGTTCCAGTAGCGATAGGGAATGAGCTTACGGCACGCTTTCCGTGGTCAAAGACTGCATTCACGTCAGGTGGAAAGACACTCTGGTATGCGTCATTTACAGCCACGGCAGGATTAGCCCACCAGAGGAATGTCTGTGGTGTCTCGGTAGGGTTGTAGAGTCGTCCCTTAATCTCAAGATATGCACATCCTGGACGAAGAGTGAAACCTGCTTGTCCTTGCTGATGGAACATACGCTCGCGCTCGTTGACCCATACTGTAACGGAACCGTCCTTGTTCTCCTCTATCTTGTAGTCAACAGGCATGAATGTTGAAGGGCGGTGGTGCTGAGGCCAGTTGAACTCAATACCTCCGCTTATCCAAGGTCCTGCAAGACCCACGAGTGCTGGCTTGATGACGTGGTTGTAGTAGATGAAATGACGTTGCTTAATCTTGTCGTAAGCCATCTGTACACGTCCACCAAGTTCTGGGAGAATCATGACTTTGATGTACTCGTTCTCCAAGTACACAGCCTGATACTCCTTGTCAACCTTCTCGTCAGCCATACTCTCAATGACTGGATAAGGATAAACGACACCACTTGAACCCTGATACACTCTCTTTTCAAGGAATATTGGGTTCTTCTCCGGTTTTCCCGGTTCGTAGGTAGGAATGACTACCTTTTCTTTCCACGCTTTGACCATAATAGACAGAGGCCCCCTCCCGTCCTCCCCGTGGGGGAGGAGACTGTTAGAGGAAAGCCGTTTTATAATTTAACTTATAACTTTTAATTCATAACTCATAGCCCCTATGGTGTTTCCTTCTCCTCCCCTATGGGGAGGTCGGGAGGGGGCCACCTTTATTCCAGTTCCTTTCCCTTTGTCTCAGGACAGTTTCTGAACAGGAAGACGAAGGCACACATACATATCATGCTATATATCCAGAAGCTGCCGCTACATCCTATTGCCGCATTCATCGATGGGAATGAGAATGTGAGTGTGCAGCATCCTGTCCAAAGAGCAAATGTGCATACTGCCATTGCTATGCCTCGCACCTTGTTAGGGAATATCTCTGCAAGGAGTACCCATGTGATAGGACCGAGGGTCATGGCATAGCATGATATGGCTGCCACTACGAGTGCGACCATCAGGATACCTGTCATGCCTAAGTGATAGCAGGTGCCAAGAATGAGATAGATGATGCCAAGTCCTCCTGCTCCTATGAGCATGAGTGTCCTTCGTCCCCATTTCTCTACGGTATAGAGTGCCACGAAGGTGAAGAGCACATTTGCTATTCCTGTTATGACTATATCTATGAACATTCCGTTGACGTCATATCCTGCTGAGGTGAATATCTCCTGAGCATAGTTGAATATCACGTTCGTTCCGCACCATTGCTGGAACACGGCTATGACAAGTCCGAGGGTAAGTATCTTTCTGTATTTTGATGTGAATAAGTCCGAGAGGGGAGAAGGTGAGTTTGTGAGTTTGTGAGTTTTTGGGTTGTTGCAGTTGTCCTCCGACTCTCTTTTCATTGCAAGGAACACAGGACTTTCAGGAATCATGAAACTCATGACAAGGAACAGTCCTGCAGGTATGGCTTCTGCCCAGAACATCCATCGCCATCCCATATTGTTGTTCCAGTTTCCGTTGGCAATGTTGACAAGCTGGTCAGTTGTGCCCGTGTCCTGTGCTATAAGCATATTGGCTATCTGGGCGGCAAGAATACCGAACACGATCGTCATCTGGTTGAGGCTCACCATACGTCCACGGATATTGGCAGGTGACACTTCGGCTATGTACATAGGAGAGAGTGCGCTTGCCACTCCGATGCCCACACCGCCGATGAAACGGGCAATGTTGAACATGGTGAAATCATTGAACGCTCCTGTCATGACTGCACTTAATGTAAAGAGTACGGCAGACGTTATGATGAGTGGCTTACGACCGAACTTGTCGGCAAGCGAGCCTGCTACCATAGCAC
>CAMOVB010000090.1:0-11211 GCA_946626925.1 uncultured Prevotellaceae bacterium
ACGATGTTGTGGTACAAGAGCATATTTGGCGATGACTATTACCTTGAGCTCCAGCGTCACGAGGTGAAAGACCCGATGCAAAGGGCTAACCGTGAGACATTCAAACTTCAGCAACAAGCTAACGAGGTACTCATACAGTTTGCCAAGGAATATGGCATCAAACTCGTATGTACCAACGACGTACACTTTGTGGAGCAGGAACACGCAGAGGCACACGACCATCTCCTTTGCCTTTCGACAGGTCAGGACCTGAACGACGACAACCGTATGCTCTACTCCAAGCAGGAGTGGTTCAAGACAAAGGAGGAGATGAACGAAATCTTCAGCGACGTTCCTGAGGCACTCAGCAACACGGTGGAGATTCTCGACAAGGTTGAGACATACAACCTTGAGAGTGACCCTATCATGCCGTTCTTCCCTATTCCTGAGGACTTTGGTACGGAAGAAGAATGGAGGAAGAAATATTCAGAGGAAGACCTATACAAGGAGTTCACCAGCGATGAGAATGGTGAAAACCAGATGGACGAGGAAGAAGGTCAGAAGAAGATTAAGAAACTCGGTGGATATGACAAGATATACCGCATCAAGTTTGAGGCCGACTACCTTGCCAAGCTTGCCTACGAAGGCGCCATGGTGCGCTACGGCTCAGGCACATCAAGACCTCTCACAGCCAACGACCTCATAAAGGGAACATACGGAATACCTGCAAATGTGGAAGACCGTATCCGATTTGAGCTTCACATCATGAAGACGATGGGATTCCCTGGCTACTTCCTTATCGTGTCCGACTTCATTAACTCAGCGCGTCAGGAACTTGGAGTGTGGGTAGGACCTGGACGTGGTTCAGCCGCAGGTTCGGTTGTGGCTTACTGTCTTGGTATCACGAAGATTGACCCTCTCAAGTATGACCTCCTGTTTGAGCGTTTCCTTAACCCTGACCGTATCTCACTCCCTGATATCGATACCGACTTCGATGATGACGGTCGTGGTAAGGTGCTACAATGGGTAATGGACAAGTATGGTCATGAGAACTGTGCCCATATCATCACATACGGTACGATGGCAACGAAGAACGCCCTGAAGGACGTTGCACGTGTGGAGAAAGTGCCTCTTTCTGTCGTCAACGCATGGTGTAAGGACATTCCTGACCGTCTGCCTGACGGCATGAAGATGAACCTTCCTAACGCCATCAAGTGTACTCCTTCACTCAAGGCGGCAGAGACAAGTCTCGAAGAAAACGAACGTAACACCATCAAGTATGCACAGATGCTCGAAGGAACAGTACGAGGTACTGGTATTCATGCTTGTGGTTTCATTATATGCCGTGACCCGATATCTGACCACGTGCCGGTATCAACGGCAGACGACCCAGACTTCCCTGACATCAAGACGGCTGTAACGCAATATGACGGACACGTTATCGAGTCAACTGGCCTTATCAAGATGGACTTCTTGGGTCTCAAGACACTCTCGGAGCAGAAAGAATGTTGTCGAATAGTCAAGGCAGTACACGGTATAGACATCGACCTCGACCACATTCCTATCGACGATGAACTGACCTACGAACTCTATCAGAAGGGACTTACAGTGGGTACATTCCAGTTTGAGTCGGCTGGTATGCAGAAATACCTCAAGGAACTCAAACCAACCGTGTTCGAGGACTTGATTGCGATGAACGCACTCTACCGTCCGGGACCTATGGATTACATACCTTCATTCATCAAGCGTAAGAACGGACTTGAGCCGATTACCTACGACATTGACTGTATGGAGAAGTACCTCAAGGACACGTACGGAATCACCGTGTATCAGGAGCAGGTCATGCTTCTCTCCCGTCAGCTTGCCAACTTCACGCGAGGCGAGTCAGATGCCCTCCGTAAGGCGATGGGTAAGAAGAAGAAGGACATCGTTGATGCGATGAAGCCTAAGTTCATCGAGGGCGGTGTGAAGAACGGACACGACGCCAAGATACTCGACAAGATATGGGGTGACTGGGAAAAGTTCGCATCCTACGCCTTCAACAAGTCACATGCCGCCTGCTACTCATGGGTGGCTTACCAGACGGCTTACCTCAAGGCGCACTACCCTGCCGAGTTCATGGCTGCCATCATGACACGTCGTAAGAACGACATCAAGGAAATAACCAAGCTGATGGATGAGTGTAAGAACATCAACATCCATTGCCTTGGTCCTGACGTAAACGAGTCGTTCGTCGATTTCGGTGTGAACAAGAAAGGAGAGGTACGTTTCGGACTTTCTGCCATCAAGGGTATGGGCGAGTCAGCAGCCATAGCCATCATAGAAGAACGTGACAAGAACGGAGTGTATGAATCAGTATATGACCTTCTTGAGCGAGTGAACCTCTCGGCTTGTAACCGTAAGGGATTTGAAAGTCTCATCCTTGCTGGAGCACTCGACTGTTTCGACATTCCGCGTGAGGCATACTTTGCCGATAACGGCAGTAAGAACAACGAGACATTCCTCGACCTCCTCCTGCGTTACGGAGTGAAGTATCAGCAGGACAAGAACTCGGCAGCAAATTCCCTCTTCGGCATGGACATGATAGAGATTGTACGTCCAATACCACCTAAGAGCTTTGAAAGATGGGGCTCAATAGAGCGTCTCAACAAGGAACGTGAACTTGTAGGTATCTATCTCTCAGCGCATCCGCTTGACGACTACGCAATCGTGCTCGATCATGCTTGCAACACCAAGATGGCACAACTCGAGAACAAAGCAGAGCTATCCAAACTCGACAAGATAACACTCGGAGGAATCGTAACAAGTGTACGCAACGGAATAAGCAAGAGCAACAAGCCTTATGCCATCATAACAATGGAGGACTACTCCGGTTCAGGCGAGCTTGCACTCTTCGGTCAGGACTTCCTCGACTTCGCACACCAGTTTGTGGTAGGAACATCACTCTACATCACAGCCAAGATTGTTCCAGGAAGATTTGACCCAACAAGGTTCAGCATGCAGTTCAACTCCATAAGGCTCATGGAAGATGTAAAGAACTCGATTATCGACAACATCTACATCAACATTCCTGTGGAGGAACTGTCCGAGACACTCGTCAACGACATCCTTGCCGAGGCAGAAGAATCAGAAGGCAACACAAAGCTATACTTCTGCATCATCTCGCCAGACAATACTGGCATCGACCTCTATTCGACAAAGTTCAAGGTGACTGTAACCAGACACTTCCTCAACATACTCGAAAGAGATAATCTGACATACACAATTAACAAATAATAATTCACAAACATTTAAGCTATGGTAATCAACGAAGACAACTACAAGGAACTTGCAGCACAGGGCAAGCCTATGGTATTGGATTTCTGGGCAACATGGTGTGGCCCATGCAAGAAGATTGGTCCAATCATTGAAGAACTCGCAAGCGAGTACGAGGGACAGGTAATCATTGGCAAGGTCGATGTAGAAGAAGCTGAAGACCTCACAGCAGAATTCGGCATTCGCAACGTACCAACAGTCATATTCATCAAGAACGGAGAAGTGGTTGACAAGAGCGTAGGTGCAGCAACCAAGGCCGTACTTGAGGAGAAAGTAAAGGCATTGCTATAAACAATATGAGCAGCATAGACAACGAAATACTCCTTGGCGCAGAAGAAGATGCCAAGGAAGTGGCTTTCATCCTGAACTACATCGGTCAGGAGAACCGTGAGAAGTTCACAGAAGACGATATCTACTACTGTATAGACATCATCCTTGAGGAACTTGACAAGATGGAAAGCAAGGCAGATGCAGACGGATTCATTGACATCGACGTCGAGGAACTCGTCAAGGTCATCGAGAAGAAGGCAAAGAAGGAGGAGATGGGTCCTTATGACCACGATGCTCTCATCCTCATTGTAGAGGCTGAACTCGACTACAACGAACAGCTTGAGGATTAACTACTTGTTTTCCCTCATAAGTACATACATTTACAATCAAACGAACTATCGATAGTCTGTCATACGGACTATCGATAGTTTGTATTACCGACTATCGATAGTCAGCACCACCGACTATTGATAGTCCGTTCGCCAACTAATGATAGTGCCTTTAGCCACATACGAAACAATATGTCAAAGCTCTCAACGATGCAATTATTTCCCCTTTGCTAAAGCGCACAAAAAACATAGGAAACACAAATCTGAATCCACAAAATTTTTAAGGGGCGACTAAATATATGTTTAAGAGAGTAGCGTTAAAGTGTAACCTTGCGTGTTCCGTCTGGCTGTTCCTCAATAGTCACCTTAATTGTGTCATCTGGAAGGAGGTCCTCAATGAGTTCAGGCCACTCCATGAAGCAGACATTACCGCTATACACATAGTCCTCGTAACCGATGTCGAGTACTTCCTGCTCCTTCTTTATACGGTAGAAATCGAAGTGGAATATCTGCTCTCCATTGCCGTCAAGATACTCATTGACTATGGCGAATGTAGGCGAGTTGATTACGTCCTGCACTCCCAGTTCCTCACACACAGCCTTGATAAAGGTTGTCTTACCAGCTCCCATCTTACCATAGAAGGCAAAAATCTTATTGTCTCCCATAGCATCCACAAACTGCCTTGCAGCTTCGTGGATGCTGTCTATACCTTTAATTGTTATTTCCATCACAAATATTTTATGACCTTCCCCCGACCCCTTCCTTTCAGGACGGGGAGTAGATACCTTATTGCTAATTGATAATTGATGTTATTGCTCCCTTGGTAACCTCTCCCTCCCCTTGAAAGGCGAATAAGGGCGAAGAAGAGAGACTAAATGTCTCTCTGTCCCGAAATGAGGGAAGAGCAGTGCCCTGCTCGACGGAGGAACGAGGCTGGGGAGGGGGTCCATACCTTATCTCCTCCTCTTCATCACCACAAGTGGGATGAGCATTTCCTCCATACTTATTCCGCCATGCTGGAACGTGTTCTTGTAATAGCTTACATAATAGTTGTAGTTATTAGGATAAGCAAAGAAGTCATCGTTCTGTGCAAAGATATATGCCGTACTCAGGTTTGGCGAAGGGAGCAGAGCCGCTTTAGGTGCCTTCAGCTCAAATACCTGTTTGGCATTGTACGACAGGTTCTTTCCAAGCTTATAACGCAAGTTGGTGTTAGTGTTCTTGTCACCAATAACCTTGATAGGGTTATTCACACGTATGCTACCATGATCGGTAGTAATAATGACTTTGGCATCCGTACCAGCAATCTGCTTGAACAGTTCGCGCACCGGTGAGTTATGGAACCATGAAGCCGTGATGCTTCTGTACGCCTTCTCATCAGATGCAAGTTCACGCACCATGCGTGACTCCGTACGAGCGTGTGAGAGCATATCTATGAAGTTGATGACAATGACGTTGAGGTCATTGTTCAAGAGCGACTTGAACCTGTCAACCAACTTTTCCGAATCAGTAGAGTTGTTAAGCTTATTGTATGAGAAGCTATTCTTCTTCCTGTATCTGTCAAACTGCGTCTGTATTAACGGACCCTCATTGAGGTTTTTGCCTTCCTCCTCATCTTCATCCACCCACAGATCCGGGAACATATCAGCTATCTGCTCTGGCATAAGACCCGAGAATATAGCATTGCGGGCATACTGAGTGGCTGTAGGGAGAATGGAAAGGTAAAGCTGCTCGTCAAACACAAAGTCATCTGACAGTTCCTTGCTTACCACACGCCACTGGTCATATCTGAAATTATCGAATACTATGAGGAATACTTTCTCACCCTGAGCAAGCGACGGGAACACCGTTGTCTTGAATACATCAGGCGACATCAGCGGACGACTGTCCGTATCCTTCACCCAGTCGAGGTAATTCCTACGGATAAACTTAGCAAACTCTTGATTGGCTTCCGACTTCTGCATCTTCAGCATGTCAGACATCTCACCGTTTGTCTCGGCAAGCTCAAGCTCCCAAAACACAAGGCGCTTATACACTTCCTTCCAGTCGTCAAGGGAGTAGGAGTCGTTGATTTGCATACCTATCTTGGAGAAGTTCTGCTGATAGCTCGAATTGACAGCCTCCGTCTCCAGTTCCTTCTTATGAAGGTGTTTCTTAAGCGTCATCAGTATCTGTGAAGGATTGACAGGTTTGATGAGATAGTCAGCAATCTTTGAGCCGATAGCCATATCCATCAGGTTCTCCTCCTCACTCTTTGTCACCATGACCACAGGCATCGTAGGGCAGAGTTCCTTAATCTGTGACAATGTTTCGAGACCACTCAATCCAGGCATATTCTCATCAAGGATAACGAGGTCGAAAGCTCTCTCTCGGCACATCTCAAGTGCGTCCTGACCATTTGATGCAGTCAGAACCTCATAGTCCTTTTTCTCAAGAAAGATGATGTGAGCTTTCAACAACTCAATCTCATCATCCACCCATAACACAGATCCGCTCATAGATAGATATTTTAAGTTCTGCCCACCATTTCCCAAAAGGTGACGTCCATTCGGAACCAATGGCAAGGCTATATTGTTTCTGTCATTTTTTACGCCCCAGTGAGAGACTTAGGAGTTAATATTCATTTAGAACACTTCTCCTTCTTCGTCGTCATAATACTCGTCGTCATCATATTCACCTTCTTCCTCATCCTGTCCCGGAAGGTCAGTAGCAGAGTCAAGCGAATCCTCATCCACTTGGAGATGTCCGATACGGTCAAAGTTCTCGTCATAGAACTGGAAGTAATCAGAGAAACTGAACTTACTCATCAGCATCTTCAGGTTCTCTTCTGATATTATGAAACATTTCAGTCCTTGCAGCTTGTACGACATCTCCTCGTCGTTCATCAGCCTGTGAAGATAGATATACGCTTCGTCATAGTTGTTGAATGTACGCACCTGAAGCATATCTATTCCGTCACCCTTGTCGAATGATATGTCGAAGTTGCGGATTGAGAACTTAGTGAAGTTATACTTCGCCATCTCAAACAACAACTGGTTCTCGTCTATGCTGTCTCGCTCGTATGCTATTGCAAATAGCCACTCGTTATTTTTTTCTTTACTAAAGAGAGAGTCGGCACTAAGGGAATCACCTTCTTCACCCGAACTGCGGCGACGTTCCCATATAGAGCCCATCTCAAACTTTCCGCTCGCAAGAAGTCGTCCTTCCTTCAATCCCTTCACATAAAGTCCTGCAAGCTCACTTACCGAACTCTTAGGATACTTCTCCACAATCTCCTTGAGCAATACCATGAAGTTGTCCCTATCACCTCTCTCAAGACGGCTTAACGCATCAATGAACATGAATCTTGGACGGTTGTCTCCATTAGGATATTCCTTGAGCGCAAGCTGATTGTTCTCTGCCACCGTGTTATAGTCGCCATTCACGAACGCATCATAAGCCACAGCATATATTGAATCCTCTATTTCCTTTCCATATATTCCCTTAAAGATGAAGTCAGGATCAGCTATAAGTTGAGCATGGGCATTATCCGGATATTCAGTTATGAGCTTCTGGCGATACTCCTCTGCCTTATCCGTCTGTCCAAGTCGTGAATACAACTGGAAAAGGTTGTAGTACATCTCGTCATTCTGCTCAAAGTCCGGGAAGTCCTTCATTATTCGTTTGAATGTACGCTCTGCCAAAGGGAAGTTCTCCATCTCATCCTTATACACCACAGCTGAACCGAACAAACCTTCCACCAACGCCTTGTTTGACTCTTCCATCTGCTCTGGCGTGAAAGGTATGTCCTTCAGGTAATATTCAGGACGGTGAGGGTCCTGCGCATACTCGTCAGCCTTCTCATCCTTCTTGTCCTTATCCGCATTCTTGGCATCCTTATCCACGGTGATGTCATCAGGGTCACCAAACTTGGCTGTACTATCATTGGCAAGCGAATCAGCATTTTCCGTCTCGTTGAAATCATCAAGGACAGTCTTATTGTTTCGTCGCCAGTCATCGGCAAGCTTACGCTTTCCCCACTTTCGAACGAACTCCTTCTTTCCTGCCTCTACAGCCGTAGGATTATAGAAATACCAGAGCGCTGTCTGACCGTTTCGGTTACCGACATTATTGTTGTTTCTGAAATTATTGTTATTGTTTGCTGACTTGTTACGGGCAAAAGTACTTGCGTCCTCAGAATCTATCTTAGCACGTTCCTCTTTCTTTTCCTTTTCCTTGAGTTCCTCTATCATCTTATTGATGACCTTCATCCTCTGTGCTTCATCCATCTTGGCAAGAGCCTGAAGACTATCCTGAAGCTCCACAGCCGTAGCATGAGGCAAGAGAGCATCAAGTATCTTTGAACGGTCATATATCTCGTCATACTCGTCCTTTTCCTTATCAAAAAGGCTCAGAGCGTCAGAATAGCATTTCTGACACTTGACAAACTGCTCCTTCTCCCAATAGAGACGACCGAGATGCAAAAGTACAACACCCTTCTCAATACCATTGCGCGTACTTTTCTCCACACCGTCATTATATGCCCATATTGCCCTTGTGGTATCGCCTTGGCTGAGATATACATTACCAATGGCATAATACACTTGGTCCAGATAATCCTTGTTCTTTGAGTTCTTTGCCATTGCCCGCAGATTACGGATAATCTGCTTCACCTGCATTCCGTCAATACACTCCGTCCTGCGAATGCGTGCATTGAATTCAAGCTCGTAAGGAGGATTGCGCTTTATAACCTTTGTGTAATATTTATAGGCATTCTTATTATCACCTACCCTATGACACAACTGTCCAAGAAGAAAGTACATTCGTGTTTTCTCCAACGAGCGTTTTTCTTTCTTTAAGGCTGCAAGAATATTAGGAATAGCCTCGGCATACTTCTGCTGGCGCATCATAAGGTCTGCATTGACCGAAGCCTTAATATGGTTGATGTTCTGCGGGAAACTGTCCCTCTGTGCTCTCACGATAAGGTCTTCTGCATCATAGAACCATTCAAGTTCTGCATAGCACTTCGCTTCCAGCATCCTTGCCTTTGCCACAATATCCGGGTTTGAGAAATAGATATTCTGCATATATGCAAAGGTTGATGCCGCTTCCATGTATTCACCTTTTCTAAACTGACTTTCACCCATCAAGAACCATGCCTTGTAAAGAAATGGGTTATATTCCTTCTGGTTAAGCCAAATCTTGTCCTTCTGAGTCTTTGGCTTATTGTTCTTCCACTCCGGACGTGCCACTATACTATGCTGTTTGATGGTCTTCTGGCACTTTTCAATAGCTCTGTCAAAGCTTGACGTTCCCATCTTAGCGGTAGCAGGATTGGTTGTCATGTAAAGCGGAATAATATCCGTGAAGTTATCCTTGTTCGACTGTTCCTGCGTAACAACACCCTCCAGATATGCCACCTGTCCGTTGTAGTAAGTGTTATAATGTGCCTTTATTGCCTGCACACGACGTGTCATGGCAGTATTCTTCTTTGTTGAACACGCCACAAGTACACCAAGTACCACAAACGTCATTATAACTCTTATCCAGATTCGCATATATTATATAAACGAAGAAAACACAGTTTTATTTTTCAAACCTGCGTTCTCCTACTATTAAAATAACTTCATCCTTTAGTTCATCAGGCAACTCAATGGAACGAAGCTGAAGGCTACGCACCCATCCTGCCACCTCATCATCTTTCATGGTGTATAGCACCTCACGAAACTCGCTTACAGCACTATCATCATATTTATCAGAACTGACTCCGCGGTAACGGTCAAGTTCCTCGTCATTATAATACTCTACATCCTTGCTCACGGCAGCTAAGAGACTTTCCTTCTCACACACCTCATGTTGACCGCAACACTCAGAGTCAACCTGATTTACCGTAGGCATCTCGGATATCTCACCGCTTTCGAGTTGCTTCTTTAGATTCTTCTCCCTTATGAATCCTGCTATAAGTGCAATGACTCCCAGAAGGACTATGGAAATAACAAGAATTATCATAATTCAAAACCTACTGACTTGAGGTCATCCCAGTATCTTGGATAAGACTTTGAAACCACCTCTGGGTTGTTAATATTGATAGTACCAAGAACAAGGGCGCATGGAGCAAATGCCATTGCCATTCTATGGTCTTCGTATGTATCTATTGCATCATCCGCCTCCACAGGACATCTTTCTCCGTCCCATATAAGTTCAGAGTCATTCCTGTCGGCAATAACATATCCAAGTTTTCGAAGCTCTGTCTTCAACGCCTCAATACGGTCCGTTTCCTTTATCTTGAGGCTCTGCAACCCCGTAAAGTGGAAAGGCACACCCAACATACAACATGTAACTACAAATGTCTGTGCAAGGTCAGGCATCTCCACAAAGTCATAGTCAAATCTGTTGACCACATCACCACTCTTGCTTATCTTTACGTCATTGCCCACATGCTCTGTCTTGACACCAAGCTTCTCAAACACCTTTGCACCACCAGCATCGCCCTGAAGACTCTCAGCAAACAATCCAGGAAGAATAATCTCGGCATCCGCATTCTTAGCAAGTGCAACCATCTGATACCAATAGCTTGCAGCACTCCAGTCGCTCTCCACAAAGTAATCACGCTTGACATAAGGAACAGGTTCCACAACAATAGAGTCATCAGACACCCAATCTGCCTTTGCACCAAACTCTTTCATCATTGAAAGTGTCATATTGATGTATGGACGACTGACAATATTATCCGTAAGCACAAGCTTGAGTCCCTTCTTCAGTACAGGACCAATCATAAGAAGAGCCGAAATATATTGTGAGCTGACATTTCCCGGCAAGGAAATCTCACCACCCTCAAGACTTGTGTTTCCAACGATACGGAGCGGAGGAAATCCTTCCTTCTCCACATACTCCACATTAGCACCCAACAAACGAAGAGCATCCACAAGTACGCCAATAGGTCTGTTCTTCATTCTCTCCGTACCAGTAATGACGTGAGTTCCTTCCATCACAGCAAGACGTGCAGAGGAAAAACGCATGGCAGTACCAGCAGCACCTATATCAACCGTCTTAGGACGTTCTGAGAGCCATTTAACCATAACCCTTGTGTCGTCACAATCCGAAAGATTCCGAGGATGACTGTCATTGCCAGCCAAAGAGTTAATCACAAGCGCACGGTTGCATATACTCTTTGACGAAGGAAGTACTACCTTTCCCTTAATACTGTCTGGTGCTTTAACTATTATCATCGATGCAATATATTTTCTGCAAAGATAAGCAATTATAAGTGAAAAGTGAAAAGTGAAAAGTGAAAAATCCACAAATCTTAACTATTAATTTCCCTCATAGTCTTCTCCTC
>CAMOVB010000091.1:0-11140 GCA_946626925.1 uncultured Prevotellaceae bacterium
CTTGACTGTTTTTTTTATATGCACCTTTGTGCAAAACTACAACCGTACAGGTCGAAAATTTTTGTACGCGTACAAAGTAAATTTTATACGTGAACCAGAAATTCTTCTTTGCGTGCAAATATACTCATGAAAAGAAGAAAATGAAAAAGTTCAAGATTATGCGGTAAGTTCATAAAAGAATTTATATATTTGCGGGACAAATAATAAAAAACACGAAAAAAGATGGAAACACTCTTTGAAAATTTTACTAATCTTTACTCTCTTAGCAAGACTTTGAGATTTGAGTTGAAGCCAGTTTTTAATTCAAAACTCTCAACGGAAGAGAAGACCGTCGCATTGGATAAATATTGGAGTCAGTATTTGAATTCCGAAATTTTCAAGCATGATGACGAACGAGACAAGTCATATCCTGTAGTTAAGTCTTGTATTGATATATTTCATAAACGCTTTATAAAGGATTCGCTTAGCAGATTTGAATCTGATAAGTGGGAGAGGCTGTCTGACTTGTATCGCGAAAACAAAAAAGGTAAAGAGTATAAAGACTTACAAAAAGAAATTCGTACAGAAATCGCAGATAATTTCAAAAAACACGAATGGTGGCAATATGTTGATTCCTATTCAAAGTTAATTGTCTTGTTGACGGATTTGTTAAAGACTGACGATGATTTCCGTTCAGAGGCAATGGAAAAAGTCGGAGAAGACGTGGATAATATTTTAGAGCATCTGGATAGCTTTAAGCGTTTTTCCATTTTTTTTGAAACTCTTAAAAAGAATCGTGATAACATGTACAGCAAAGATGCAAAAGCAACCTCAATAGCCAATAGATTGGTCAATGAGAACTTTTGTATTTTTGTTGACAATATTGCCATCTATAATAAGCTGTCTGAGGTTTGTCCAAAAGAATTGGAAGTAGTTGAGAAGAATCTGTCAAGTTTCCTCAATGGCCTTACTTTTAAGGAGATTTTCACTCCTTCTTATTATAATAAATGTTTAACACAAAATGGAATAGAAGTTTATAATTGGCTTTTGGGTGCTAATCCGAATCAAGAAGTTCTCGGAATTAATAGTATTGGTAATGAATATCTTCAGAAGAATCCTAATGCTGGTTTACGGCTCAAAGACCTAAGAATGGATAAGTTATACAAGCAGATCTTGAGTGAACGTGAGCGATTCTCATTTATTCCAGAACAATTTTCACAAGGTACTGCTGGTGAAAAGCAATTGGTTGACGCCATTGACTCTTTTGTCAATTGTGCTAATGGACAAGATTTGTTGGGTAAAGCAAAAGCAGTCTTTGCTCAAATGCTTACAGATAAAGTCAATCTTGATAATGTTTATGTATCAGGAAAGCATATTTCAGAGTTGTCTCAAATGCTGTATGGTAATTGGAATAAGCTTGGTGAGGCATTGAGAAGTAAGACCACAAAAAGTAAAAAGGAGCTTGAAAAAGATATTTCAGAATGGATAGAAAAGAAAACCTATTCTGTAAATGAAATACTCACGTTGGAGAAAAATGGCAAACTTGTTGAAGAGCATAATATTAGTCTCGCAGACTTTATCAAGGGTGCTAAAGTTCCAATGTGGTACTCTGATATTAAAGCATGGAAGGATTATGCATTCTTAGATGAATGTAATATTTCATATTGTACGGAATTTAAGGCTATAAAAGAAAAGGTTGCCATAGGTGAATCAATCCGTGAAAATGATGATGCAAAGGAAGTTATAAAGTCTTTTCTTGACAAATGGCTGCTTTGTTTGCATTGTCTGGAAATTTTCAGAGTGGATGATTGTAAGAAAGAAAAGGATCCTATATATTATGATTATGATGCACTTTTCGAAACTGATGATGACAAGAACATTACATTTCGAGACATTGTACCCTTGTACAATAAGGTGAGAAGCTTTTTGACTCGAAAAATTAAAGACGAAAAGAAAATTAGTTTACGCTTTGATTGTGCGACTTTAGCAAAAGGGTGGGATGAGAACAAGGAAAACGCAAATAATGCTACTATTCTTATTGATGAGGGCAAATACTATCTGTTGATTCTTAACCCAACTAATAAACCTATTCTAGATGAGGCAAGAACAGGAAATGGTGGGTTCAAAAAGATTGTATATCATCAGATTGGTAATGTGGCTGCAGATATCCCAAACCTTATGGTTGAAAATGGGAAAACTGTTATAAAGAGAGGACGTAAGGATGAAAATGGAGAGAATAAGAAGTTGAAAGAATATAAGAAGAAATTATTGCCTGATGATATATACAGAATAGGAGACTCAGGTTCTTATAAACGTTCTTCTTCCATTTTTAATGAATATGATTTACATAAATATGTAGCTTACTACATGCAGCGTGTCATTGAATACAAGAATGGTGAAATAGAATTTCATTTCAAATCTCCGGAGGAGTATGATTCTTATGATGCTTTTTTAGAAGATGTCTCCCAACAGAATTTCAGTTTGTCATTTGTGGATTTTGATGGCGAAGTCGTACGACAATGGATTGATGACAACAAAGTTATGCTTTTCCAAATCTCAAATAAAGATTTTAATGAGAATGCGCATGGAACAGCAAATATGCATACTTTGTACTGGAAAGAGATTTTTAGTAAACGAAATCTTGATGATATCGTGTTTCAATTAAATGGAGAAACAGTAAAATTGTATTACAGAAAGAATGCTCTAAAAAATCCTTATGTTCATAAGGAGTCATCAGTGTTGGTAAATAAGACTTATACTGATGGCACAATTGTGCAACAGGAGGACTATATGGCGTTCCTAAAATACTATAATAGCGGAGGAGATTTAACAGATAAACAGAAAAAGTTGCTTCCTAATGTGTGTACAAAGAAGGCAAAGATGGATATTGTTAAAGATAAAAGATTTGCTGAGCATAAATTTTTGTTCCATGTTCCAATAACCATCAATTTCAAGTCTCCGCAAGCTCCTACACTTAGCGAATTTAATTCTCGAACTATTGAAATACTTCGCAGATGTAAGGATAAAATAAACATTATTGGCATTGACCGTGGTGAACGTAATCTTATTTATGTTTCCGTGATTGATAAAAACGGTAATGTTATTCGTGATGAGAATGGAGTTCCGCTTATTCGGGATTATAACATTATTGAGTCCAAATTGTATGAAGACTTTGTTCGTAAATATAATTATTTAGAGAAGTTAAAACAGGTTGAGTCCGATAGAGATAAGGCAAGAAAGAACTGGGACGTTATTAATGGTATTAAAGACTTGAAGTCCGGTTATTTGGCACAAGTTGTACATGAGATTTCAAAGTTGGTAGTTAAGTATAATGCTATAATTGTACTTGAAGATTTGAACTATGGCTTCAAGCGTGGAAGATTCAACGTCGAGCGTCAAGTTTACCAGAACTTTGAGAAGGCATTGATACAAAAACTCAATTATCTTGTTTTTAAGACAGATGCACCTTCTCCAAGGTATGGAAATGTCCATAATGGTCTTCAGCTGACTGCTCCGTTTACAAGCTTTAAAGATTTGGGCAAACAAAGCGGATGGCTTTTTTATGTTCCAGCTGAATATACTTCAAAGATTGATGCGGAAACAGGTTTCGTTAATCTGTTTAACATGAAAGAAGCTGCAAAAGATCCAAAGAATTTTTTTGAAGCGTTCAAGTCAATAGAATACAAGAATGGTTTGTTTTACTTTAAGTTTGATTATAGTAATAATAAACTGCCGACAGTTAAGAGTGATTACACTAACAATTGGACACTTGCTTCTTATGGAAATAGAATTAAAATAACAAAGGAAAGCGGCTCTTCCAAGTTTGTTCAAAAAGAAGTTGTACTCAATGACGTATTTAAATCGGTCTTTAGTGATTCTAAGCACCAATTATCTTTAGATAAGATAAGTAAGGAAAATATAATCAAACATGATAAATCGGATTCTTTGTGTAAGGATTTGTTTAATGCGTTTAAGTTGTTGTTGCAGATGAGAAATTCTATGTCAAACTCTTCTATTGACTATCTTATCTCGCCAGTAGAAAGTGAACATCCATTTGTGACAGGTGAAAACAATCAAATGTGCATCAAGGATGCAGATGCTAATGGCGCATATCACATCGCTTTAAAGGGACTTTATTTGATTGAACATGATTTTCCTGTGGAAAAGGGTTCTTTGCAGAGAATAAGTACAAGTCAATGGCTCGAATTTGTTCAGACAAAAGCATATAGAAAGAACAATGTTTGATTCAATTAATATTTCAAATCTTAATGATTTTATCTTCTGCCCGTATTCCATATACCTTGGTAATCAAACTTCGTGGAAGGTTTGCCAAGATGATTTCGAAGAATGGTGAAATAAGATTGCAGTATTCTTTGTATGAAGTGAATAATACTTCTCGAATATTGGATAATTTGATTCTGAAGATTGAAAATGAGTTTGCAAAGAATTTTGATGGTGGAGACAGTGTCATTATCTTTGATGTGTCTGGTGTGAAGTTGAAGAAATATGGTAATGCCATCCATCGTGACAAGGATATTGTCTATTTCTAATGTTTGCAAATGTCTGTCTGTATGTTTTTCTTTGTTTTGGGTCAACTTGTAGAATATCAGCGTTATAGGTAATACTTGCAGCAGTGTAATAATACGGGGTGGGGTAATTATGTGTAAAAATGATGTATGATATATTATTGTATATCATTTTTTTGTTGTATCTTTGCAGTAAAATAGTGGCTATAAAGCCATTTTAATTTCTACTATTGTAGATTAAATTCCTCAAAGGTACGAATGACTAGGCTATAAAGCCATTTTAATTTCTACTATTGTAGATGTGCAAAATCAAGCGCAACAGGAAATGTGGGGCTATAAAGCCATTTTAATTTCTACTATTGTAGATCAACGTATTCAAAAACGTATTTAATACGTTGGCTATAAAGCCATTTTAATTTCTACTATTGTAGATTGGCATAACACCAGTCTTTGATGGACGGAGGCTATAAAGCCATTTTAATTTCTACTATTGTAGATGTGGTCGAGTTCCATCTGTGCAAGCACTGGCTATAAAGCCATTTTAATTTCTACTATTGTAGATCTTGGCGGTGTTACTAACAGAGAGAATGGGCTATAAAGCCATTTTAATTTCTACTATTGTAGATAGCGTATTCTTGCTCTTGTTAAGGCTGGCAGGCTATAAAGCCATTTTAATTTCTTCTATTGTAGATACAAGTGGCGGTTATCAGATTACGAAGATGGCTATAAAGCCATTTAGTTAAAATAACAAGCCGTTTTAGAGTTGTAAAATGGATTTTATTCCAAGATACGCTCTAAAGCGGCTATTTATATCAGATTTGATTTAAACCGAAAACGAAAAGCGTTACCTCGTTACCTGGTAACGCTTGACGTTTTGACAGTGTTTACTTGAAATTTCCATCATTTTGCTACTGTGTTTTTTCGAAATTATTACGAACGATTAACGAAGGGTTAGCGAAGGATTAACGAAGTATGACAGATTGACAAAATGTAAGTTTACATCATATAGAGATACTTATGTGGTAGTCTAATCTTTATATGAATGGTGTCATATATACAGGCAGGAGAATAGTTTCCTTGTCCTTCTTGAAGTCCTTGGTGTATATGAGATAGCGTTTGTCTATGATGCTTGAATATTTTTCGCAAAAAGCATCGATCGAGTGAGGCATGGGTGTTCTAACCAGATGATTTTTCCTCAATAGGATAGATTTTACTCCTATTCAAGAAGCCTGTCGTATAGTTTACGTCTGAATTCTCTTGCCATAACAGAAGTATTTGATTACGAGCGCAAAAATAAACAAAAGTCCGAAAATACGCAAATTTTTTTGTTGGAAAAGTCCGAAAATACGCAAATCTTTTGGCGTGAAGTGGTAAGACTTACATGTGAAATGTAAGTGTGATTGGGTGAAAAGTAAATAAGGCGAAAGAAAAAATATGCGAATATTTGTGTAGTAATAAAGAATTTTTTCATATTTTTGCCACATCTTAGTAATGATAAAAATAATTTGGTACAAAATAAGACTTTTGTTTTTGCACGAATTACCATTAATTTTGCACGAATTATCATAAATATTATTTGCGTAACATATTAATTCTTATTAATTATAATTTCGATAATATCGAAATCCATTTATGATAATTGGCTACGCCGAGCTAACGGTTCGTGGCAAATTCGTGATAATTTATGCTAAATAAGTCAGCCATGTTATTTTCTGTTTGTTACTTAAAATCGTGTATTATGAATGATAGTGAGATAACGAATATTCAGCAGGCTGTACAGGAAGTGTATGATGTGATGGCTGAGAGAGTAAGTGGTGAAGAACTTGCTCAGATAAAGAGCGCCTTCGAGTTCGCCAATGAAGCACATAAGAATCAGAAGCGTAAGACTGGACAACCTTACATTATTCATCCTATTGCGGTGGCTCTCATAGCTGCCAAGGAACTGAAACTTGACGCACATTGTGTCATGACGGCTTTCTTGCATGATGTTGTGGAAGACACGGAATATACGAATGATGACATTAAAAAACGTTTTGGTGAAGATGTGGCTTATCTTGTTGATACGGTTACGAAAAAGAAGAAATCGAGATACAAGAACTCAAAGCAGGTGGATAACTATGAGCAGTTGCTTGGCTCTATCCACTATGACATTCGTGCCTTGATGGTCAAGATTGCTGACCGTCTGCATAATATGCGTACTTTGCAAAGTATGCGTCCTGACAAGCAGATGAAGATTGCTGGGGAGACGGATTACTTCTATGCTCCTCTCGCCAACAGACTTGGTTTGTTTGACGTGAAGTCCGACCTTGAGAACCTGAGTTTCAAGTATCGTTGTCCACATCAGTATTTCGACATAGTGAAAAGTCTCAATACCGATATGCTGAACAATAAGGAGAGGTTGGATACATTTACTAATACCATTGGAGAGTTACTCAAAAAGAACAACATAGAGGGTTTGGCTGAGGTCTATTACCGCCGTCCTTATAGTATTTGGCGAAGGATGAAAGAGAACGGATGTGACTTTATACATGTGCCAAACAGATATTATGTTCGTGTGACTTTCACCAGGGGGGAGTGCTGTGTGTCGGAGAAGGATGTATGCCTTAAGATATACAGTGTTCTTACGGATGTATTCAAGGAAAAGGCTGGTTCGTTCAACAATCTTATTGACCAGGCAAAGGAAAATTCTTACCAGAGTCTTAATGTGATGTTGCTTTCCGCAGAGGGTGTGTGGGAGGATGTGCAGATATGCTCAAAGAATATGGTGGATAGTTCCAAGCTCGGTTGTATGACAGGTCTTAACGACGGCAATATAGACGAGTGGATAAAGAAATTCCAGCAGGTGCTGAAGGATATTGCCAACAGCAACGGTCAGATGGGATTCATGGAGAATGTGGCTACTACTCTCTATTATGACGATGTAATGGTGTTTACACCTAAGGGTATGGCACTCATCCTCCCGAAAGGTTCTACGGCGATAGATTTTGCCTTCGAACTGGACAAGGAATTGGGTCTTCATGCCAAGTATGCACGTATCAATGGTAATTTGTGTTCCTTGAAGACAACCTTGAAGCGTGGTGACTGTGTGGAGATTGGTGTGGTGGATGTGGTTATGGCGCGACCTGACTGGGTGGAGTATACGAGCAGTTACAAGGCTAAGAGTGCACTCCGTGAACTCAAGAATGAGGAAGGCGATGGTGTATGCAGATGTAAGTGCTGTCACCCTCTGCCAGGTGATGAGACAATCGGTTTCCTTGGTGATGACGGCAATCTTATGATACATAAGAGGAGTTGCCCAGAGATTATACGTGATGCCTCAAAGTATGGCGACTCCGTGGTGGAATACACGTTTAGGGAGAATATGCGTTCCGTATATCCTGTTACTATTGACATTACGGCAATAGACAGGTATCATCTCTTGATGGATATATTGCAACGTATCACTCAGGAGTTGCATCTGTCAATAGAGAGTCTGAATACAGAAAGTGTGGATAACATCGCCAGATGTACTGTGACGTTCTTTGTTCATTCAGTCAATGAACTCATACATTGCATGCATGCTCTCTATGAGATAGAGGGTGTAGATGAAGTAAAACAGAAAATGGACGGGTGAACTTGTTTGTCTATTTTCAGTATTTCTGTTTGAAAAGTGCTTTTTTTCATCTGAAAACTCATTTTTTTGCGCCAAGAGTATCATCGTAAGAAAAAAAACCTTTACTTTGTGCGTCAAACATAAGCACTATTTCCAAGAATATTGCATTATGGGCACGACCATTATGAATCGGGTTAACTGTCTGTAGCGTACTAATCGTTGTTGGTTGTTGTCGGCAGGAAAAAAATAAAGAGAATGAATGTTGAATATATACGAAAAGAAATTATTAATTAAATCAACTATATGGAAAATAAGATTCAGGAACTGACAGAGAAACTTCTCAACGACGGAGTTGAGAAGGGTAATGCTAAGGCTGCTCAAATTATTGCTGACGCAGAAGCTAAGGCAGCAAAGATTATTGCTGATGCACAGGCTAAGGCTGCTCAGGTTGAAGCAGACGCTAAGAAAAACGCCAGCGCACTCGATACCAACACTAAGGCTGAAATCAAGATGTACGCTTCGCAGGCTCTCAACGCTCTCAAGAGCGAGGTGGCTAATGTGGTAGGCGACAAGATTGTCAAGGAGACAACTGCACAGGTTGTTGGCGACAAGGCTTTCATGAACGAGTTTATGCTTAAGCTTGCTGAGTCATGGGGCGCTCAGGAGGATATCAAGATTTCTACTGCAGATGCTGACAGTCTCAAGGCTCTCTTTGCACAGAAGGCAAAGGCACTCCTCGACAAGGGTGTGACTATTGAACAGGTCAATGGTCAGAAGACTTTGTTTACCGTAGAGCCTGCTAATGGAGCATATAAGGTAAACTTTGGTGAGGCTGAGTTCGAGAATTATTTCAAGAATTTCCTTCGTCCACAGCTCGTAGAGATGATTTTCTAATAATTCATAATGCTTAATGCGTAATTATGCTACGCACGAGAGACATTCAATTATGAATTATGAATTAATTAAGTAATACATAGTTTGTAATGTGGCTACTGGTGGTAACCTTCAATTATGAATTGTGAATTATGAATTATGAATGAATTAAATGGGTAACTTTTATTGTTTAATGTCGGGGCTCCCACTTCTCAAGTTGGATGACAGAGAAAAGATTATTTCCGTGGCGGAAATAAAGGAACTGCTCGAAGAGGAACAAGGAGTGTCTAAGTCGGACGCACGTATCCTCTCTATGTTCTTCCTTGAGGGTGACTGCCGCAATCTTCTCAGCATCATAAAGGGCGAGACAGGCGACCTGCCACAGGTGGGCAACTATACCCGTGAGGAACTCGAAGACATGATTGAGGATGCAAGGGAGGTGTTCTTTGAGGACGACCCACGTTATCCTACATTCTTTGCAGAGTTTGTCCGTGAATATGATGAGCGCAAGGATGAGGCTGACTACTTTGCTGACGATGCCCTCATGAGCCGTTACTGGACTTATCTCAAGGAAGCGAAGAATGATGTCGTTGCCGAATGGGCAGAACTGAATCTCAATATATCAAACATACTCACAGCTCTTATCGCGCGTCAGCAGGGATGGGATGTTTCCAAGTTCATTGTGGGAGAAGGCGATTTGTACGACACCTTGCTCGTGAGCAAGGCAAAGGACTTTGACCTCAGTCGTGAATATGACTATGTGTCTGCTCTGATGAAGATTGTGGATTGTGACAATCCTGTTGAAAAGGAACGTCAGATAGATGCTCTCAGATGGATGTGGCTTGATGACAGAACATTCATGGACGGATTTGCTGTTGAGGCTGTCTATGCTTATCTCTGCAAGGCACAGATGCTTGAGCGTTGGAGATTGCTTGACCCTGTATTCGGCCGCAGACGTTTCGAGGAGATAATCGAGAACCTTCGTAGCGAGGCAAGAGTACCAGAAGAGTTCAGGAGATAGTTGAGTGTTATGAGTTTTGAATCCTAAGTTGGAGTTTCTCTAACAAACAAATATATATATATGATAGATGCAAAATTCTAAACGCACACACTCTAAACATTAAGTGTTGTTCGTCGATTTTTGAAGTACTGACTAAGTATTGACTAAGTAGAGACTCACATGAGACTCTTAAGCCTGGTTGAAAAGTATGATACTGAGGCTTGACGAATAATACAGCTTAAACAAAATAAGAAAGAAAAAACATAGATATAGATAGTATGACAAAAGGAGAAGTTTCTGGCGTTATTGCCAACATGGTAACTATCTCGGTTGACGGTCCTGTAAGTCAAGGTGAAATCTGTTACATAGAGACAGGTGGTGATCGTCTGATGTCTGAGGTTATCAAGGTTGTGGGTACTGATGCATACGTTCAGGTGTTTGAGTCAACACGTGGACTCAAGGTAGGTGCCCCAGTCGAATTTACAGGTCACATGCTCGAAATACAGCTGGGACCAGGTATGTTGTCAAAGAACTATGATGGTCTGCAGAACGACCTCGACAAGATGGAAGGTGTCTTCCTCAAGCGTGGTCAATATACAGACCCTCTTGATAATGATCGTGAGTGGGACTTCACTCCTATCGCTAAGGTGGGTGACGAGGTTGAGGCTTCTGCATGGCTTGCAGAGGTTATCGAGAACTCACAGAAGCTCAAGGTTATGGTTCCTTTCCAGATGGAAGGAAAGGCTAAGGTCAAGAGCATCAAGCCTGCTGGCAAGTACAAGTGCCGTGACATCGTTGCCGTACTTGAAAAGGAGGATGGTACAGAGGTAAACGTGGACATGGTTCAGCATTGGCCTGTTAAGTTTGCCATGACCAACTATAAGGAGAAGCCACGTCCATTCAAGCTCCTTGAGACTGGTGTGCGTACTATTGATACGTTCAACCCAATCGTAGAGGGTGGTACAGGATTCATCCCTGGACCATTCGGTACAGGTAAGACTGTGCTCCAGCACGCTATCTCCAAGCAGGCAGAGGCCGATATCGTTATCATCGCAGCCTGTGGTGAGCGTGCAAATGAGGTTGTGGAAATCTTCACTGAGTTCCCTGAGCTTATCGACCCTCATACAGGCCACAAGCTTATGGAGCGTACCATCATCATAGCAAATACTT
>CAMOVB010000092.1:0-11024 GCA_946626925.1 uncultured Prevotellaceae bacterium
ACTCACTCAAGGGTAAGCAGGGACGTTTCCGTCAGAACCTCCTCGGTAAGCGTGTTGACTACTCAGCTCGTTCGGTTATCGTCGTAGGTCCTGAGCTCAAGATGGGTGAGTGTGGTCTTCCAAAGCTTATGGCTGCGGAACTTTACAAGCCATTCATCATCCGCAAGCTCATCGAGCGTGGTATTGTCAAGACTGTTAAGTCTGCAAAGAAGATTGTTGACCGTCGTGAACCAGTCGTATTCGATATCCTCGAAAACGTAATGAAGGGTCACCCAGTGCTCCTCAACCGTGCGCCAACACTTCACCGACTCGGTATTCAGGCATTCCAGCCTAAGATGATTGAAGGTAAGGCTATTCAGCTCCACCCACTCGCATGTACAGCGTTCAACGCCGACTTCGATGGTGACCAGATGGCTGTTCACCTTCCACTCTCTAACGAGGCAATTCTTGAAGCACAGATTCTTATGCTTCAGTCTCACAATATCCTCTCACCTGCCAGTGGTGACCCAATCACGGTTCCATCACAGGATATGGTACTTGGTCTCTACTACATCTCTAAGGTTCGTCCTGGAGCAAAGGGTACAGGTCTCACATTCTACGGTACAGAAGAGGCAATCATTGCATACAATGAAGGCCGCGTAGATGTACACGCTCCTATCAAGTGTCTCGTCAATGACGTTGATGCTGATGGTGCTCCAATCCGTCACATCGTTGAGACTACAGTAGGTCGTATCATCATCAACGAGGTTGTCCCACAGGAGATTGGCTTTGTCAATGAGGTTATCGGTAAGAAGGCTCTTAAGAAGGTCATCACTCGCGTTATCAAGGGCGTAGGTATGGCACGTGCTTGTGAGTTCCTCGATGGTATCAAGAACCTCGGTTACCGCAAGGCATACGAAGGTGGACTTTCATTCGTGCTTGACGATATCATCATCCCAGAGGAGAAGAAGGATATCGTACAGGAAGGTCAGGATACAGTTGACCAGATTACAGGTAACTACGAGCTTGGTCTTATCACAGACAAGGACCGTTACCAGCAGGTCGTTGAGACTTGGACTAAGGTTAACGAGAAGATCAAGAAGACCCTCATGAAGCAGATGACTGAGGCTGACCAGGGATTCAATGCAGTCTTCATGATGCTTGATTCTGGTGCCCGTGGTTCTGCTGACCAGATTGCTCAGCTCGCTGGTATGCGTGGTCTGATGGCTAAGCCTCAGAAGGCAGGTGCATCTGACAACAACATCATCGAGAACCCTATCATTTCTAACTTTAAGGAGGGAATGTCAGTGCTTGAGTACTTCATCTCTACTCATGGTGCTCGTAAGGGTCTTGCCGATACAGCCCTCAAGACAGCCGATGCAGGTTACCTGACTCGTCGTCTTGTCGATGTATCTCACGATGTTATTATTACAGAAGAAGACTGTGGCACTCTCCGTGGTCTTGTCTGCACAGCACTCAAGGACGGCGACCGTGTCGTTGCAAGTCTTGCAGAGCGTATCCTCGGACGTGTTTCAGTTCACGATATTGTCAATCCTACAAACAACGAACTTATCGTTGCATCAGGTGAGGAAATCACAGACCGCATCGCTAAGGAAATCGAGGATTGTGGCATTGAGAGCGTAGAAATCCGTTCTGTTCTCACTTGTGAGAGCAAGAAGGGTGTATGTATGAAGTGTTACGGACGTAACCTCGCTACCCAGCGCATGGTACAGAAGGGCGAGGCTGTCGGTGTCATCGCAGCACAGGCTATCGGTGAGCCAGGTACTCAGTTGACCCTCCGTACATTCCACGCCGGTGGTGTCGCTGGTAACGCAGCAGCAAACGCACAGATTAAGGCTAAGAATGCAGCTAAGCTTGAGTTCGAGGAACTTCGTACTATTGACCGTCCAACTGATGAGCATCCAAACGGAAAGGTTGTCGTTGGTCGTCTTGCAGAACTTCGTTTCCTCGATATCAATACAGGTATTCCACTCTCTACTGTCAGCGTACCTTATGGTGCAAACCTCTACGCAGCAGATGGTGATGTAGTTGAGGCAGGTGCAGTCATTGCAGACTGGGACCCATTCAACGCCGTTATCGTTACTGAGTTCAACGGTACAGTTAAGTTCGAAGGTGTTAAGGAAGGTATCACATACCGTGTCGAGACCGACGAAACAACAGGTTTGAAGGACTACATCGTAACAGAAGCTAAGGACCGTCAGGCTGTTCCTTACTGTCACATCGTGGATGAGAATGGAGACCTTCTCCGTACTTACTCATTCCCAATCAACGGACACATCTCTGTTGAAGACGGTCAGAAGCTTGTTGCCGGAGACGTACTCGTCAAGATTCCACGTTCTGTTGCAAAGGCAGGCGATATCACCGGAGGTCTTCCACGTGTTACTGAGCTCTTCGAGGCTCGTAACCCATCTAACCCAGCTATCGTTGCTGAAATCGATGGTGAGGTAACAATGGGTAAGGTTAAGCGTGGTAACCGTGAGGTAATCCTTACTTCAAAGGTTGGCGACATCCGCAAGTACCTCATTCCACTGTCAAAGCAGATTCTTGTACAGGAGAACGACTACGTTCGTGCTGGTACTCCACTTTCTGACGGTGCCATTACTCCAGCAGACATCCTTGCCATCAAGGGTCCTACTGCCGTTCAGGAGTACATCGTTAATCAGGTTCAGGATGTGTACCGTATGCAGGGTGTAGGTATCAACGATAAGCACTTCGAGATTATCGTACGTCAGATGATGCGTAAGGTACGTATCGATGACCCAGGTGATACTAAGTATCTTGAGGATGGTATCGTTGACAAGCTCGACTTCATCGAGGAGAACGACCGTATCTGGGGCAAGAAGGTTGTTACAGATGCTGGTGACTCTGAGACAATGAAGCCTGGTATGATTATCACAGCACGTAAGCTCCGTGACGAGAACTCATCACTCAAGCGTAAGGACCTCAAGCTCGTTCAGGTTCGCGATGCCGTTCCTGCTACAGCTACTCAGATTCTTCAGGGTATCACTCGTGCTGCCCTCGGTTCTAAGAGCTTCATGTCTTCTGCATCATTCCAGGAGACTACAAAGGTGCTCAACGAGGCTGCTATCTCTGGAAAGAGCGATCCACTCGAGGGTATGAAGGAGAACGTTATCTGTGGTCACCTTATCCCAGCTGGTACAGGTCTTCGCGACTTCGAGAAGATTGTTGTCGGCTCTAAGGAGGATTACCAGGAAGTACAGCAGCGTTCTTTCAATCCTGATATGCGCTTCGCTTCTTATCACGATTAAGCAATAGTTCCAACTATCATATTTCGTCCCCGAAAGTCATAAGGCTTTCGGGGATTTTTTATGTTGTAATGCTCTTTTTGATAATTTTCTTTCTTTGTTAAAAATCATTATGTTATGAGTCTCTGTGAGTATCTTGCATTGGAGACTGTAGTCTCTCGCCCGTGAGACTGTAGTCTCTTGTGCAAGAAACTGTAGTCTCACGGGCAAGAGACTTTAGTCTCCTCGTAGGGAAACTATGCGTACTTGTGCTCAATAAATCAAAATACTCTGCTGTGTCATTTGTAAATTCAATAATTATGGCTAATTTTGCAAATGATATAATTACTAAACAGAATTATCTGTATGAGAAAAGGATTATGGCTGTTACTATTATGCATCGCTATTTCGGCATGTGTTGGGGCTGGCGATATTTTCGCGGAGACAATAGATAGAATAGTTGACAACTATTATGTTGTTAGTTATGAGGATAGCTCAGACCAATCCATATGCCGTAAATCTAAGGGTAACTATGATGAATTTTTAGTCTATGGAATGGTGTATGCTGTATGGGGTAATGATAAATATATAGTTGCAAAACAACATCCTCATGGTGATTATGATACGACAAACTATTATATCGTGTTAATAAACAGGGATGGCTGTACGGATAGTTTGTTGTGTGATAGTTTATGTAAAGATAGTGTTATCGGTCCATTGACTGATAGTGTGTTTTGGTGTAAGACAGGAGAGTTTGGTATAAAAGATGACATACGTTTCAGAGATGTGAAATGTAAAACGGTATGGGAAAGGTCTTCTAATAATGAGTATGATGAAAAATCGGATGAGGCGTTGGATGCCGATTCAGAATATGGCGGACAATGTGATTTTACTTATATGTTTGTACCTTTTTTTATATTTGGTCTATTATTCATTGGCATTTTCTTTCTGGTATTAGTGGCAATAATGGCAAAACATCGTAATCGTGATGTTGCTTTATGGGTTATAATAGGTTTCTTAGCTACACCTCTAATTGCTATTATTGCTTTGCTAATCATGGGTAATGATGAAACAAATGAATTTTAAAAATTAAATGTTAAAAACTGATACATGTTCTTTTTAATTATTCTAATTGTTGTGGCGGAGTTTGCTCTCAGCATCACGCTCACATATCTCAATCATAAGGCTTCGCATCAACCTATACCTGCGGAATTGTCAGGGATATATGATGACGAGGCATATAAGAAACAGCAGGCTTATTCGCTTGTCAACCGTAAGGTGGGAGTGTTTACCACTATCATCAACACGCTTTGTACACTCGGTCTCTTTGCCTTTGGCGGATTCGCTTGGATTGATGGCGTGGTGCGTGGCGTATCGGAGAATCCTATTCTCATGGCACTTATGTTTATGGGTATTCTATACGTCATCACAAGTGTCATAGATATTCCAATCAACTATTACCACACATTTGTCATAGAGGAGAAGTTCGGGTTCAACCGTTCCACTCACAAGACTTTCTTCTTGGACTTGGTGAAGTCAACTCTTCTCAATGTGGTTATCATGGGAGCTATAATATCCGTTGTGGTATTCCTCTATGGATTGTTCCCAGAATACTTCTGGTTGGCTGCATGGGCATTCCTTATGACAGTCATGATGTTCTTCCAGTTGTTCTATTCTGACATCATCGTTCCTCTCTTCAACAAGCAGACACCATTGGAGGAAGGCGAGCTGAGGACTGCCATTGAGACATTTGCCAAGAAGGTGAACTTCGGTATCAAGGACATATACGTGATGGACAGTTCAAAGCGCAGTACTCATGCCAATGCTTACTTTACAGGTTTCGGCTTCCGCAAGCGTATTGTGCTTTATGATACTCTCATACAGCAGTTGTCCGTGGATGAGATTGTCGGTGTGCTTGCGCATGAGATAGGACATAACAAACATCATCACACGCTAAAGGGACTTGCTGTTAGTGCTTGTACAACGCTCTTGATGCTCTATGTCTTCAGTCTTGTTATTGACAATACATATATTGCCAATGCTGCAGGATGTGCCGAGCCTTCGTTCCATGTCAACATCATGGTGTTCTCCATGCTCTACAGTCCTGTGGATGTTGTACTCTCCATGCTCCTGAATATATCTTCACGCAAGCATGAGTGGCAGGCAGACGAGTTTGCACGTGTCAACGGACTTGGCAAGGCTGTAAGCAGCGGATTGAAACGTATGTCGGCAAATAGTCTTGCCAACCTTACTCCACATCCTTTGGTAGTGTTTATGGAGTATTCTCATCCTACGCTCCTGCAGAGAGTAAGACACTTGGAAAATTAAAAATTAAAAATTAAAAATTAAAAATTGAGAATTCAAAATGTAATTGGACGATAGAGTCTCAATTTTGAATTTTGAATTGAATTATGACTCAGTTAAAGGACATATACAAGGCGTTTATAAAGGTAGAAGATAAGTTGGGCTTCATCTTCTACGATGGTTGGGTACTCTATGGTGAATCAATCCGTGAGTCACGCATTGTCGGCTTCTTCATCACAATCTTCTCGCTCGTTGAACTCTTCATTGAGGAGAAGATAACACGCAAGGCAGCCGACCTTACGTACAGTACCATCATGTCTATCGTACCTATACTTGCCATCATCTTTGCCGTAGCAAAGGGCTTTGGCATGGAAGATATGATGTGGACACAGATAGAGAACCTTATTGGTGCCGGCGACATCATGGATCAGGTACTCATGTCCGTCAGTAAGAGTGTGGAGATGACCAAGGCTAACTCAGGCTGGATCTTCGGAGTGGCTGTACTTACTCTCCTCTATACCGCCAACAATGCCATGTGTAAGCTTGAGGATATCTTCAATGAGATATGGAACGTAAGTACCAACCGTGGATGGTTCGGACGTCTTCCGCTAAACGTGTTCTTTCTTATCGTCCTTCCAGGTGCCATACTCATGGTTGGCGCCGTTACGGGACAGGTGGAGGCAGTTGTCAATCCTTATTTCAAGTTCTCCAACTGGGTCATGCGATGTCTTGTGGTGAGCATTGCCTTTATCCTTATATACAAGGCTCTTCCTGAGACAACCGTACGTTGGCGTGGTGCCATCTATTCCGGTATCGTGGCTGGCGTGTCGCTCACCGTTTGGCACTTCTGTTATTTGGAGTTCCAGAACATCCTCTTCAACTACAACAAGGTCTATGGTAGCTTTGCAGCCATACCATTCTTCCTTATCTGGACGCTTATCTCATGGATTATCTGTCTGCTCGGAGCTAAGCTCAACATGGTGCTCCAGATGCGTATGCTCGTCAAGGGATGGAGCATACACGACAACAAGATACTTGAGGAACTGTCATTACGTGCCAAGATACAAGTGATGCTTACTGTTGCCAGTGTCCTTGTGCGTAACTTTATAGCAAGCAAATCGACCACAAAGCAGACACTTGTGAAGGACACTCGTCTCTCTTATATATATGTTTCCTATGCCATAGACGAACTCATTCATTCCGGACTTATCCATAGCGTGGAGCATAAGGGTGGGGAAGAAGAGTATTATCCAACTGTTTCAGTCGAAAAGATGACCGTTGGCGACTTTGTCCGCAAGATATTCCATAGTGGACACGACACCATTGCCCATTCATCTGCAGATGTCAAGGACTATGTTGACACGTTGATAGCCGATGCCACAGCCAATGATACAATATTGCTAAAGGACCTCAACGGCTCAAACGGCAAATAAACACTGCTCAATCACCGTTTAACAAGTGTTTTCGAACTGCATGGTTGTAGTTTTGCACAAAGGTGCATATTAAAAAAACAGTCAAGAACTTTTCTCACTGACCAGCGGGAAGTAAACAGAACAAAAACAAGAAAAAACATGTTTTTTTTGATTTTATTTGGTTTTTACCATGTTTTTTAAACTGGCCGCACTGCGGCAAAAAACAACATACAGTTTCAACCATACAGTTCGAATAATTTTGCACACCTGCTTAGTTGTTGGGTAGGACTATCGATAGTCGTTGTCTATGACTAATATTAGTCAAAGGCTGGTGTACCTATTAAGTTTGTTTCCGTTCCCGTTTTCCTTGCGTTATCAATCATTTATGTGCGTGTATTGGGAAAACAATTTAGCGGTGATTTAACATCATTTGAAAACTGTTCAAACTATGTTAAATCACCGCTAAATTATATATTATTTTTTATACCCTATATAGCAAACCGTTCTTGAGATCGTCAACTGCAGTTTCCTTAATCTTGACGTGCAACTTCTTACCTGTTGCGTTGAAAGGTATCTGCTGTGTGAAACGATAGTAGCGTGGACGCTTGAAGTTAGCAATGTTAGGACTCTGCTTGCAATACTCGTCAAGTTCCTCAGGAGTAAGTGAGTCATCATTTACCACGATGTATGCAGTTACAATCTGTCCACGTATCTTGTCAGGAACAGATGTGACGATGCAGTCCTTGACCTTTGGGTGCATGTTGAGCACAGCCTCAATCTCTGTAGGATAGATGTTTTCACCTGAAGAGATAATCATGTCGTCCTTACGGCCGATGATTGTCACGAACTGGTTCTCGTCCCATGTTGCAAGGTCGTTGGTGTAGATGAATCCGTGGTAGTATTTCTTCTTTGTCTCTTCCTCGTTGCCATAATATATATATGGTGACTTGGCAGGAGAGCAGATTATTACCTCGCCCACCTCTGTGCCGTCTGTAGCAACAACATCGTCTGGCTCAGCCTTGCGGTCCTCGTAAACCTTTACTACACGTACATCGTCGTCAACACATGATGCGCCAGCTGTTCCTGCGTTCTCAGGAAGGTCGAATGGACGTAGGAACGTGTTCCAGAATGTCTCTGTCGTTCCGTAACCATTGAAGATGTTTGGTGTGAGTACCTTCTGGTAGCGTATGCATGCACTTCGTTCGAGTGGACTACCCATAGTGACGATACCCTTGAGAGTGGAGATATTGTACTCCATGCGCTCCTGCTCGTCTGCAAGTTCCTCAAGGACTGTTGGTACTCCGACAAGGAATGTTATCTTGTAACGGCTTACGTACTTGAGAGTTGTGTCTGCCTCAAACTTGCCCATGATGACGATGGTTGAACCAGCATAGAATGCAGGGCAAGGACCAGCACAATGAAGTCCTCCACGATGGAACCAAGGAGTGGTGTTCATCGTCACATCCTTATACGACATCGGGAAGTGTATCATCACGTCATGTGCTGAGAGCACCTCGTTGATGCTTGTGAGAGCAACGCCCTTAGGCTTGCCCGTAGTTCCTGATGTGTAGAGACGAGTTGTCTCGTCGTAGATGTTGTATTCGCATGTGAAATGTGGCTCATCAGCTGATGAGTCACGAACATAGTCTTCGTATGAAGTTGCAAGTTCATCTGTTGGTCGGTCAATCACAACCAGACGTTCTGGCTTGTGTGAAGCGAGACTGATAGCTTCAAGTACGCTCTCTTTCTTTGACTTGCAGCAGATGATTACCTTTGGCTTTGAATCGTCAATATTGAAAGCCATCTCTCCTTCGCTGAGTCGGAAGCTTACAGGACAGCACACGCTATGAAGCTTGTGGCAAGCAATATATGCAAATGCGAACTCAGGACAGTTGAGCATCTGAAGCATAACCACATCGCCCTTCTTTACTCCGTCAGCAACGAGTGCGTTGCACAGGCGGTTACAATCCTCGTTCAGTTCCTTATAAGTCCATGTCTTATCCTTCTCAGGAAAAATCATGGCTGGCTTGTTTGAGTAACGTCGTACGTTACGCATGAAGCCCTCTATCCATGTATAGCGACTTTCAAATATCGTCTTAAAATCATTCATTATTATTGCTTTGGTTTAGTTTTGTGGCGCAAAATTACACAAAATCTTACTTCGTTGACATCATTGCTTGCCGTTAATTATGCCGAAAAGAAGAAATTGACACTTTAAGTGCAAGTATCGTGCACATCAAAACGTTGATGTGTGCAAGGGCCTTAGACCAATAATGGACTAAAGACATTATACCTTCATACTTGCTCTTCATAACACACTATATAAAAATCATCACTAATAAGGATTTGTCATGTCAATATTTTTTATTTACTTTGCACACGCAAAACATCGGAATCGTAAATAATAGAATATATGCACGGATTATCAATTGCGATTATTGACTCTAATATGCTTGTAGGCATAGGCCTTCAGCAGATTATTAAGGACATCATGCCTGCAGACATCCAAGTGTTCAACTCATTTGAAGAACTGAGGGATGCTTCTGCATCCAAGAGTTTCGTGCATTATTTCGTAGCATCACGCATATACTTCGAACACACGGCTTTCTTCCGCGACAATGCACGCAAATCAGTAATACTCGTTAATGGTGATATGCAGATTAACGGTATGAAGACACTCAACGTGTGCCAAAGCGAGAAGATGCTTGTCAAATCCATTCTTTCTCTCCATGGTTCTGGACATGGTCCTGGACATCCAGGTCCTGACTTGCGACGTGGCAACGCCATGCCACATCCAGGAGGACATCCGATGGGACACCCTATGGAAGGTCATCCGATGGGTGGACATTTTATGGGACATCCGCATCCAATGGACGGAATGCCTGTTGAGCCACCTACACAGGAACTTATCCTATCCCCTCGCGAGATAGAAGTCGCTGTACTCCTTGCAAAAGGTTTCATCAACAAGGAGATTGCTGACAAGCTAAACATAAGCACTACAACGGTAAACACCCACCGTACACATATCATGGAGAAACTGGAGGCACGTTCGCTTGCCGACATCATCGTATATTGTGTAATGAACGGATTCGTGGAAGTAAGTGACTTGTAAACGAATGTCAAGTCTCAAGTCGCAAATTTATGCGACCTGTACGGTTGTAGTTTTGCACAAAGGTGCATATTAAAAAAACAGTTAAGAAACAGAACAAAAACAAGAAAAAACATGTTTTTTTTGATTTTATTTGGTTTTTACCATGTTTTTTCAACTGGCCGCACTGCGGCAAAAAACAATATACAGTTTCAACCGTACAGGTCGAATTTATGCCTTCGGAAAGGAGGATATCTAACAGCCGTTAAACAATCATTTGGTTTATTGTTTAACGGCTGTTAAACGTATGTTATATTGTTTTTTCTGATAATGCTAAATACTCATTACCCCATAAAAAAACTATTCCCGCACTTCGCAGCGCAGGAATAATCAGGTGAAATGTTAAATATTTCTATTGGGGTGGACTCGAGCCTCTCGACTCTTTCCCCTTACAACCAATGAAAATCGTAAGGTTCTTGTCCTATAGCATAATATATATATGAATATTTTCTTTTTTTTTCCTAATTTTTTGCAAAGTTAAAATTATTGCACGAATATTCAAAAAATATCAAACTACTTTTTTCCCCTGTTTGATATTTTTTTTCATTTTTTATACATTTTAACCAATAATTCATCCTAATAAACGAGCATTTATCTCTTTTTAGTAACAATAAACATTGTCTTTCATCAAAAAGCGTGATTGCAAGAATTGTCAAATAAGTAGGTGTGCAAAATTATTCGACCTGTACGGTTGTCGTTTTGCACACCTGCTTAGTTGATAATTTAATAATCATTTATTACATTTATCTGTCTTTAACATTTTCTATGACATTTGTCAGTAGATGTTTCGTTCTTTATCCGTTACATCTCCTATCTTCCTCCGTCGAGCCTCTTATCTGTCTTCGTGTCATCACCATCGTATGTCCATTGTATCTCCACCGAATGTCCACCGAAACGGTGGACATTCGGTGGAGA
>CAMOVB010000093.1:0-11008 GCA_946626925.1 uncultured Prevotellaceae bacterium
CCTGTATGAGTCCGACACGGTCGCACGACTCCACATCCTGACGCGAAGGAGTGACGTGCATCCAGCGCACGAGGTTGCCACCCGACTTGACCATCAGGTCATTGCTGTAGTCCGACAGCCATGCAGGGATATCAATGCCTATGCCTGCCCACTCGTTGCTACTGCGCTGTGCATAGCCATGCACCATGAGACAACGGTCATTGAGCCATATCTTACCTTCCTCAAAACGAGTCTTGCGGAAACCTGTCTTCGTGCTTACGACATCATCCACCTTTCCATCCACGTCGAGCGACGTGCGGACGGTGTACAGATAGCCATAGCCCCACGACCAGAAGTGAACATTCCTCAGACGCTTCGATGCAGACAATGTAACTGTGTCGCCAGCCATCACACTCACTGGCTTGCCAGAGAAGCGAGCCACACGCCTGCCTTCTGTGTCAAGCACATCGACATTGAGAGTGACGCGATGGGACGTAGCCGAGGCATTGATGACCTGCGACTCGACATTGGCTGTCACCTTACGACCGCGGATATCATAATCCGTGCCATAGACATACACTCCCGTTGTTCCAAGATTGCTGTAAAGAGGCAATGTCTGATAGACATCGCCCACGACATGAAGCCACACATTCTTAGGCAGACCGCCCATGTTCATGTTGAAGTTCTTGTTGTTCCACTGATACGTGGCAGGAAGCAGAGCGTTGTGTGGCAGTCCGTTGCCGTCAGCCACAGCCTCGCCATCGGTGCTGACACCTCTCTCGCGATAAGCCCAATCGTTGTCAGTAAGGACTTCAAGACGATTGTCCCCGTCATAGACAATATATGGAGTGAGGTCAAAGCCGAAAGCCATGACACCATTCTGGTGCAACCCCACGTACCTGCCATTGAGCCATACCTCGGCAGACTGACGTGCGCCTTCAAACTCGATGAACACGCGCCTACCCTCCCACTCACGAGGAACACGAAACGACTTTACGTAGCGACACGTATCATCAGGCAGGCTTGCAATACCCACACGAAAGGCATAATCCTCATTCCATGCACGAGGAAGCGTCACCGTCTCCACCGTGCCATGATGATTGACGCACTGCCGTGGATAGTGAATCTGCCAGTTGCCATTGAAGTTGTACTTTGTTTGTGGCTGTGCAGTGATACTGACTGCACAGCTGAACAAACAAAATCCAAATGATACAAAAAGGTTTCTACTCATTAAAAAAACATTAATAGCTGTGTCTGTTAGAACCTTTTCTCTTTCCTTCCGTTCACGATATATACTCCGTGACGAACGGTATTGACAACAGGTCTGCCAGAGAGGTCATATATTCCATTCACATTCTTTGTGCCGTCAACATGTACGTCATCTATTGCAGTTGGGTCAGCGACCACACGAATCTTGCCATCGGTAGTGAGCGTACTGATGTCCCACTTATAGCCAGCCTTTGGTACTGATGGCTCAATTGTCACATCTCCCGAGATGCTCACACTACCAGTGCCTGTGAACACCGACAGTTCTGCATCGTCAGCATAGGTCTGCTCAGCATCAATAGCACTGATGACAATACGTGGCGAAGTGAGCTTAACACTGCCTGTCACCTTGAAGGCATCGGACGATGTCGTGACTGAAGATGAACGTGTACGGAGACGGAGGATTGCACCAGCACTCATCGTAAGACTACCCTTGACGGTAAGTGTTCCGACCATAAGGGATGTGCCACGACCTGCACCGAGTGTACCACCACTTGCAACAGTCACGCTCTGCACCTGACCTGTACCCTCGAGAGTACTGCCAGAGCGTACGCTTATTGTTCCTGTCGTTATCGGAGCAGCAGTATTCTTAGCCTCGACCGTTCCTTGGTAGATATTGAGCGTACCAGCACTTGCACCAGTGAGAATGAGTCTGCCATCACCATACTTGTTCATGACAGCCGAACCGTTGAACACACCTGCATACGTTGCATCAGTACCGAGATAGCCCACGTTCCATGTACCAGTAGAGAGCGTACAGTCCGTTGCCGTTGATGACAAAGCACCAATCTTGTGAGTAAAGGTACCTTCGTTCTTGTCTGAGCTATAGCCTGCAGCATACACGCCAGCACCAAGCTTCACGGTTGCCTTTGAGAGGTCAATAGCCTGACGCAAACGCCACTGACCGGATGCGACCTCGTATGTACCCTCAAACTTAGAACAGTTTGTATATACGTCACCACGGACATAAGGGAAACTAATCTTGTACGTACCCTCGCCAAGGAGTGAGCCCTTCACCGTGCATCGGCTACCAGCATTGAAGGTAAGAGTCTTTCCTGCATCAATAGTGATGGCGTTCTGTACGCTTGGCACAGCACTTGATGAATTGTTGTCAAACATCACAATAGCACTATTGCCCGTAACATGTATAGGACTTGTTGCCTTGCCGAAAGTAGTGTTCCATGCACCCATGGCAAGCGTACCTGCCTGTAATATCGTTGCAGACCACTGGTTCGTTCCGGCGTACGTGATGTTAAGCTGTCCAGCACCACTCTTGCGCAACACGCCGTTACCTTTTATTATTCCCTTCAGAGCCACTGTACCAGAGGTGTTGCTGATAGTTGCCGTATCGGTGAGAGTAATACCGCGGTTCGTTGCCGCATTACTGTTGTTGATGACAAGTGTAGCCTTGCCAATGCGAAGGTTATCAGCGTCAGCCGAAGCTGCTCCAAAAGGAGAAACAATGCCACCGTCAGCCAAGTCCTTGATCGTAACCGTACCAGAGTTGATGACCGTTGCACCAGTATAGTCCGACTTACTGATATTAAGGACGAGCGAGCCTGTGCCGTTCTTCACGAGCATACCTGTTCCGGAGAAGCCACCGTTGCCGTTGAACGTATATGTACCGTCGGTATCAACCTCAATGCGTGATGTCGGCATAAGCTCATCCACACGAACGGTCTTTGTCTTAGCATCATCGCCGAAGTACAAGCCATCCTGTGCAACGAAAGCAGTGGAAGCCTCATCCTTCATGAAGTTCTCTGTCTGATAGTTCCAGTTGCCGTCAACGTTGCCAGCCCACTTCACACCCTGCGTTGCTTCACGCTGTTCGTGGATTACGAGCCACACAGCCTTGTCGTGATTGACAATATCGTATGAGAGACCCACAAGTCCCCTGACGCTCATATTATCCAAGCTGCCAGTCATCTCACCACTATACTCAATGAGCTTGTACTCACCAGCAACAGGATTTGTGCTATTGATTGTGAATATCACATTGGATGTTACATTCAAATCACCAAGGACACTTATCAAAGCCTTCTGGTCAATGTCCATCTCTATATATGTTTTCTTATTGAGAGTAAGTCCCTTGCCAAATGTAAGAGTACCAAGCGGCATGATGCGTCCGCCCTCATAGTTCATTGCACCTTCAAACGTGACATTGTTCACAACACCTGAACCCGACAACGTACCACGGGCACGCACGTCAATGTCACCAGATACCTCGCCATTAACCACGAGCGTACCCTCTGAGATGTATGTCGTACCAGTCGAAGTGTTCTTACCCGTGAGGACAAATGTTCCTTGCTGTGACTTCCACGTGTCGAAGTCTCCTGTCACGTCACCGTCCAATGTGACGGTCTGTCCCTTAACAGGCATGGCATAAACCGTTGCAGGCTTTGCACCGTCTGCCATTGTCACCTTGTCATTTCCGAGAGTAAGGTCAAGTAAAAGTGTCTTGCCGTCGGTATAAGTGGCAGGAGTAACATGGTCATAGGTAGTCCATCCACCGCCATGCCTTGCCACAAGGTCAGTCACCATACATGGAGGAAGCTGTGGACGAGGCATATTATATCCCAGATAGAATCCAGGATTAGGAGACTGATAGTAGCCCTTTGTAGTACAGTCGCCACGATAATGTGGGTCTTCCTGCAAGCAGTATATGTTATTTACGGAAGTCGTGTAGTCGGTTGTGAATCCCACGATACCCACGTTCACTCCGTTCTCCATGTGGTTGAGGACAAGTTCCTCACGCCAGTCACCGATGATGTCGCCCCAGAACTTAGCACGCTTACCGTAGCTCGTGATATAGCGATAGCCAGAGAGTTTTGCTATCTCAATGAGTCGTCCCTTATAGTAGTCCTGCACATACACATTGTAATGGCTGTCAGACGACTGCACAATCTCACGGTCCAGTTCCTCATCCCACCATATACCCTCAGTAGGATAAGTGTTTGTGAGACCTGTTATCTTGTCACCCTTGGCATCATACACGCTGCCGTCCATCGTTGACCACATCTCCCATCCGAGGTGTGACTTGTCAATATCCATACACTCACCACGACCGATATCACCAACGGCACTTAGGTACCACTTACGTATCGGCTTACCCGTGGCAGCATCGAAGAGAATCTGTCCGAGCATATCGTCTGCATACTGCTGTACGGAGAACGTCTCAAGTCCCGGACGCTCTGGGTCAATGTCCGATGTACGATGGCGATCGCCATGTGCAATGCCTGCACTATATAGAGTATTGCCATCATGATCCATACAGTATGAGCCAGTACTCATCTCATCTTTTCCGTCGCCATCAGCATCAAGGATACGAATCTGGTGGAAAGCAGGACCACCAGTACCCTTCATAAACAACTGATGCCAATTCTGTGCCTTGCCTGATGAGAAATCATAGGCAAAGGCAGAATTGCGATACTGATGTACTCCTGATGCGGTACGTGTGTGCCATTCCATGACCAATGCAGGATGAACACCATCATGATAGAAGATACCGACGTGACCTACATGACGGTTGTACTCATCGCCCATGAGCGAAGACTTGTTGGTACGATTGTACGCTTCGTCATACCACTGCTCCACACTTGCCTTCTCCGCACCTGTCATACCATTGATAACAGAAAAATACTTAGGCGCATTCCTTGTACTCTGCGTATTGTAATCAATGATTCCGTCACCATCCGTATCACCTGTGGTGCTACCATTCACGTATAGTCCCCACGTATTATTATTCTTGTCCCAGAAGCGCGTACCGTCAGATGTCTGCACAAGCACCTCGCCATAGCCATCACAGTCAATGTCGTAGGCACAAATCTGGTCGTCCTGTCCTGCAGAACTCATCTCGTTAGGTCCGAGGTCAACAGTCCAGAGGTATGTGCCATCAGCAAGGTAAGCTTCGAGGTAGTGACGCTCCTGCGTTGTAGAGTTTCTATCTACGACATAGTCATACTCGCCATCACCATTGAGGTCAACAGGCCAGCAGAACTTAGTATCATAGCCAGCATTGTCAAGAGGACTGTTGTTGAACAAGATGTTCATATACATATTCCTCAGGTCGAGACTCTTAAACTTGAACGGAGTGCTTAGCTCACCTTCTGCCATGTCAGAGCCTGAGACTGTCACCACACGTACAGCCACCTCACTACCAAGAGGTACAGATGTTGTAGTTGTCTTATAGTTGGTGTTTGAGAGTGGAGTATTGTTTATCTTCACATAGTCCGTTGCTCCGTTCTTCCTTATATACACATTATACTTGGCGTTCTCTGGTTCCTGTGCCAACCTACGCCATGTGACGGTAACACTCGAACCATTCTGAACTGCCACAACGCCACGTCCAAGGCGTTGCTGTATGCGCTGAGCATTCGCTACAGTAACTGTCATTGCAGTCAGAGCCATCATCACCAGACATCTTCTGCAAATACTTTGGATTGATATAGTCTGAAAAAACATTGTTATAAGTTGAGTAATTTGTAATGACTTAATTTTGCGCAAAGATATGTAATAAGCCATCGGTGTATGGTAAATATAGGTGAGATAATGTATAAAATCGTCTCAACACATGCCTAATGCAATGATTTTGTTGTATATTTGCGACAGAATTACACATAAAGAAAAACTGTCAGATGTTACATTTTCACAACAAATACATATTACTAATAACACTTTTTGTATTGCATTTCACATCCATCGAGGCACAAAGTACATCAATGGATAACATTGTCTTTCGTGAACTGCCAACGCAAAGCAAGCTGCCGTCTCCAAGCCTTGCATTGATGATGCAAGACAAGGAAGGCTACTTCTGGTATGGTACGAATGGTGAAGGATTGTGTCGTGACGATGGCTACAACATCAAGGTATATAATAGCAAAGACGTGGGCAAAGGCATCATGGATAATGATGAAGTGACCTGCTTTTGCGAAGACCGTCACAACAGGATATGGTTCGGCACACGCATGGGACTATATATCCTCGATAAGCAGACAGAGCAAATCAAGAATGTGGCACATCCGCTACTCCTACGCAAGAAGGTAAATTGCATCTGCATGGATAGCGACGGCAAGATGTGGGTCGGTGTAGCACAGAGCATCATAAAGTTCGACAAAGGCGGTAAGGCTGAAAAGGAACTGAACATCGGCACAAACAGCCGTGAGGAAGTGAAGGAGATGATGCTTGACTCCAAAGGCACATTGTGGATAACAATACTCCGTGGCGGTATCTACCGTATCAAGAAAGCTACGAACGCTCTCGAGAAACGTCCTTGGGACTTAGATGCCGCTGCAAGCTACATCGTCGAAAGCAAAGACCGTAAGTTCTATTGGGTTGGAACATGGGGCAAAGGCGTGGTGAAGTACGAGGAGAACGGACGCATCACGGTTCAGGATGATCAGATTATGCCAAACAACTTCAGCAAGGAAGTGAATAACATGGTGCTTGACACACAACATGACATAATGTGGGTAAGTACCATGGATGACATATATGCCTACACAGTCAACGGCGCCCGCATAACACGATTGTCCACAACAGCCTTCCTGCCGACAGAGAAAAAGTTGATTGGTAAAATCATCAGTGACAACAAGGGCAATATTTGGGTTCCGGGCAACTCGCCACACACCTTTGCTCTGTCATGGACACAAGGCGCAATAAAGCGTCACGAGGTGAAAGCCATGACATCAAAGCTTGGGTATCAGGTTATGGTTGACCGCATTGTCCGTGAAGGAGACTACTACTGGATTTATCAGCGTCGAACACGTCTCTCGCTATACAACGCAAAGACTGGCGAAATGTCCTTCATGGCTAACAACGCATCACCCGCTCCTCTTTCCACGCAAAAGGTACTGGCAAAATGCCATGACAAAGCCGGAGTATGGACGTGCAACGGTAAACGGCTTATTCACGCATGGCATGAGGGAATGCAAATACACTGGGAAGAGTGTACTGAGGGTAAAGTGCCAAACTACATAAGTGCATTAAACGACATAGGCTCAGGCAAACTGCTTATCGGAACAGAGAAGCAAGTGATGCGTTACGACTACCACAAACATCAGTTGGAACAACTCACGGATTCCGTGGGTATCGTCAGACTTGTGGACTGGAAGGATAATAAACTCACATTCTCAACTGTTCCGAACGCTCTACCATCCATAACAGACAAACACGGACATCAATGGACATTGACAGAGAAAAGTATCACGGAGAGCAATCCACGAACTAAAGCAGAGCGAGTAATTCATGCCAATGAGCCACACATCGATGTCGAATACTTTACAGACATCACCCTCGCAGGTGACAGTGTATGCGTAGGTGGTATCGGCGCTTTCCTCGTCATTGCTCCATGCAAGGAACTTGACAAGGCACAATCTGACGAACATATCGTCCTCATTGATTCCACACACGTATCTACACTCAACCATCTGCATTCTGGCGTTATTTCATACGCTTACCGCTTTGTTACGCAAGGTTTCTCACCTTTTGCACACACAACAGAATGGAAATATACAGAAGCAGGTAACAATGAGATTACATACGACTCGCTCTCCTGTGGCAGGTACACACTTGAGGTGAAGTGCCGCGATGAATACGGACGATGGACTAAACCACAGGCACTCCGCACATTCCGTGTGCCGATGCCAACGCCTTATATCGTCTGCGTCGTGTTAGCAGTTCTTGCGCTGTTCTGTACCATTGCATTCTTTTTCACTCGCAGAAAGAATGCAAAAGAAACACCTACCACCAGTGTCACACAAGAACAATCAGATACCGCCAACGAGTTTGACAGCACAGAGTATAGACAACGAGAAGCAGAGGAGTTCATGGAGAAGGTGCGTCAGTTCGTAATGCAGAATATTGATAACGCAAACTACGGCAACGAACAATTGGCACAAGACATGAACATCAGTCGTTCAAACTTCTATCGTCGTTTCCAGAAATATTCTGACACAAGCTCCGCTTCAGAATACATACGCAATATACGACTGAACGAAGGTCGCCGCCTCCTGCAGACCACAACGCTCACCATCGCAGAAGTAGCTTACAAGGTAGGCTTCAGTTCTTCCCAATATTTCGCAAAATGCTTCAAGGAGCAGTTTGGCATTACGCCAAAGGAAGCAAGAAAATGAAAGAAAAAAAATATATTTTTACCAACATTTCGTAAATAAAGCCCCCAAAAGCATTGACAGATTGTCAAAAAACACCTATCTTCGCACCGTGATTGTTTTGGGGCATTAATATAAAACGACCTTACAACAAACATATAGTAACTACAATAACATATGAAATAAACAATAGTATAATATGAAGAAAACATTACTCATGACATTTGTTGCTTTTGCAACAATTAGTGCTTATGCACAAGTAAGTGCGAAGAAGTCTCCTTTCCAAGAGTCTCAGAAGGTAAATATCTTGAAGCAGCGCAGTCCTTTCGCAGGTATGGATGCTAAGATTACAGCATATCAGGCACCAATGGCACAGACAACAAAGAAGAATATCAAGTCCATCAAGAAGGCCGACGAGAACATCAAACTGACCGCCGACTACTCAGAACAAACTTGGCGCTACAGTTCTGTATATTATGGTGGATTCATGGTACAAAATATGTACGACGGTGCAAGCCATAAGGTTAATGGCAAGAAGGCATATCTGAAGCCTTACGACGATATAGAGGGCATAATCGAGGGTACAGTTGAAGAGGGTACAAACATTATGTCCGAGGAATATGGAGCAGACTCTATCACATTCAGGTGCGATGAGCCTATCGCTTTCTACACAAACGAGAAAAACGAGAATGTAAATATCTACCTTAGACCATCAGAGTATGGCATTAATGAGGATTACACAGGCTATAATATCTATCCAAACGGAAGTAATACATTTGGAGCTTACTACGTTGCTAAAGACGATATATTGTATATTCCAGATAACATAGCATTGGCTCTATACGCAGAGAACGAGACGACTCCAATCGATGATGCCTATACACTCGTTAATCTCAACCTTATACCTCAGGCAACATACGAGCTGGGCATGAAGAAGGCCACAATAAGTGCAAAGTGCATGAACGGCTCTGATTACGATTTCGAACGTGACTCCAAGGTTTTAATCGGAGAGGACTACATACTTGTCAAGGGTGTGAGTGGAATTAATCCCGATGCCTGGATTGAGTTTGACATGGATGAAGAAGATGCCTCTTTGCTCTATGTGAATGAGAACGCATACCTCTGCACTAAGAACTTTACAACAAATGACAAAACTACCACATACGTATTCTCTACTGTGGGTATGAAGAATAACGGCCTTGACTGGGGCTTTAATGAAGAGACATATGATGAGGAATACTATTATCCTTCATATTACAGTCTGACTTCAAACGACGACGGTTCATACACATTGAAGAGCGCAAACAACACTGCCTTTGGCGAGTACTACTATACAAACCAGAAAGATGGTGATGATGTGTACAACTGGTATGACTTGACAATCAATATCTACGACGAAGTACCTACAAGCATTGCAAGTGTAAAGAACAGCACTGACAACATCATGTACAACCTCGCAGGACAGCGCATCAAAAAGCTCCAGCGCGGCATCAACATCGTAAATGGCAAGAAGGTTGTTATAAAATGAATATAACAGAATGAAGAATAAAGAATCCGCCGAGACATCTTATCGATGTTCCGGCGGATTTTTGTTTATATTCACCCTCCATGTAGGGCGTGTTTAGTTTATCAGGAATATCTTATCAACTCCGTTCCATGTACACTTGACAGTAGCGCGACCGTCAGCAATCTTGCCTACCTGTACCTTGACTGATGGGTCAGAAGATGTAGCCTTGATGACTGAGTTAGCGTTGAGCTTTGCATATACCTGGTAGCGGTTGTTCTCTGTGTAACCGTTCTGGTTAGTTGAGAGAATAGGTGCAGATGGGATGTTGAGAGCCTTTCCGTCAACCGTAATCTCTACTGTTGGTACATGTGGACGACCGCAGTGACCGCCCTTCTTTGTGAATGCAAGTCCGTGGAAGTCATAGAGTCCGAACGGACGCTGTGGCTGCTGTGGACGACCCCAACGTGGTGCTTGTGGCTCCTTGACCTCAGGACCTTCAGTCACGAGGTAGATAGCGTGCTTGCCAGTGAGACCCTCTACTGCAGGTACGGCTACTCGGAAGTTCTGAGCCTCCTTCTTTGTATCGGCAGGAACATTGATTACGGCAATCTCCTTACCGTTCCATGTGCTGTTGGCGTATGGTCCGTCGAGCATTACGCGTACCTTGAACGCACCCTGTCCGTTAGGTGTGAGACGTACTATGAGTTCAGTGCCGTCGCCACTCTTTGTACCTTCGAAAGCCTTTACTCCCTTAGTGTCCTTGTCAAGTCCACCGAAGCCGAAGTACTTAAAGCCGACTATTGCACCGTTCTTTAATCCTGCAACATCCATTGAGTTGTTCCACACATCGCGCTGGTCCTGCATGGCATTGTTGTCGTTAAGGTAGCAGGCAATACCTGCAGAGTACCACTTGTAAGGTGGAAGACCGAAAATCTGGAAGCCTTCGGAAGTAACCTCTGCACCAGTGTAGTGGTCACCGTTGGCTGCCTTTGCAGTCCACTCATTACCCTTGACGTATGGGTCGTAGCCTGTGATGCGTACTACACCGCCCTTGGCTACTGGCTTCTTGTCCCATGTAATCTTGACTGGAGCAACCATTGCCTGACGGGCATTACCAAAGCCTCGTGGTGGACGGTGATAGAATACGTAC
>CAMOVB010000094.1:0-10990 GCA_946626925.1 uncultured Prevotellaceae bacterium
CTTCCTATATAACTCCATTTTAACTACAATTTAACTACAAGCTAAACTTGAATTATAATTTTAACTTCTGTATGAAATACAGACAATGATTATTATGTGAAAGTTCGAAATATATTATTATTGTTGACTATGCAGTAGGTTGTCGTGATGACAGGCTACTGCAACTTTTTTGTGTAGGCGTGAAGTACTGACTAACTTGCATTATTCATTCTTCATAATGCAAGAGTTAAAAGTTAAAAATTAAAAGTTGGGATTACTCATGTTGCATACAAGAACTTCAAACTTCTTAACTCAACTTTTAACTTTTAACTGATAACTATTAACTCCTGTATGAATATACAGGCGATGTACTGACTATTGTTGGAGGAATAATATGCGCCAACATCATCCTTGGAAAACTTTTTCTGTGCATTTTTTTGTGATTTGGATAAATAATAGTATTTTTGTCGGTAAATTTTGAAAAACAAAAAAGGAATAGTTCAAAAAAAAGAAAAAATGAAAGGTATCGTATTGGCTGGTGGCAGCGGTACTCGTCTGTACCCAATCACTAAGGGCGTGAGCAAGCAGCTCATTCCTATCTTCGATAAACCAATGGTGTATTATCCGATATCCGTGCTTATGCTTGCGGGTATCAAGGATATCCTCATCATATCAACTCCTTACGACCTCCCGGGATTCAAACGTCTCCTTGGCGACGGTTCTGATTACGGAGTACACTTTGAATATGCAGAACAGCCTTCACCTGATGGCCTTGCACAGGCATTCATCATAGGCGAGAAATTCATTGGCGATGATGACGTGTGTCTCGTGCTTGGTGACAATATCTTCCACGGACGTGGATTCTCTGGAATGCTCAAGGAGAGCGTGGAGAATGCCAAGAACGGCAAGGCAACCGTCTTTGGCTATTGGGTGAACGACCCGGAACGTTATGGCGTGGCAGAATTTGATAAGGAAGGCAACTGTCTCTCTATCGAGGAGAAACCGGCTAAGCCAAAGAGTAACTTTGCTGTTGTGGGTCTTTATTTCTATCCTAACTCTGTGGTTAAGATTGCAAAGACTATCAAGCCTTCAGCACGTGGTGAACTTGAGATTACGACTGTCAATCAGGAATATCTTGCTCAGAAGTCACTCAAGGTACAGCTCCTCGGTCGTGGATTCGCTTGGCTTGACACAGGTACACATGACTCGCTCTCAGAGGCAAGTACATTCATCGAGGTACTTGAGAAGCGTACAGGTCTCAAGATTGCGTGTCTTGAGGGCATCGCATACCGTCAAGGATGGATTACCAAGGAGAAGCTTCGTGAGGTGGCAGAGCCTATGAAGAAGAACCAGTATGGTCAGTATCTTATCAAGCTTGCAGATACTAACTACTTTGGAGAAGCTGAATGAGAATTAATAATTCAAAATGCAAAATTCAGAATTTACCATTCGGTAAGGACGTTATTTTGCATTTTGAATTTGCATTATTGGTTTTGAATTCTGAATTCTTGGTTTCGCATTCTGAATTATGCATTCTGAGTTATGCATTCTGAATTATGAATTCTGAATTATGAATTATGAATTTATTCTTCGCTCCCTTACAGGGATTCACGGAAGATGCTTATCGTCGTATCCACAATCGTCTTGTGGGAGGCGTGGCGGCATACTACACTCCGTTCATTCGTCTTGAGCATGGTGGCTTACGCTCAAAGGACCTGAGGGACATACGTCCTGAGTTCAACGAAGGCGTGGATGTCATCCCTCAGATAATAGCCAATGGCGGAGACGAGTTCCGTACCGTACTTGATGCCGTGCGAAGGGATGGTTACGACCGTATAGACATCAATATGGGCTGTCCGTTCACGCTTCAGACACGTCACGGCAGGGGAGCGGGATTATTCCTTCATCCTGACAAGGTGCGTGAGATTTGCGACATAGTCAATGCTACTCCCGATGTACGCTTCTCCGTAAAGATGAGGCTCGGCGATGAGTCGGCAGAAGAATGGAAGGATATACTTCCTGTTCTCAACGACACGCCGCTTGTCAATATCGCCGTTCATCCACGTGTTGCCACACAGCAATACAAGGGCGATGTGGATATGGCGCAGTTTGAGGCGATACTTGCGCAGTCTCAGCATCCAGTCATCTATAATGGCGATGTGTGTACGCTTGATGACATTCGCCGCATAGAGGCGGCTTATCCTTCGCTCACAGGCATAATGATTGGCCGTGGACTTCTTGCCCGTCCGAGTCTTGCCCGTGAATATGCTGAAGGAGGGGAGTGGACGGAACAGAAACGTCTCCAGCTCATACGTCGTATTCATGACGAACTCTTGGAACATCATCGTTCCGTAATCCCAAGCGAGGACCAGCTCCTCGGTAAGATTCGTACCTTCTGGGAGTACATGGAGCCAACACTTGGCAGGAAACTATACAAGAAGATAATGAAGGCTGGCAACCTCAAGAACTACCTCTTGGCGGTAGCAGAGGTGGGGTAATTAATAATGAGGAATGAGTAATTAGGAATAATCCTCTTACAACCTCTTCTATCCTATAGCTTCCTATGCCTCTATCAATAACTTAAAAACTCAAAAACTCAAAAACTTACAGAACACTTTGAACTCTTCGCAGCTTGACATACTTGACCTTCTGGTGCTGAATCTCGGATATGTAGAGTCACATCGCAGATGGATGGTAAATGGTCTTGAGTCACCATTTGCCCGCATATACTATGTCGAGAAGGGACATGGCAAACTCATGCTTCGGGACAAGACCATAGAAGTCACTCCTGGACATCTTTACCTTGTTCCGTCATTTGTCAAGCATGACTATGTGTGTGAGCCGGGTTCAGGATTGTATTACCTCTTTGTCTTTGAGGAGTTGAAGCATCAGACAGATTTGTTTGATATGTACGACTTCCCAGTTGAGGTGCCTGTTGAGGATGACGCTCTCTTCCTCTTCCGCTATTTCTGTCGTGCGTTCCCACAACTGGCAATACAGCAGGCACATTCCGACCCAGAGGGTTATGACAATCATGAGGCATTCTCCATGTTCTCGTCCAGATACAGAGGTATGCACCTGTACCAGAGGGCACAGTTGAGAGGTATGGTATATATCGTGTTCTCCAAGTTCATGGTAGATGCCAAGCCTAAGATGTGGACGGAAGACCCACGCCTTCAGAAGGTTCTTAAATATATACTCGAACACCTTGAGGAAGAGATAAATGTGGAGAAACTTGCAGATATAGCTTGCCTTACCAAGCCATATCTCATACGTCAGTTCAAGCAGACACTTGGAATGGCGCCTTTGCAGTTTATTACCCAGAAGAAGATTGAAAAAGCACAACTGCTTCTCGTTACCGATGACAGGACTGTACAGGACATAGCACAGGCAGTTGGTTACTCTGATTCTTCCTATTTTGTTCGTCTGTTCAAGAAGAAAGTCGGTATGACTCCTCAAGAGTATAGAAACAAGATGGAATAGGATTATATTTTAATCTGATAGGACAAAATTGTCGTATTCTAAGAATAAATGTCAGTTTTTTCGTTCTTCATGCTTACTATTGGGATAATGTATCTTACCTTTGTACCAACAAAACAAAGATAAGACAAAACTATTTATGAACAAAATCTCAATCGTGGCATCAGCAATGATGCTTTCTGCGTCTTCTGCATTTGCAGGAGGACTTATGACAAATACAAATTATCACATCGCTTTTGACCGTATGATGGCTCGTGGTGCATCATTCGATATTGATGCTGCTTACAGCAATCCTGCTGGTCTTGCATGGGGACACGACGGCTTCCAGCTTTCACTTAACTTCCAGAAGCCATGGCAGAATCGTGACATCACAACAAATATCCCAAATTTCTTGGGTGGTGACTATATGAACAACACCAAGTTTGAGGGTAAGGCATCTGCTCCAATCGTTCCAGCACTCTTTGCTTCATACAAAAAGGATAAGATTGCTGTATCTGCCATGATTGGTATCGTAGGTAGTGGTGGCTTCGTGGAGTATAAGGAAGGTGTGCCTATGTTCAACTCACTCGTTATGGGTAGCATCTTTGAGCAGACTTTGAAGGCTTATGGTGCTACTCATGTTGTTACTCCTGATATGTACACAATCGACTCTAACGTTAAGGGTAAGCAATATATATATGGTGGACAGGTGAACTTCACATATAAGTTTACAGATTACCTCGCAGCTGCTGTTGGTGTTCGTGCCAACTACTATGATGGTTACAGCCGTGTAAACTTGACAGCCACAACACATAATGGCCAGACTCTTGCAGACATGAAACTCGACTGCACACAGCGTGGATGGGGATTTGCTCCTATCGTGAGCCTTGACTATCATCAGGGACCTGTTACTGTTGCTGCACGTTATGAGTTCCGCACAAAGATAAACACAAAGAATGACACAAAGGAAATACCTGCTCAGCTTGTAGCTGAACGTCCTGACCTCGTTGCTCCATACCTTGACGGCAACCACGTTCGTTACGACATGCCATCACTCCTTTCTGTAGCTGTTGGTTATGAGTTCACTCCAAGCCTCCGTGCAACTGCTGAATACCATTTCTTCGATGATAAGAATGCAAAGATGGCTGGTGACCGTCAGAAGGCTCTTGAGGGTGGTACTAACGAGTACCTTCTCGGTCTTGAGTATGACATCAACGAGAAGTTTACTATCAGCTGTGGTGGTCAGCGTACTGACTATGGTCTTTCTGACGACTATCAGCAGCACACTTCATTTGCATGCGATAGCTACAGCGTAGGTCTTGGTGGTGCATGGAACATCAACGACAAGGTTCGTCTCAATGCTGGTTACTTCGTAACTCTCTATACTGATTACACTAAGGAGTACACCGCAGATAAGGGTGGTTACATGGGAACTGTTTTCCCTGGTACAGATACATTCTCACGTACTAACCACGTTATCGGTATCGGAATCGACTATAAGTTCTAAAATTATTAAGTTTTTAGGTTTGTGAGTTTGTTTAGCATGGGAAAGCATATCCGCAAGAACTAAAAAACTCATAAACTTAAAAACTTAATAATAGCCATTGCTGTTACATACAGTCTCAGGTTTACTGAGATTGTGATGGCTCATAAAATTCCATTTATTTTTTTATATCTGCCGTGTCCAATGGGTACGGCAGATATTTTTTCGAACTGTACGGTTGAAACTGTATGTTGTTTTTTGCCGCAGTGCGGCCAGTTAAAAAAACATGGTAAAAACCAAATAAAATCAAAAAAAACATGTTTTTTCTTGTTTTTGTTCTGTTTCTTGACTGTTTTTTTTAATATGCACCTTTGTGCAAAACTACAACCGTACAGGTCGAAATGTTTTGTGGCACATAGAATGGAAAGTTCAAAGAAATATTTTTGGGGGCACGAATTACCATAAATTTACCACGAATATTCATAAATTATTCAACCTCTCAACTGTAGCTTGCGGAAGTTGAATTATGTGTCACATCTCTTGCGTAAATATGATGTTTAGAGTGCGTAAGTATTATGATTAAGGTGGATAAGTATGGTTCTTTTCTGTGCGTACTATGCTTATTACTCACCGCCACTTGGCTCTATTGCCTTATACACGAGATATATGCAGACGATGCCGATGGTGAGGGCAACCAAGTCAATCCATAGGAAGCCTTGACCGAGCATCATGTGGCCGATGAAGGTGGTGCGGAAAGTCGTGAGCCATTGCCATGTTATGAGTTGCGAGAACTCTGTGAGGTATGAATGTATAAGGCTTACGATGGCTACGGTATTTAGGTTCCGTCTTACCAGTATGATGCGCCAGATGCAGAACACCATCATTGCCCATAGAGCATCGCCTACCTCTTCTGTTAGCCAGTCGATGTGGCGTGAAAGGAGTCCCAAAGGGATGAGTATGGCAATGGCTATCAATGATGTCAGGATACGTCTTTTCATGATGAGTTCTGGTGTAAGAATAAACACAGAGGACACGAAGAGCTGAGGATAATTGTTCTTGTCTTTGACAAATATAGCCTCTGTGCCCTTCGTGTTCTCTGCGTTTCAAGATAATCTTTACTCCTTGGCAAAGAGTTTTGGGTAGCGTTCTGTGAGTTTGACAGGACGGCCATTCTCCATGAAACAATGGGTGGACTTGCCTGTGAAAACGATGTCGTCACCCTTGCGACCGATGTAGTTGAATGTGAACTTCAAGGTAGATACCTCACCAAGGTTTATCTCTATGCGTATCTCGTCCTGAAAGGTGGTGCTCTTCTTGTACTGACACTTCACCTCAATGACAGGTGACACGATGCCCTCAGCCTCAATCTTCTCGTAGCCGTAGCCGATGCGGTCAAGAAAATCGACACGTGCTTCTTCCATGAAGCGGATGTAGTTGGAGTGGTGAGTGATGCCCATACGGTCGCACTCGTAGTATGTCACCTTGTGGATGTATTCGTTCATATCTTAATTTGTTTTATGTTGTTTCGAGGTGCAAAGATAAGGCTTCGGTTTATATTATGAAACGAAAATCAAGAAAATTGTTTCCTATAGCTCTCGTAATTGTCGCATAGCTCAATAGTTTATGAGTGCCGTCCTGAGCGATACATATAAAATGTGAACAAAATGTTGCATGATTCTCATAAAAAATATATACCTTTGCTTTCGTTACTCGTTTGAAACGGGAATCAAAAAATGATTGTTTCTATCAAAACACAGAGGACACAGAGACCTCAGAGAAGGGAATGAGTGTCTGTTGTATCAAGATTAACTCCGTGTACTCAGCTTTCTCTGTGTTGAAAAATTCTTTAGTAAGTTTTAAGTTCCTACGAAAACTGAAAAACTTACAAACTCAAAAACTAAGAAAGTTTAACTTGAAAATAAAAACAGAATAGATATGAAAAAGTATTTTGCACCATCAGAACTTATCATAAATGAGGATGGCTCTGTGTTCCATCTTCATGTACGTCCTGAGCAGATAGCTCATAAGATTATACTCGTTGGCGACCCTGGTCGTGTGCCTCTCGTGGCTTCGCACTTTGACAATATCGAGTGTGACATCCAGAGTCGTGAGTTCCGTACCATCACAGGTACATACAAGGGCAAGCGTGTGTCTTGCGTCTCTACTGGTATCGGTTGTGACAATATAGATATTGTGATGAATGAGCTTGATGCTCTCGTGAATATCGACTTCAATACTCGTGAGGAGAAGGATGAACTCACTTCGCTTGAGATTGTACGTGTAGGTACTTGTGGAGGTCTTCAGCCTTACACTCCTGTTGGTACGTTCGTACTCTCCGAGAAGAGTATCGGCTTTGATGGTCTTCTCAACTTCTATGCTGGTCGTAATGAGGTGTGCGACCTTGCCTTTGAGGAGGCATTTAAGGCACACATGCATTGGAATCCGCTCAACTGTGCACCATATGTAATCGATGCTAATCCTGAGCTTACAGCACGTATCTGTGGTGATGGTGACTGTGTGAAGGGTGTTACTATTGCATGTGGAGGATTCTTCGGTCCACAGGGACGTGAACTCCGTGTGCCACTTGCAGACCCTAACCAGAATGAGAAGGTAGAGTCATTTGAGTACAAGGGCTACCGCATCACCAACTTCGAGATGGAGTCTTCTGCCCTTGCTGGTCTTGCACGTCTTCAGGGACACCGTGCCACAACTGTCTGCATGGTTATTGCCAACCGCCTTATCAAGGAGGCAAACACAGGTTACAAGAACACCATCGACAACCTCATCAAACTCGTTGTGGAAAGAATATAACTTGCATTGTGAAGAATGAGACCCTTCGGGGGGGCATTCTTCACAATGCAAGAGTTAAAAGTTAAAAAATTAAAAGCTATAAGTTGGAGATTACTCGTATCATTTCCTAAATGAACTTCAAATCTCTTGGCTCAACTGACTAATATATCGTATATTAAAGCTTCCCTCCTTGCGTGGGAGGCTTTTTTACTTTCCTCTTTTTTGAAAAGCAAAGTTAAATTTTTTTGTTTTTCTTGTTTAAGAATGAATACTTCGTTCGTTATATAGTCGGATGAAGCAAACAATCATCCATGAAAACAAAATGGAACAATCAGAATTTGAACATATAGCACATAGGCTGAGGAGCAAGGCACATGGCATTGCTATCCTTTACGGCTTTTCGCAGGACGATGCGGAAGACGTGGCGCAGGATGTCATGTTGAAGCTCTGGGGAATGCATGAGGCTGTAGAGTGCGGCTCACGTATCGACGCTTATGTTGGTATCATGGCAAAGCATTGTTGCATTGATCGGATAAGAACAAGGCGATCGGATGTCAGACTTGACGATACAATAGAAGTCGTGAGTAACGAGAGTCAGGCAGACATGCTTGAGTATAAGGAACTGGAGACATGGCTCGATAAGCGTATTAGCAATCTGCCGAGTACCTCGGGCATTATTCTCAGGATGCGCCAGATTGAGAATCGTGAGCTTGACGAGATTGCATTAATACTTGGAATCAGTAAGGCGTCGGTATCGACACTTCTGTCAAGAGCAAGACGCCAGTTGTTGGATGAACTAAAAAGGAGGAACAAAAGATGACAACACACATACAATACACACAGGAACAGGTGGAGGTGATGCTCAGTCACTTCATGGATGGTACGTCTTCCCTTGAGGAGGAGGCTATGCTTGCCAACTATTTCCGCACTCATGATGTGAAAGACGAGTGGAAGGAATACAAGGAGATGTTTGCTATGTTTGATGCAGAGCGTGTGGAAGTCGATGATGCTCCACACATGGAGACCGCTCCTTTGGCTGATGTGCCAAAGAGAGTGGAACTGAAACCTAAGGTTCTGCTATATAGAAGTCTCGGTATAGCTGCATCCATTGCTGTTGTCGTCACAATAAGTATTATGTTGAATGGACATGACCAAGTGGCGGAACAGGTGGCAGAGAATGACACTACAAATATTGTTCAGGAGATTGAACGTGTGGTGTACGACTCTCCTAAGCATCAGATGGCAGACAATGCCGAGCAACAAGTGGTACAGCCAGTTGTACAACGTGTCAAGGTTCATAACATTCCAAAAGCCATAGCCAAGGCTGAGATTAATGACACGGTGGCTACGGTCAATGAGGCTAACGTGGATTCAATGGTGATAGAACATCATGACGCTCGCCAGTACAGACGGATGCCACAGGACTATATGGCAGAGATAGATATGGACAGAATAATAAATGATATAAAGGCAAGGGGCGACAAGATACGTCATGAAGTGGAAATCGCTTGTTCGCCTAATCTTTACTAAACATAAAAACGGAAACGATTATGAAAAATATTATATTTACACTCATGCTGCTGATTGCAGGTCAGTATGCAAGCGCACAGAATCCTAAGATAATGGAGTTGTGTCGTTATGCGGATTCAACGAAATTAGGTAGCTGTCGAGTTATATATACTGCTGGGGATGGTGAAGCAACTCGTATTGCGGTAACTATTTCACTCTATGATGTAAACGATGATAATGCCGTCATGGTTGATAGGCAAGGACGAGTTGTTGATAATTGGGACACCTTTAAGAGGTCTGAGTTGAGTAAGCGAATGACACAAGTATGTGAAGAATTATCAAAGGGTGCCGTTGATGCTTGTCGTGTGGAGTGGCATCGTAAGTTGCAGGATGTTTATAAAAGGATGAACGGTAAAGCTCTTGACAGCTGTGAGGCAAATCCTATCGTTGATGATGTGGAGTATGCCATTGTGATGGATAGGGATGATGACTGGAAGGATTCAGGAGAGGTTACACCTTCAAGTGTAAGAAAAAATGTAAAAGAAAGTCTTCGTTTTCATCATTCTGCGATATGGTCAATAAGCAATTTTAAATGGAATGAACTTCGCCCTATGCCTATATATACGGACTCTCTTGTATATTACTGTTCCATCGATTCGGTTGTTGCAGAGCGTAAGTATATTGATGTCAAGGATTATATGAATCATGTAAAGCCAATACTTAAAGGCATTAAGCATCGCAATGTCAGCTATTATTGTGATTCCGTTCTCACGCAGGATGTGGCAGATGAAATGTATTCTGTAATATGTTATCCAGAGAATCGCGCACCATATCCTTCAAGTACGGAAGGAGTGATTTATGAGTTTGAGTCAAAGGAACAATATGATGATATATCTAAACGTATATTGGACGCTACGGTAGAGTATGTGAAGCTTCATCCTGATGTGGGATATTGTAATCTTGAATTGACAGACTCTGAAATTGATTTTATTGATGTTGAGGTGCGTGATGTTATAGGAACATTGAACTACAAGATGCGAGAAGGTAAGGCACCAAAGAATTTTAATGTACAATTCCGTAGAGTGAAAGAACATGAACAAAGAATGGATGACAACGGCTTTATGTATAGAGTTAACACGAGCTCAAAGTATTATCTTCTTATCATGGACACAACGGGTGATTTGCATTTACCAAAACAATGGGACAAAGCTTCAAGGTGTGTGAATGGTAAATACACATACTTGAAGGGTATGGGCAAGTGATGACGGGACACAGTGGCTATGTCTTTGATGAATGTTTAATGCGTATTTAATGGGTGTTAAACGACCGTTAAACGGAGACATGAATTGGATGCCGAAAAAGCGTCATACGTATGAATGGCTTCAATGATACGTATGATTGAGGTCGATGATACGTATGAATGTCCTGAACGTTGTTTGGATAGTACTCAAACGTAGAATGAAATTATGTTTGTGTTTTACTTGGTACAAAATATGTTTACGCTCCGTCAGAAAATAATTGACGCTCCGTCAGGCTTTGGCTGACGGAGCGTCAATGCTTTCTGTGTGTGCGCCAAAGACGGCGCAATATGTAATAATGTGATTGCCTATAAGGATGCCTCGCTCCTATGGTATCTACTCCCCGCCCTGAAAGGGAGGGGTTGGGGGAGGGTCCGTGGGGTTGGGGTGGGGCATTACCTAATATCAATCACAGGGATGTTGTCCTTGTCGTTGTAGTAGAGGTTCTCGCCTGCCATACCCCAGATGAAGG
>CAMOVB010000095.1:0-10832 GCA_946626925.1 uncultured Prevotellaceae bacterium
AAGAAGAACAAGGGCTTCAATCAGGAGATAGTCCTCAATGACTCCACATCAACCGAGGTCAAACATGGACAGAACTCCAAGCGTATTATCGTGCGTGCAACAACTAAGAGCGGCAAGACATACGACCTGAAATATTCAAAGGTGGATGCCAATACCATCAAGATAAAGAACCTTGACACGGTAGGCATAAAGCTAAACGTCATTGCCAAACAACCATTGGGTGAGAACAAGTTGTTCAAAGTAGCACAAGCTGCTACACGTGTGCTTATGCTCTTGCGCAACGCCAGCATATCATACAAGAACACCTACGCACTCACGCTCCCTGGCTTCAAGACAGAGATAGGCGATGCCTTCGGTCAGAAGGGTGTGAACGGAATGTTATCCCCAGGTCTCGACTTCGCATTTGGTATGGTAGGTGACGGCTACATCAACAAGGCAGCACGTAACGGATGGCTCATGCAGAATGACCCAAACATTACTACGCCAGCCACAACGAGCGGAACAGAAGACCTACAACTGAAGATGACACTTGAACCATTCAAGGACTTCAAGATTGACGTTCATGGCAGTCGCACGACAAACAGGTCAAAGAGCATACAGTTCATGTACGATGGAATGCCTTCCACAAGGAGCGGTAGCTTCAACATGACCGTACTCACTATCTCCACTGCCTTTGCTGGTTCTGGAAACATCGGCAACGGCTATGCTTCAAAGCCATTCGACAAGTTCCTCGAATACCTTCCAATAATGAAGGACAGGATTGAGCAAAAATATGCTAATACGGTATATCCGTTCAATGCAGGCAAGTATGCAGGACAGAAGTACAACCCAGAGTTAGGAGGAGTGGATATGTATTCAGGAGACGTAATGATTCCTGCATTCCTTGCCGCCTACAGCGGTAAGAATGCATTCAGCAGTCCTCTTGACATCTTCCCTACCATTGCGAGCATCATGCCAAACTGGACTATCAAGTATTCTGGCCTCACAAAGATTGACTGGTTTGCCAACCACTTCAAGAGCTTCAACATCAACCATGCCTACAAGAGCGTGTATTCAGTCGGCTCGTACAACACATACTCAAGCTACATGGAGTATATGGACGACATGGGCTTCATAGCGGACGTCACTACAGGCAACCCAATACCAAGCTCCATCTACAACGTCTCAACAGTGAGCATCAACGAGACATTCTCACCACTCATCGGTGTGGACATGACGCTCAACAGCGGTCTCACAGCCAAGATGGAATACAAGAAGTCAAGGGCATTGAACCTCAGTATGACAAGCGTGGCTCTCACGGAGAACTACTCCAACGACATAGTCATCGGCTTCGGCTACAAGCTGAAGGACATCGAACTCTTCGGAGCAAAGAAGATACAGAGCGCTACACCAAAGTCAAAGAGTCGTAAGAACTCAAAGAACAAGAACAGCAAGGAAGAGACAAAACAGACGCAACGCAGAGTAGGCGGTGTGAGTCATGACCTCAATATACGTTGTGACTTCTCATACAGGATGCAGAGCGCACTCAACCGTAACATAGCCACAGCCACCACTACTGCCACAAGCGGTAGCACGGCATACAAGCTGGCTATGACTGCCGACTACACATTCTCACGTCTGCTCACACTCAGCGGTTATCTCGACTGGCAGAAAAACGTACCACTCGTATCAGCTTCTGCCTATCCAACCATAACAGCAGACTTTGGATTCAGCATGAAATTCTCGCTAACGAGGTAAGGCACAGAAAACAAGGAGGGCTAAAACCTTTAGTCCTCCTATAAAAACTAAAAATCAATAACTATGACAATAACCGACCTAACATACAAATCTATAGAGATGCAAGACTGGGAAGGAATGGAAAGGTTCCTATCCAGAATGAATGTGCTTGACTTCAGAAAGATTCAGACATCGCTGAGGAAAAACTATTTGTGCAAGTTGGATAACGACTTGTTTTGGGAGACCTATTATCATCTTATAAAGCATAAGAAACAAGCATTCCTGGCATGCATCATCGCAATAGAACATTTAGCCAAAGAAAAAAAAATTGACTTTAATAACGACTATGTAAAACAAATTTCCTTATATTTGCAACGTGAACATCCAGACGCGGTAAAAAGCCTGCTAAACATGTCCGTACCACTCATGGTGACAGAAGAGCAGATTGAAGGGTTGTTCAATGCCTTCGACATTGATGTCAGAGAACGCATTGCCCTTCTATTAAAGACAGATACGCCACTAACCTACTTTGTTCTCTTCAAGAACCTAAAACTTCTGCAAGACAACAAAGTGCTGATGAAGAAATGCTGTTTGTTTATCAACAATAAAAACACAGACCTTGCCAAGAACATGGCGTGCATTGTGAAAGAATACTTCGGCATACACGAGGCTACGGGTGTAAAAAGCCTCAATATTGAACAGTACGAACTGAACTACATAGACCGCGACCGTGATACATTTATCAACGTTTTACAAGGAAAAAGGCCTAAGTTATGAGAAGATTGTGTGTGATGCTAATGCTTTGCTATGTTGCCAATATCTTTGCGCAACAAGAATTTGGGGACTCGGCTACGACGTATAAGTACAGAGTCACACTGAGGGACAAGAAGAACAACGACTATTCCATTCTTCACCCTGAGCAGTACCTTTCGGCGAAAGCAATCGAAAGGCGCAACAAACAGGGCATTAAGATTGACAAGACAGACTTGCCTATCAGTCGTCAATACATAGAGACTATACGTGACTGCGGTGTGAAGATAATTCACGGAAGCAAGTGGAACAACACACTCGTGATTGCCACTAAAGACACAACTGTGTGTGATATACTCAAAAGCTACCATTTCGTAACAAAGGTAGAACTGGTCGCAATAGACAAGCCACATGAGTCACGCAAATCAGACAGGCAATCACTCATAACAAACGAACAAGAAAAACACGATTCCATAATGGTGTTCGGCAAGGGCACCAGCCAGATAAGCATACTCAACGGCACTCATCTTCATGAGATGGGTTACAGAGGCAGGGGCATCACCATTGCCGTGGTTGATGCAGGATTCTACAATGTGGATGTCATTCCAGCCCTAAAGAATGTAAACATTCTTGGTGTACGAGACTTCGTAAACCCTAATGACGACATCTTTGCAGAGCACAACCACGGTACAAGGGTTCTATCATGCATGGCAACCGACGAGAAATATGTGTTTGTCGGAACCGCTCCCGAAGCTTCATTCTGGCTGCTCCGTACTGAAGACGCATACACAGAACAGCCTGTGGAGGAAGACAACTGGATAGCTGCAATAGAATTTGCTGATAGCGTAGGCGTTGACATTATCAACTCCTCACTCGGTTACTATCACTTTGACAAGCCACATCAATCACTCCTGCATAAGGACCTCAACGGCAAGACACATATCATCTCACGTACCGCAAGCATGATTGCTGCAAAAGGTATGATTCTATGTACAAGCGCTGGCAACGAGGGTAATGACGAGTGGAAAAAAATAAGTATTCCAGGAGACGCAAGAGATGTGCTTACAGTAGGCTCTGTTAATAAAAAAGGACTAATATCATTCTTTTCGTCCATGGGATATAGTGCCGACGGAAGAGTGAAGCCTGATGTATGTGCATTAGGTACAATGGCTTGTGTGCTTGGCTCTAATGGTCACACGACATACGCCAATGGCACTTCGTTCTCATCCCCTATCCTCACAGGCATGGTCGCCTGCCTCTGGCAGGCACTACCAGACCTCAACGCTTACGAGATAATGGAGATAGTACGCAAGAGCGGAAATGCCTACAGCACACCTAACGCCAAGTACGGAAATGGCATTCCAGACTTCATGGAAGCATGGGAGAAGGGAAAGAAACTGGAACACAAAAGAGAACTAACAATTAATTAAAAATTAAAAAATAAAAATTAAAATTTGGCGAATTAAGAATTAACAAATTAAGACAAAAGAATTAATGTGCAATAAAACACTTAGCCAAATCTTAATTTTTAAGTCTTAAGTCTTAATTCGAGGCAAAATTTTAATTTTTAATTTTTAATTCAAACGCAGTATGAACAGTCTTTCACTATACGAACTAAACAATCTGGTACGAAGTACATTGGAGATGACAATGTGCGATGAGTACTGGGTTCATGCCGAAATAAGCGAACTGAGAGAGAATAGGCACTGTTACCTCGAATTTGCCCAGAAAGATGCACTCGGCAACGGTCTTATGGCTAAAGCACGAGGACAGATATGGGCAAACAGATGGGCATACCTGCGCAGTCACTTCGAGAGTACCACAGGACAACGGTTACGTGTAGGCATGCAGGTTCTCGTGAAAGTGGAAGTGACGTTTCACGAATTATATGGCTACTCGCTCAACGTGCTGGACATTGATCCGACATACACTTTAGGAGACATAGCACGACGACGAAAGGAGATAATGGACAAGATAAGGGCTGAGGGCATCGAAGACATGAACAAGGAACTGCCCCTACCAAGACTCATACAACGCATTGCAGTTATATCTGCAGCAACTGCTGCTGGATATGGTGACTTTTGCAACCAGTTGAACAATAATGCTAGAGGACTTGCCTTTGTCACTAAGCTATTCCCTGCCACCATGCAGGGCAACGAGGTGGAGTCAAGCATTGTGAACGCACTCAATGCCATAGCCAGTGAGCAAGACGACTGGGATGTGGTGGTCATAATACGTGGCGGAGGTGCCACGACAGATCTTGCTGGATTTGACAGCCTAGTATTAGCAGAGAATGTGGCACAGTTTCCATTACCTATCATCACAGGTATAGGTCATGAGCGTGACGATACCATCATAGACATGGTTTCGCATACGAGGGTAAAGACACCTACAGCTGCAGCCGAGTTTCTTATACATAATCAAGAAAAGGAACTTGACTACGTGAATAACCTTGCCGACAGGATTACCAATAACGGATTATCGAAGATTGCAAACGAGAAGGTAAGGCTTCAAGCCATAACAAGCAAGATGCCAAGCCTATACAAAGCATACAAAGCCGGAGAGGAGGCACGGCTCGACAGGAAGCTGGCAATCATACAGAACAGCATCCTGCAAAACGTACAAAGAAAGCTCAATGTAACTGCCATGAGAGAACAGCAACTGAAACTGTATGCCACGGCACTCCTCAACAAGAAGCAGAACCACCTCGACAATCTTGACAGCAAGATAAAGAATGCCGACCCACAACGCATCCTCAAACTCGGTTTCACAGTCACACGCATCAACGGCAAAGCCGTGAAGGACGTTTCGCTTCTCAAGAGTGGCGACATCATAGAGACAGAATTTGCCATAGGAAGAACAATTTCTGAGATAAAAGATATAAAAACAGATAAAAGAATATGAAAAAAGAAAAATTAACATATGAAGAAGCTATCCACCGTATTGAGGAAATAACCAAAAAGGTGGAGAGTGGAGAAATGGACATCGATTCGCTTGCTACAAACCTAAAAGAAGCAAAGGAATTAGTACAATTCTGCAAGGAAAAACTAACTAAAGTAGAGGCGGACGTAAAGAAAATACTTGACGAATAGGCTTTTTTACTAACTGAAATGTTCAGTTTTACATCTCAAATGCTAAAAAAACACAAAAAAACGCTGATACATGCGATTTTTAGAACAAAATACGCTATCTTTGCAGATGGAAATATAGAAATGTATAAAATGGCACACACTGATTGAAAGTATTTGAACAAGACAGTATATGCCATAAATTACAACCTTTTACTGGGGATTCGCTCCTCGTGAACGAAAATCGGACAAAGATTAATATATGGAAAAAACACTCGTCATATTAAAGCCATGTGCTGTACAGCGCGCAATCGTTGGAGAAGTAACCGCACGCTTCGAACGCAAAGGCCTTCGCCTTGCAGGAATGAAGATGATGCAACTTACTAACGAACTCCTTGATGAGCACTACGCACACTTGGCATCAAAGCCATTCTTCCAGAGGATTAAGAACTCGATGATGGCCTCACCTGTTATCTGTTGTTGTTACGAGGGGGTAGATGCAGTGGAAACAGTGAGAAACATGACAGGTAGTACAAACAGCCGCAAGGCAGCACCTGGAACAATCCGTGGTGACTTTGGTATGAGTTTCCAAGAGAATATCATCCACACGTCCGACTCTCCAGAAAATGCCATAATAGAGTTGAACAGATTCTTCAAGCCTGAAGAAATCTTCGACTACACACCTGGAGTATTCCAGTACTTGTACGCTAACGATGAGTACTAACCCATCTGTACAACGGGCACGTAAAATATAGAATGAACAAAATATAAGAACAAGAAAAAACCTTTTGAACAGTGATTATTAACAAGACAAAGAAATTATTCAGTATCGCAATGCTTGCGATGGTCGGTGTCTCGGGAATGGCACAGGACCTCATAGCAATGCAGGCTCCCTCAGACAAGAGAATGAAGGAGATTAGAGATGTTAAGCTTACACACACTCTAAAGACAGACTTGCAGAACCCTGCAAGTGATATCTACACAGATTGGAGAAACGAATTCGTATCAGCCGTAGCTGGACACGTTCCAGCAAACTTCAAGGTTGACCTTCGTGGTTTCTGCATGCCAACAACAAGCCGTGTTGTGACTTCAAACTTCGGTCCACGCTGGCGTCGTCAGCACGCAGGTATCGATGTAAAGGTATATATCGGAGACACTATCCGTGCTGCCTTTGACGGTAAGGTACGAATCACAAAGTATGACCGCCGTGGTTATGGTTACTTCGTTGTAATCCGCCACCCAAACGGACTTGAGACTCTCTACGGACACCTCAGCAAGATTATCGCTAAGGAAGACGCAGTAGTAAAGGCTGGTGATATTATCGGACTCGGTGGTAACACTGGACGTTCAACAGGTTCACACCTTCACTTCGAGACTCGACTTCTCGGTCAGGCTATCAACCCAGCATTCATGTTCGACTTTGAAAAGCAGGATGTGACATCTGACTTCTACGTTTGCAATAACAAGGCCATGACACGTGGCAAGGAAGACCTCATGAACATCGAGCAGATGGAGAACGAGGTAGCACTTCGCGAAGGCTCTGTACTTATCTCAACTGGTATCTCAGAACAGAGTCTTGATGAAGATAACAACGAGAATGTTGTAGATGTTAAGCAGTCAAAGAAGAGCAAGGCTACAGCCAAAAATGAGCGTCGTCATACAGAGAAAGCAAAAAACGGCGTACACATTGTTAAGTCAGGCGACACGCTCTCTGCCATCGCTAAGGCAAATCACACAACGGTTGCTGCGCTATGCAAGAAAAACGGCATCACGGAGACTTCAACGTTGAGTCTCAAACAGAAGATTAAGATTTAAGACAAAGCAATATATTTATTGCTAAATTGATACAAAAGCGGTAAGCAAGTACTATGCTTACCGTTTTTTTTGTTATATAAACTTAAAATATAATCGTACTTCGTCAAAAATTAGTAACTTTGCGGTCAACTTAAGTTTATTATTAATAATGAGTACTCAGGAACAATTCAAAACAGCTATGGAAGGCTGTCGCGACATATTCTCTAAGAAACTGTATGACTATGGTGCAGCATGGCGAATAATGCGTCCGTCATCCGTGACTGACCAGATATTCATCAAAGCTAACCGTATTCGTAGCCTTGAGGTGAAAGGCGTGTCGCTCGTAGGTGAAGGCATATACCCAGAGTTTCAGGCTATAGTGAACTATGGTATCGTGGGACTTATTCAGCTCGAACTCGGATATGCAGAAAAGGAGGATATGGACGCTGACAAGGCAATGGAATACTACGATAAGTATGCAACCATGGCACTTGAGCTTATGCTCCGCAAAAACCACGACTACGACGAGGCTTGGCGTGCCATGAGGGTGTCTTCATACACAGACCTTATCCTCATGAAGTTGTTCAGAACGAAGCAGATTGAGGGTAACGACGGCAATACACTTATCTCTGAGGGTATCGATGCCAACTACCTTGACATGATTAATTACTCCGTATTCGGTCTTATCAAACTGGCTGAAGCCAATGGAAATAAGGAATAGACACCTTATAGTGAAAATTATGGTGAATGTGTTCAGGCTACTTCTGGCAGTCACATTCATCACCTCAGGATTCGTTAAGGCAGACGACCCACACGGAACGGTCTATAAGTTGCAGGACTACTTGACAGCGTTAGGCATAAAGAGTGTTCCAGAGCTTGCGCTACTCGTGGCATCTGTAGGCTTGTCCTTCATCGAATTCACCATGGGTGTATCAATGCTGTTCGGTATAAGCCGTAAGCCAACGGCACGACTATCAGCAGCATTCATGACAGTAATGACACTCGTCACAGCCTATATCTTCATCTTTAATCCTATCGAAGACTGCGGATGCTTTGGCGACGCCATCATACTCACCAACGGACAGACACTCGCAAAGAACATCGTACTGCTCATAGCGGCGATTATAGTCACAAGATGGCACACGCTCCTCGTGGAATTCATCAGCGACAACACCAAATGGTTGGTATCATCCATCAGTATGATTTACCTCCCAGCCTTTGCAATATACTGCATCATCCATCTTCCAGTCTTCGACTTCAGACCTTACAAGATTGGTACAGATATGCGCTCGGTACTTGACGGCAAGGAACAGGCAATGGAGGTGAGGGTCATCTACGAGAAGGATGGCAAGAGAATTGAGGTGAGTCCAGACGACGACGACCCTGACGACACATGGAAGTATGTGGAGACACGCAGGACGGTCGTTAACGAGAACCTTATCAAGGCAGCAGACTTTGCCGTACTCGACTACGAGGGCAATGACGTAACGGAAGACATCATCTACAACGACGGTTACACATTCATGCTCGTCATCCCGAATCTCAGAAAGGCAGATGAAGGATGTATAGACCTTGTGAACGAGATATACGAGTACTCCAAGGACAATGGTTACGGCTTCTACTGCCTGACGGGGTCGGAGGACGAAGCATCACAGAGGTACTGGACAGACCATACAGGTGCTGAGTATCCTTACTACACAGCTGACGACAGGATGCTGAAGACGATAGTAAGAGCCGCTCCAGGACTTGTCCTGCTGAAGGATGGAATGATCATCCAGAAGTGGAGCAACCACAACTTGCCCGATGAGTACGCACTGACTGACAGGCTTGAGAAACTGTCTATAGGAAAGATTACCGAGGACAGTACGAACGCTAAGATAGGAAGCATCCTACTAATGTTCATAGTCCCTCTGCTTATCCTCACCATCATTGACAGGATGTTCGCTGGATGGCATTTCTACAGAGAGATGAAGCGTAAGTCGAAGGAACTTAATCTCGACGAGATAGACAAGCGTCTCAAACTGGAGAAGATTGAAAAGAAGATTACAAATAACAGTCCACACCCCGACCATTCACGAGTGGAGGAAGAAGAAATACAAGGAAACATTAAATAAACAACAAATAAAAATATCGTTTAACTCATTAAAATTAAGTCACAACATGGCAAAGAAAATCGTTGCTGGTAACTGGAAGATGAACAAGAATCTCCAGGAAGGCGTTGCTCTCGCAAAGGAGCTCACAGAGGTAGTTAAGAACCCTAACTGCGATGTAATCATCGGTACTCCATTCATCCACCTCGCAAGCGTGGCTGAGGTTATCAAGGGTTCAAGCATCAAGCTTTCTGCCGAGAACTGTGCTGACAAGGCATCAGGTGCTTACACTGGTGAGGTTTCAGCAGAGATGGTTAAGTCAACAGGTGCTGAATACGTTATCCTCGGTCACTCTGAGCGTCGCGAGTACTACCACGAGACTCCAGAGATTCTCAAGGAGAAGGTAGAGCTTGCTCTCGCTAACGGTCTCAAGGTTATCTTCTGTATCGGTGAGTCACTTGCTGAGCGCGAGGCAAACAAGCAGAACGAGGTTGTTAAGGCTGAGCTTGCTGGATCAGTATTCCACCTTACTCCAGAGCAGTGGAAGAACATCGTAATTGCTTACGAGCCAATCTGGGCTATCGGTACAGGTAAGACTGCTACTGCTGACCAGGCAGAGGAAATCCACGCTTACATCCGTTCATGCGTAGCAGAGGTTTACGGTGCAGAGGCTGCTAAGGAGACTTCTATCCTCTACGGCGGTTCTTGCAAGGCTTCAAACGCTCCTGAGCTCTTCGCTAAGCCTGACATCGACGGTGGTCTCATTGGTGGTGCATCACTCAAGGCTGCAGATTTCAAGGGTATCATCGACGCTTGGAACTAATACTACTCTATACGGGCAAGGGATGGCAACGTCCCTTGCTCAATTGATAAACTATAACCAATAAAAAACTTAACAAGACAGATATGCGTTTTCTTATTGCACTCTCACTATTCATCATCAGTTCCTCATTCTCCAGTCTCGGTGCTCAGACTTTCACTCAGAAGCTGACTGCCAAGACCGCTGGTACCGTTACCCTGCACCAAGACCAGAGACTGACTAATAACATTGATGGTGTCTCTACGTCTCAGAGCAATGATGACGAACCTACTGCTACGGTGGCACACACTGGTACACCTAAGAAGATGAAAGGATGGAGAATTCTGATGTTCCGCGGCGACAGCAGCCCTAAGGCAAAGGAAGAGGCTTACAGCGCCGGCAAAAAGGTAAAGAACCTCTTCCCTGAGCTTGACTACTACGTTGATTTCAATAACGTGGCTCGCCGATGCCGTGTCGGTGACTTCCGAAGCAAGGCTAAGGCTCAGGAATTTCTTGAAAAGATTCGTGAGGCAGGCTTAGGCAAGGAAGCTATGATCATCCAGTCTGAGATTTACGTTTACGAGCAGTAATAACTCAATCCCATGATTCCACAGG
>CAMOVB010000096.1:0-10711 GCA_946626925.1 uncultured Prevotellaceae bacterium
GGGAAATGAAGGGGAACGTAAGGGGAACATATGGTTCACCTAACAAGAGACACTTATTTCACACTTTTTTACAGAGCGGCTTCCAACCGTACAAGTCGAAATTATTTGGATTTTAACATAGAAAGCAGAGAAATAGTAGAGAAATAGCGGAGCGACAACGAAGTCATGACGAAGGAACAACGTACATACGACAGTAAATGAGCTCTGGCTGGGGAATATCAGGGCTTTGTTGCATAAAAACTAAAAGAGGTCGTGTCTGTCTGTTATTTTTGACACAACCTCTTCTTTTGTATTGTAGATTTACTTACTTATTAAAGAACTTCTTTCCGTTCTGAATGTAGAAACCTTTTGGTGTACCCTTGATAAGACGACCAACGATGTCGTACTTGTTGTTGTCCTGTGGTGCGTCTGCCTCAACATTTGCTACTGCTGTAACATCTGTCTCACCATCGTTGCTGAAGAATGTATCAACGATATAAATCTTTGTTGATGCAACGTTTGCCGTGAAGTAAACAAGACGGATATTCTTAAGGTCAAGACTGTTGCCTGCCGTTGTCTTGAGAGAAGCAAGTTCTATCTTATTTTTCTCCTCAGTCAAGCTAAGCTCTACTTCAGCATAGTCACCCCAGAAGTCATGAGTGTCATAAATGCGGAGGAATACTTTCTTATCCTTTGAAGGTGGACGCTTCATGTTGACACAAAGATACTTGTACTCTGAAACATCGAGTGGCTCTTCGTATCTCCATCCGACACAACCCTTAGCTGTTTTAATCTCAATAGAGCTATAACTTGTTGCCTTTGTGAATGCATTCTCGTAGAGAAGGTGAGTGTTAATCCAATCTGCCTGCAAAGCCAATGGATTCTGTGGTACCTCCTGATATGGCTGGGAACGCTCCTCTGATGGATAGTTTACCTGTGCATAGTCCTTGTACCACTTCCAGCAAGCTTCGCCACAAGCCTCTTCAATACCAGGGAACGCAGGCTTAATAACGATGCGGTCGAGGTCAGGTGTACCATCTGTCTTGCGGTATGTTCTTGTTGTGCTGTATGATGCCCAGTCGAGGTAGCAGTCAGTACCAGAAAGTGTCATTGAGATGTTCTGATAGTGGTCAAGTGTTGCCTTGTAAGCCTTACCCCACTTTGACGTGCTACCAGTAGCCCAAGTACCATAGTTGGCCTCAACCCATTTTCCATGTTCATCATAATGTCCAGTACCAGGCTTCTTTGGGCTCCAGTCAACCTCTGTGATTACGATTGGGTTTGTGCGTACAACAGGCACCTGATTGCCGAAGTTGTTGATGGCATTTGTCGAATTGTAATTAGTGTCATCCGTACCGTACCATCCCACATAATCGTGAACGGCAAAGCCGAGGTTGTGGAGTGGATCCTTTACTGGATACTTAGCGTAAGCAGCATAGCTTGACTGAAATCCTGTACCAGGGACCCAAATGATTCCCTTGAAGCCACTGGCACGTATAGTATCGATAATTGGCTGGAAGAAGTCGCGGAGTGCTTGATCTGTTTGCTGTCCATTAGCTGCATGAATACGCACAGGCTCGTTTGCAAGTTCAATACTGATGTGCTTGTAGTTATTCTGTACGTCAGCATTCTGTGCAACGATGCTCCATACCTTTTTGAGGTACTCCTGATAATAGTCACCTACATATATATCACCAGGACAAACACCTGGTGGACGCATAATTACATGCATACCATAATTCATCGCAGCCTGTGCAATAGGAACATACACGCCTTTGAGGGTACTCTTTAACTTCTTTTCGCTGAAGTGACGGATATCTGCCTCTCCACCTACCTCGTTGCCGTGTGGGTCGTATGTCTTTCCATCCTTAGTGGTGAATCCTGCAGCATTGATACTGTTGTCATTTGTCCAACATGGGTCGAGGTGGAGACGGAAAAGGTTACAGTATGTTCCCTTCTCTGGGAGTGTAGTTGCAAAGAAGAGACTCTTGAAGTAGTTTATACACTTCTGCTTGTCATTTTGCTCACCAATATTACCCCATCTGTGACTGTTGAAATATGGGCTTGGAGTGTCCATGTAACCATGGAGCACAACGATGTTTCCGGCATCATCCTTGAGGTTGTTGCCATCAACATGAATACCTGGAGCCTTTTGGGCAAAGGTAAATGTAAATGCGAATTGCGCTAAAAATAGCGAAAGTAAAACTTTTTTCATAAATTGTTAAAATATGGTTGAATGTTTAGTTACTGCAAAGGTAAACCATTATATATATTAGTATTTTAGCAAATGTAAATATTTTTTCGTGATTTGTTACATTGTTTCAAAAAATATATCAATATAACAAATTTGAAAGTTTTTGAAACCTATTAGAAAACTATATTTTCATATCCTCCATATCTTTGCAGCGTCAAACACAGACGAAGTGATTTCGGTTGTATTTTGGCAGTTAGTGGATTTTATTTATTAGGTTATTTTTTTAGAATAATTTTTTTGTTAGTATAGAGATAAATTAAGTTAGTATAATGGTGACTGAATCGTTAGTCGATTTAAGTTAATGAGATTTATTGATAGGTTAAGTTGGAAAAAGATCTTTTAGGATAATGTCGATTGGAGCGTAAAGCTCCATCCACAAAAAAAGGCTTGCTCTCAGTGATGACTGCAAGTCTTTTTTTAGCATTTAAGGAAAGGTTCCCCAAGACCTTCTCTACATCCATACATCAAAATGACGAGGGTGACTAAGATAATATTGGGACGGTTGCTGTTGTACGTTGGTTGTTCGTTAAGTCACATTTAAACCTCGTGTGAGGCACAAAGTCAAAGCAAAGGTTTTGTGTGACGTGCAAAATATGACAGTACACCTTAATATTGATACTACATTATTATTAACATATAAACTGTATCAGATTCCTAAGTGGATGATGATAGAAACTAAATCTATGAACAAGTATTTAATCTTTTCGATGCTGTTGCTGGGCGCAGCTAATGTATATGCTCAGAAGTCTCCTAATGGTAAGATTAACGTGGAGGCAAAGAATAATGAAGGTCTGGTGGTGAACTACGCAGGCCAGCAATTGTATAAGGTAAACATTAACGTCAAGGGAAATAAGGCATTCAAAAAGCGTGCCTTGAATGACGTATATGATATGAGAGTGGGAAAACGTCTTCATTGCGAGAACGGATGTAATGAGGCGGAGTACAAGATGACTGACGGCAAGACACTCGTCGTTAGAGCATATAATGACGGTGTGGTGTGGCAAACAGTAGGTGGAGACATCAAGGACGTGACACTCGACATGAGTTCGGCTAAGAATAGCTGGTTGCAGAAGTGGACAGAACCTTACGAGTTCTTCTATGACCTGAACGCAGAGGAGGGTGCTGATAAGCGTTGGGCTTATCCTTCACTTTTCGAGTACAACGATGATGTGTTTGTTCTCATCACGGAGTCAGCTATCGAGAAGTACAACAGTTCGTCATGTCTCTATTCGGCAGATAGTAAGGGAGTGTTCCGTGTTGTACCTGATAAGAACGAGGTTGAGTGCAAGCAGTCACCTTGGCACGTTAGTATCATAGGTAGCAAGAAGACTGTTGTTGAGTCAACTCTCGTGACTGATGTCGCACCTGCAAACCGTATTGGCGATGCTTCTTGGGTAAAACCTGGAGTTGCGTCATGGGTCTATTGGGCATACAACCACGGCTCAAATGATTTCAATATCATTAAGAAGTACGTAGATATGGCAGAGGTACTGCATCTTCCTTACGTTCTCATTGATGCCGAGTGGGACGAGATGAAGGACGGCAAGACTATCGAGGATGCCATTCGATATGCTGTTGAGCACAAGGTTGATCCTATTATCTGGTACAACTCATCTGTAGGATGGATTGACGGTGCACCAACTCCTAAGTTCCGACTCAATAAGCCAGAGGACAGGGAGAAGGAGTTCGCTTGGTGCGAGAAGATTGGTGTCAAGGGTGTCAAGATTGACTTTTTCTCAGGTGACAACCAGAAGAACATGCAATATATGATTGAGTTGCTCGAAAGTGCAGCGAAGCATCACCTTACAGTAAACTTCCATGGTGCTACGCTACCTCGTGGATGGCAGCGTACATATCCAAATCTCGTAAGTACAGAGGCTGTGTATGGTGCGGAGTGGTATAACAATGTTCCAACGTTTACTACTAAGGCTGCACGCCACAACGCAACCCTTCCTTTCACTCGTAACGTTGTCGGCTCTATGGACTACACACCTTGTGCGTTCACAGATTCACAGCATCCACATATCACTACTCACGCTCATGAACTTGCACTCACAGCACTCTTTGAGTCTGGTGTACAGCACCTTGCTGACCGCCCCGAGAGTTTTCTCTCGCAACCTAACTCTGTAAGGGCATACCTTGCTATGCTACCTACGGCATGGGATGAGACACGCTTCATCGACGGTTATCCTGGAGAGTATGTCGTTATGGCTCGCCGTAAGGGAAACCGTTGGTACATAGCTGGTATAAACGGAACAGACAGTGAGAAGGCAATCACTTCTGGTATTGCAGACATCAAGGGTAAAAAGAGCAACTTCTACATCTATGAGGACGGCAATAGCAAGGAAAGTCCATGGAAACTTAGTCTTTGTGAGTACGAGAACAGTGTTCCTTCCATGATTACCTGCAAGCCTCGCGGTGGTTTCATCATAGTCATCTTGAACGATGATATCAACACATTCAGTAAATTGCTAAATGAATATAAATAATAGTAGAAAAATATGATTACTATACTAAAGACAAGATGAAAAATACTATTCTGACATTTGCATTGTCGTTCATGTCACTTTCCACCATAGCACAGAACCCAATCGTCACGCACTGTTACACAGCAGACCCAGCACCTGTGGTCTTCCCTGGCAACGACAGTCTGTACGTCTATTGTGACGAGGACATGAACGTAAACGGAGTACACAACTTCTATTATATGGAGCGTTACCGTGTTTATTCGACAGTTGACATGGTCAATTGGACTGACCATGGAAACGCTATGCCTCGTACAGCATACAAGTGGGCAGAGGAAGGCTCTTGCTGGGCAAGTCAGTGTGTAAAGAGCGAAGCGAAGAACAAATACTATTGGTATGCTTGCCTTAAGAAGCAAGGTGACTGGAGACACTACATATCCGTAGGAAAGAGTGACAAGCCATCCGGTCCTTTCACTGATGCCAAGAACAGCTATATGTTTGAAACTGGTGCTGGTGGCGATATCGACCCAACTGTCTTCATTGACGATGATGGAACGGCTTACCTTTATTGGGGAAACAACGGTCTATCTTACGCCACTCTAAGTTCAAGTATGGTATCGGCTACACGCCGAGTAGCAGTAGAGTTGACTAAGGAGGCTTTCGGAGGTGTAAAGAAAAAGGACACCAACGGCAATGACTATATCGACGGAGTCGATTGCTATGAGGAAGGTCCATGGCTTGACAAGCGCGGAGATAACTACTACCTAATATACGCCGCAGGTGGTGTGCCAGAGCATATCGCCTACTCCATGAGTAAGTCGCCTAAAGGTCCTTGGGTGTACAAGGGAGTGGTTATGGCTCAGGACAACAATACAGGCTCGTTCACAAACCACAGCGGAATAGTAAACTACAAGGGCAAGGACTACTTCTTCTACCATACGGCTTGGGCTCCTGGTGGAGGAGGTTTCAACCGCAGCATGGCTGTGGAGGAACTGTATTTCAATGAGGATGGTACTATCAAACCGGTCAAGGCGACAACCACTGGTGTTGCACCTCTCTGTACTCTCAACCCTTACATTCGTCAACAAGCGGAGACTATCAACAAGGCGGAAGGTATCTCGGTTGTCGGTAACGAATCGACTGGAGTGTATGTTACGGACATACACAAGGAAGACTACATCAAGGTTCGCAACGTAGATTTCGGCGAGGAAGGAGCTAAGAGCATGACAGTTCGTGTTGCTACAGGAATGAACAAGTCTGTAGCACTTGCCGTTCGCATCGGATCTAAGTCTGCCACTCCGATTGGCCGTATCACATTCTCCTCTACTGGAGGTGAAGATGTATGGAACGAGAAGAGCTTAGAGTTCACAAGGAAAATTACTGGAGTGAAGGATGTATTTTTCACGTTTGCCGGCACTCCTACTGAGGGCATAAGCACTCTCTTCAACTTCGACTGGTGGAAATTCAATACAGAGGAAGAGACTGCGGTACGCGAAGTGGAGATGACTGACTGCGAGAAGGGCGATGCCTTCTATGACCTTACTGGTCGCAAGGTCAGTACACCATGCAACGGTATATACATAAAAGGTGGAAAGAAAATAAAGTTATAAACAAAACTAAGTGACAATAACAACTAATCAACACTTAATATGAAACAATTACTCAACTTGGCACTGGCTATGAGCATGTTCTCAGTTGCCAATGCACAGAAACTGAACCTGCCAATCATTCAGACAAAGTACACGGCGGATCCTGCACCTTACGTACACGGTGACACCGTTTACCTATATACAACACATGACGAGGAAGGTGCGAGCGGATTCATGATGAAGGACTGGCTGCTATACACATCTACTGACATGGTGAACTGGGAAGACCACGGAGCGGTCGCTTCGCTGCGGGACTTCAAGTGGTACAAAGGTAACAATGGAGCGTGGGCTGAACAGGTCATCGAACGCAACGGCAAGTGGTACATGTACTGTCCGATACACGGAAGCGGTATCGGCGTACTTGTGGCTGACTCTCCTTTCGGACCGTTCCGCGATCCGCTTGGCAAACCACTCGTATGGCAGAAGGAACACTGGGACGACATCGATCCAACTGTGTGGATAGACGATGATGGACAGGCTTATATGTACTGGGGTAATCCTACGCTGTACATGGTCAAGCTGAACGAGGACATGATTTCATACTCCGGAGAAATCGTCAAGCATCCTAAGATCAAGGACTACCAGGAGGGACCTTGGTTCTGGGGCAGAGTTAATGCCAAGGGACAGAAGAAGTACTACATGGCTTTTGCTTCAACTTGCTGTCCTGAGGGTATCGGATATGCAATGAGTGACAAGGCTACCGGTCCATGGGAGTACAAGGGACACATAATGAACCACACTCCACAGACACGAGGCAACCACCCTGGTATTATTGACTTCAAGGGTAAGTCATATTGTTTCGGTCTGAACTACGATGTTTACCGACTTGAGACATCAGCGCACGCCGAGCAGCGCAGTGTGTCGGCTGCCGAAATGACATACAACGAGGACGGAACCATTCAGGAACTGCCTTACTTCCTCCACTGTAGGTTGGAACAGGTTGGCTCCTTCAATCCTTTCCGTCGCGTCGAAGCCGAGACAATGGCTTGGGGCTACGGTCTCCGCACGACTCGAGAGAACCCTTCCGGTCCTTGGAATCCGACTCTATTTGTGACTAATATCGACGACGGAGAGCATATCATGCTCCGTGGCGTTGACTTTGGTAACAGCAAGGAGAGGATTAAGTTCACAGCTTCATGCTCAACGCTCCTTGAGGGAGGCACGATTGAGATTCATATTGACAACATGGACGGTCGCTTGTTGGGAAAACTTTCAATTACCAATACACAGTTCAAGTACCGTGAGTTCTCAACGGCTCTCGAACCAGTTAGCGGCAAGCACGACCTCTACTTCGTGTTCAAGGGCACGCAACTGCAGAAAAAGAACCTTTTCAACTTCGACTGGTGGGAGATGTCACTATTGAAGAAGGGCGAAGCAACTTGCACAGTGACCGTAGAGGACGGAGGAACTGGCAAGTACAAAGCGGTGATGCAGGAATACGATGGCTTTGAAGCACATACGGTTTTCATGCCACAGGACCTGACAAAGTTCGACAAGAAGAACCAACTCCCAGTACTCGTATGGGGTAACGGTGCGTGCACAAACTCACCTTGGGAGCACTATAAGTTCCTCAACGAGATAGCTTCACACGGCTACCTCGTCATAGCAACCGGCTATATGCCAAAGGACGGAAAGCCATATCGTGGTGCAATGTCAACCACACAGCAGCAGATTGAGTCAATGGACTGGGCGATAGCTCAGAACGAGGACAGGAACAGTCCACTCTACGGCAAGGTCAACACTAAAGCCATCTGCGCGTCTGGTATGTCATGTGGCGGACTCCAGACTCTCTACAATTGCGCTGACCCACGCATCACCGCTTTGATGATTTGCAACAGCGGACTCTTTGACAACACTGGCAATCCGATGCCTGGTATGCCTATGCCAGCCAAGAGCAAACTTGAAGAGATACACTGTCCTGTGTTCTACATGCTTGGTGGTGATACCGACATAGCCTACGGCAACGGAATGGACGACTTCAAGCGCATCAAGCACGTACCTGCAGTGGTAGCTAACTATCCGGTGGGACACGGTGGTACTTACGGCGATGCTCACGGTGGAGAGTTCAGCATTCCTGCTGTTGCCTGGCTCGACTGGCAACTCAAAGGTGACAAGGAAGCCGCTAAGATGTTCGTCGGCAAGAAGAACGGTCTTGGCAAGCGCAAGGGATGGACAGTTGAGAGCAATAGTCTCTTAAAGTAAAAGCCCCCTCCCCAGCCCTCCCACAAAGGGGAGGGTGACTAATGCAAGAACAATGAGTAGTTAGTAATGAGTAATGGGTAATAGAAGTAGGCTCGCTTCCGTTTACTCAATACAAAACTAAGCCACTTTACAATACGAAAACATAGGGATTCAAAACGAGTGTTTTCTTTTGTTTTCCTATGTTTTCTTTTGTTTTTCCAATTGGCGCACGTTGCGCACAATAATACTGAAATAAAACATGAAGAAATATCTATTCATATCATTGCTGTGCTTGGTGGCACAAACCATGACAGCACAATCACACAAGTTCAGGTCACAGGACGGCTGGGTTTTTGTCAACTTCGTGACGGACGATATCGTACGTGTCAGGTACTTCAAAGATTACTACAGAAAGGAGTTTAGCAACAATACAGGCGTGTGCGTAGTCAACGATGAGCCTATGCGCATCACTACTACTGACTTAAAGCGTTCTACACCACTTGGTAAGACACTCAAGAGTAAGAGTCTTATCGTGAAGATAGCTGAAGACACTGGCGCTCTCTCGTTCATCGACCGCAAGTCTGGCGTTACGCTCCTCTCAGAGCGCAGCGAGCGTCCGCATGAGTCAGAACCTGTGGTTCAGGAGCGTGTGATATACGACGACAAGTCGGCGCACATGGTGGAGACAGCCAACGGTAAGGTGACTGTCAAGGATGTGCTCCGCCGCGACACCATCGGTACGAGCACTAAGTATCTCGTCCACTTCCAGTGGCACGACGATGAGGCTCTCTACGGACTCGGCTCACACATGGAAGACTACATGAACCTTCGTGGCAAGACTATGTACCTGACACAGCACAACCTCAAGGCGATGATTCCGGTACTGAACTCCACTCGTGGTTACGGTTTGCTCTTCGATGCAGGATGCGCTATGAAGATGCAGGACGACTACGTGGAGATGGAAGCAGCCAAAGTGCTCGACTACTACTTCATCAAGGGAGAGACACTTGACAAGGTAGTGGCAGGCTACCGCCACCTCACGGGACAGTGCCCAATGATGCCTCGCTATATGTTCGGCTACATACAGTCAAAGGAACGATACGTGAGTCAGGCAGACCTGCTCGGCACACTCGCTGAGTACCGTCGCCGTCATGTACCGATTGACATGATTGTACAGGATTGGAACTACTGGCCTCAGGGTTGGGGATACATGAAGATGGACCCTAAGCACTACCCTGACCCACAGGCGATGGCTGATTCAGTACACAGTATGAATGCGAAGCTCATGGTAAGTATCTGGCCTAACCCTCAGTACTGTCCGCAGGCTGACGACTTCAAGTCACGCGGCTTCATGCTTGAGCACGACGTCTATGATGCGTTCAGTAGCGAGGCGCGTCGCTACTATTGGAGCTACGCTATGCGTGAGTTCTTCTCCAAGGGCTTCGACGCATGGTGGTGTGATTGCTCCGAACCATTGGACGGCGATTGGACGTGGGGTCTCGGACAGTATGGCTGGGACAATCACGAGGAGCGATGGAACCGTAACAAGGACGTCCTCTCTGACGCTCTCGGCGCAGAGCGAAGCAGTCTCTACTCGCTCTATCATGCAATGGGAATCTACGAGAACCAGCGACAGGTCACCGACCCACAGCTCAGCAGCAAGCGAGTACTTAACCTCACTCGCTCCAGCTACGCCGGACAACAGCGGTACGCAACGATAACATGGAACGGCGACACTCATGCATCGTGGGCTTCATTCAAGCAGCAAATCCCTGCCGGACTCAACTTCATGGCTACAGGATGCCCATACTGGACTGTGGATGTAGGCTCTTTCTTCACAAAGAAGGGCGGTCAGTGGTTCTATAAGGGAGAGTTCCCACAAGGAGTAAGCGACCCTGCCTATCGTGAGTACTACACTCGTATGTTTCAATGGGGAACGTTCCTTCCTATGCTACGTAGCCACGGCTCAGATACACCACGAGAGATATGGCGTTTCGGAGAGCCTGGCACTCCGTTCTACGATGCGATACTACGCATGATAAAGTTGCGATATACCCTCATTCCGTACTCATACAGCATGGCAGGATGGACTACACACCACTCCTACACCATGGCACGACTTCTCGCCTTCGACTTTGCTGACGACACTAACGTGCTGGACATAAAAGATGAGTACATGTACG
>CAMOVB010000097.1:0-10497 GCA_946626925.1 uncultured Prevotellaceae bacterium
GCCATTCATATAGGCGATTGCTAATGCGTTTTGTGCAACAGCATAATCTTCTGCACTGGTCGCTTCAAAAAGTGTCTTAATGGCATCTTCTGGGGTGCGATTGATTGATTTTCCTTTCAGGACTTCAATAGCTTCTGAAACCTCATAGCTGATATCCTGTGCAAACGAGTTTGTTAATGGTGCTGCTAAGAAAGCAAGTACCACAATGATTTTGTTTTTTTTCATAATTTTACCAAGATAGTTGAACTGTTTTTTTTGTTTTTTTCTCTTTTTGTAATTTCTCTTTTGTTTTTATAGATTCGTATATTCTGACAATTTGAGGTTGACAATTCCAAAGCTCCTGAAGATTGTTTCTAAGAACGTTTTCATGTCCGACGTAAATGTCGCGCAACACCAATTCTTGCAAATAATACTCCATGGCATTGTTTATCTCATTATCTTCATCTTTAACCTCTTTGAATAGTCCTTGTTTTTTCACTATCTCCAATACATTTTGTGTCCTTTTGTATGCACTATTATAGTTCTTGGATTTTGCAATTCTCACAATCAAATCGTTTGAAAGTATGGAACGTAAAGAGTCCATCACTTCTACGTCATATTGATAATATGGATTCTTTTGTAGTTGACGAGCTATTTTAAGACCAGTAGCAATTATCCTGTCATTCTGTTGACTTGTTAAATCCAAAGCATTGGACAATCTTACAGCGGTGCTGATAATTGGGCCAGCTATATTATCGTTGCAAGGAATAAGTCTAATGTTCACTGAGTCTAAATATAGACTGTCAATCTTATGCTTGTTCAGGACACGTTCTTTGGGATCATGGCAAGTGTAATCATAAGTTGCTTTCCGAACATCTCTTTCTACAAATAGTTTTAGTAGATAGTTTTGATGTACACTTGGCACACTGTAATTCATTTTTAACTCAGCCAGTGCATCCGAACCCGATATTGTGCATCGGAATGCTATGGCATCATAGTTTTCTGCATAAGCCTGCATTTCTTCATTCGTAAAATGAAGAATTTGTGCATTGCAGTATGTGACACGCAATATAATTAATGTTGCAGCACATAACATTTTTATTTTTCTCATAATTTTTTGAATTATTATTTATTTAGTTTGTAGTAAATTCTTTGCTTCTTTTTTGATGAAATCAGAGGTGCCTGTATGTTTGCATTTTTTGTTAACAATATCTGATGCAACCTTCTTGGCATTGTCCAAGTCATGGTGTTTTTTATACGTTTCCATTAAATAATATTTGAAAGACATGTGACCAGGAAGCATATTTGATACTTTTGACAATAATTCTACGGATTGATTGTATTTTCCTGCTTTTTCTGCACTTATCGACGTCAGATACAAGAGCTGAGGAGAAAATGTGTATTTAAGTGCTTCTCTGTAATATTGATAACTTTTTGAATAGTTTTCCTCATAGTCACAACATTCCGCTAAATAGCATAGGTATGCTTCTGATGTACCCATATATGGCATAAGTAATTTTGCGTCTTGTGAGTTTTTATTTCTTAACTCTTTAAGCGTTGATAGACACTTTTGCCCATATATGAATCTAATCCTATTTTGTAAAGCCACAATTGAAATAGCAAATAATACACAACAGATAACATATGCATTTTTCCCAACTCTTTTTTCTGGCATTTTTGATATAATAAGTGCAAATAAAGAGATGGATATAATCCAAGTGGAAATTGAACAACAAACACTATTTACAAGTAGCATTAATACTATTGCTGCTATTGCACATTGTTCATATACAGTAGAGTATTTGAATGAATGAAATAAGAGAGAGAGTACAGTGAAAGCGAAGAAAGCTCCACCTATCAATCCACCTTGTACGGTGTGTTCAATAATGTCATTGTAAGCACTTCCACTTGCTGTTTGTAAATTGCTTTTTTTCCTCTCTTCACTATGTTTGGAAAAGTAATCCGATTGGTAATTGTTATAATATCTTTCAAATTGTCCATAGCCTATTCCTAATGGTTTATTTATTATGATTTCACATGACCTTTCCCACCTAAACAATCGTCCATCAGCAGAAGCTTTTTTCCAATGGTATCCTGCAAAAGATAACGAGAAAAAAAGAGTTGAAAATATTGCTAAGTTCTTTATGTTTATGTGGCAGAAACTATTAATCCATTTGAGCCGATTTCTGTTCTTGTATAAGCACAATATTGCCATACATGTCAATCCGAGATATGCCGTTCTGCATCTTAACAGAATAATGTAATAAATAGACATAAAAAACAAGAATAGTAATGTATATGTATGACGATTTTGTGTAAACTTCTTTATGATGAATGGCAAACCAATAGCAAGTGTCATTGATGTAACATTCGGATTACAGTCTGCACCTGTTATCGGGAAATATGGATTGCCAGAATTCATTATACCAACATTTTGTAAAAAAAGATAAGATACATGAATTGCACATATTAAAACAATTCCATTTTCTATATGCCTGTACATGTATGTTGTGTCATATAATGGAATCGGTAAAACTGCAACAAACATCAATGTGCTCATTAGATACATCTGCATATATTGTTCTGTATCTTTTACAATTAAGCCGTGAATCATTATGTATAACATCCAAATTACTATTATCATTTGAGGCGTTCTGAAACGTGGCGATTGTCTTTTGATAAAGCAATTTAGCAATATGATTATTGAGAATAGTGAGCATCCTAAAGTTGATAACAAACTATTAGATAACGTTTGATATACAAATAGTTTTGTATCCACACATGATACTACACACATGATATACCATATCACTATAATGATTATTTTGTAAATCATGATAGTTTTATATCTTTTTAGTAAACTTATTTATATGATGTTAATAAAATGATTGTTTAATTTACCACCATACCTGTTTGCCATTCTCGTATGTGAAGATACGCTCTTCCACACCTTTGGTAATATCTTTCAGAATGTATAATCCGTTTGATGGTACGTTGTCGAATGTCAGATGATTACTCTTTGCCTTTTGAATGCCGAGGCGCACCCAATAGCCATCCGAATGCCAACAATATAGTTCGTAGGTGTCACCTATTTCTACACAGTTGCCATCGTTTCTGCCAATGTATTTAATTCGTGAAACCTTTGAAGGCTTGTTGAGTTTAAGACCAACCCAGTTTCCGTCTGGACTTAGAGCACCAAAGCCTGTGAGGATGTTTCCGTCAAAGACATTTTCTTTCCTTGCCCACGACTCTCCCTCAGTACCTATGATTGTTCCTTCTATTTTATTGTCATTTTCATCATAGAATTCTAACTCATTAATGTTACAGTATGAACCCTTACCGCCAATATACCTAAGGTAGCTGAAGGTTTCATCTGATTTGGTTGTAATGTTGTACCAGTTTCCATTTGCTATTCCTTTGTGGATGTGCAGAACTGTCTTGTCATTAAACTGAGGATTATTTGCCCCTTGGAATTGTCCATTGTTCATTCGGCTGTTAAAGAAATCCTGCGCTCCAATAAATGGATATTTTCTATGCAATCTTATTGTTTGCATCTTATTGTAGTCATTATTAAGTTCTCTCACTTTCCCATTATTGGTAAGTATGAAAGGATTTCCAAATGGAATTATATGCCCATTACTGAAAATGCCCATCATATATGCTATGCCTCTTCCCATAGACTTAAAAGTGACTTTCCCCCAACGTACATTTCCGTAGAAGACTGGAACCCACTCCCGATTGTCAAACACACAGATATATACAACTTTGCTATCCTTGTATTTCTCTGGAATCTTACGAGTAATGTCTGATGTCTTGCAATATTCGTTTGTAACATCAGTAAAGAGCGGTCTCTGAAACAGAAGTGGAACAGCAGCCTCATATTTCATGTCATTTGATATTTCCTCATTAAGGCTGTATCGGCTTCTGAACACCTTTGGCTTAAGATATGAATGGAAATAGTGTGCGGTATCTCCTGGGAAATTGCCCATGTAGAATGGTTCTGCTTTGCCTTTTTCATCAATGATGACACTCCAAGAATGACTACTGCTTCTGTTGCCCCAATGAGGAGTGAAATCAACTGCAGAAGGAATGCCCAGATATCTACAGAGTAACACTGAAAAATTTGTTTCATCTGCACATTTGCCGCTTTTTGCTTTGAACAATGAGCTTGCTTTTGTGTCGTATGGCGCAGTGTATATGTAGTATTCGAATTGATGCGTCAAATCAAACACTCGCATGGCCTCAGATGTGGCTGAATTAAGCTTGAACTGTTTGTCTGCAAACGGATTCTTGTCCATTTTGTGCAGCAGCCACTTTTGAGATTTTGTTTCACTATATTTTTTTTGAACCAAAATCTCATTTCCTGTTATTGATTCGATTTCTGTGTCCAAAAACAGTCCTGTATGCTTGTTCATTATTCGGAATAAATTATTGCCAACAGGCAAAAAAGCCCATTGGTCAAATGGCTTTTTTATGTATTTGTCAGAAGATACTTTCTCTCCTGATTTTAATGTGCCAGATGTTCCGAACTCAATTTGCATACAGATGTCTTCTCGGTCTTTTCGATTATAACCAATTCTCCATAACGGATAGCCAGCATAGTCCAAGCGAAGTAACTGGTTTCTGTCGGATGGGACATGCCTCTGAAGCCTGATTTGTTTCTGCGCCTTGAAGAAAGCTGTGTCATAAGTAATATACAGGTGCGAATTTGCATTTTCCAAACAATAGTAGTTCTCCGAAAAGTCCTGTAGCTCCGAATGTTTGAACTGCTCGATGGCTCCAAGCTGGATGTAATCAAGGCAGAGTGACCCAACAGAACATGACACTGTAATACTATTAGTGCCTTTTGTTATTGGTATCAAAATGTTTAACCATTTCTCAGTAAAAGATTGAATGTTTTTTGTTGGTGCAAGTGAAACCGTATCTATTTTTGTTCCATTTGAATACACTTTTATAACCAGATTCTCGGAGATGGAAGAGTATCTGATTATCATACGTTTTTGTGTCCGACGTTCCGATTCAATGTTAAAAGTTACTGCTGATGATTTGGTGTGTAATGTTACTGCCTTATGTTGCGATGCCCCCACAAAATCATTAATTGAGCAATCTACAGTATTTCCGTTTTCCGCCTCAAATTGCAATCCTCTTCGTGAGAGTACGGCTTCCTGTGATAGGGTTGAAAACTGCTCTTTTATTGCCTTGTGCCAGTCACTAACAGGTTCGTGTGCCAAACGATATGGCAGAACATATTCAAAAAATATTGAATTATCAAAATTATTGTGCCATGTGGATGAGTTCCATGCATCACAAGCGTCATCAATAGCCTTTATTAAATATTCAGCTTTGATATTATTCAGGTCAAAAGTACGAGAAGCCTTGGATGCATCTATTGAGAAAATAGAATTTTCCAAAGTCTTAGTACGAGTGTCAATACTTTTTTTACTTGCCTCAATATACAGGGAATCAACATCATTAACGGATTGTCCTTCCATGCTGTATTGGACACTAAGGTTTTCAATGATAAACTTTGCTGCCTCATACTTCAATGGGTCAGAATCGTTCTCAAAGTGGTCAAGAACTTTTTGTAACTCGCATTGGTTTGTTCCTGCCATGTCAAGTGTGTTCTCAACTATACTGTTGCAGGAGGATAGGGGATAGCAGATTAATGCTACAATTACAAATAAGTGTTTTGTTTTTATCTTCATAATTTATATGTTATTGCGTTTCTGGTGCTATGAAATGACATCTTGTGTTCTCCATGTGCATTATGGAATAAGGACAAAATATCCCTATCCATCTGTGATAAGCACAGTTGGAATAAAACATGATCTATTTCATTGTAAAAGCGTCTTTCTCTGGCTGGGTAACTCTTTTTAGGTTTGTGAGTTTTTCAGCGATAGGGGAATGGGGGCTTTCATTATATAGGTTTTGTTGTTTGCACCCTAATTCAGTCTTATTTTCCGAATTTTGTGTTCCCAAAAGACGTACAAAGGTAGGGAATAATATATTATATTTGCAAATTTTTCATCAAAAAATATCGGAAAAAGACTGAAAATTTACAAATGGGAGGGGTAAATGTGACAAAAAATACATTGTGGATAACACACAGTAGCAAATTGTAATACCAGAAGTGTAAATTTGCAAAAATTTTAGCCCCGTTTTTATTCACACCAAAAAGCCCATCTCTGATATGTGTCGGGGATGGGGCAATTTGTCTGCTTTCACAATTGCTGATGCTCCGAGTGCTCCAGCTAAGGCGCTGAGGATGGCGTTCCTCCCTTGGGAAGTTCAGAGTTATGGGGGCTCTTCGTGGAATAAAAAGCTTATCCCAATAGACGTCAGTATGTACAAGTACTAGAGGGTGCATAAATAATTAACAGTTCTTCATGTAGTTGCCCACTAACTCAAATCGGGTATGTGTGACATTATTCAGGAGTTCTTTTGCTCGATGTTTTTATTGTACCACGTCATGAAACAATTGTACCACGTTGTGGAATAATTATTTCACAACGTGGTACAATGAATTCTTACGGGTAAAAAGTAAGACAGATTAAAACTCGTCTGTGAATACTTCCTTGAGCATTACGATCATACCGTAAACATGCTGGAGAAGTGGCTCGCTGATGACCTTAGTGTTGATGTTTACTTCCTCTGTAGTCACCTTGTCGTTCTTGAGGTACTTGACCGCCTCTTCGTAGTTGCTGAATGGAACTACGCCGTCTGGGTTGCAGTGGAGAAGCTTGAGCTTGTACTCTGGTGTCCATCCCTTGCAGAGATTCTGACGGTCCATCATACGGATAAGTGTCTCAAGTGCTTCTGGCTGTGCATTGCAGTAGTCGAAGTTGAGGATTTCTCCAAGTTTCCATCCGTTGAGCTTTGCAACAACGTCAAGAACTCCCTCGCGGTTTTCACGGATTGCCTGTGGAACACCTGTGTTCCAACACTTATCTGTGAAGAAGTCGCGGTAGTTGTATATTCCCATCTCAGTAGGGTAGCTGTTGAACATGCTGTTGATTACCATTGGAATCACAGCGCCGAGACCCATCTTCTTACCTTGGTTGTAATCCTCGATGTATGTTTGGAATGTACGACTGAGGTCGTAAGGGCCATCGCCACAGAATACGTTATCAAGTTTGATGCGTGCCTGAGTTGCCTTGTCTCTACGCTGAACTTCGCGGAGTGAAGCCAATGAAACAGAGCCTCCCTGTGAGTAGCCGAGGATTGTTGTCTTGTAGTTGCTGTCGAGCTTGAGATTCTTCTCCTTTGCATAATCAAGGAGAGCGAGTAATGCATCGACGCTTGTGCGACCGTGAACGTCATGGTTGAGGTAGAGGTCTACGTGGTCTGTTGTAGAACCGAGACCTATGTAGTCAGGCATGATACAAAGTGAACCGGTTGCAGCCATGATAGCCTCGACGGATGTAAACTTAGTTGGAATCATCATGAAGCCTACTTGTGTTCCGTGGTTGATGAGCATGACCTTGTTCATCTTCTTGAGTATAGGGTACACGATGAGAGCAGATGCCTTGACTGGCTTCATGTCTTGGTCTGTCGTTGTGTACTCAATGCGTACAGTTTTGTAGAGTGCAGGAACGAGACTGCGAGTCTGTGAGTCAGTGTTGTTGAGATCAGCTTTTTCAAATGCTTCCTTAAGGTCTTTGTATGCCTCAAGTCCCTCAAACTGCTCCATGCCTTCCATTGCTCCAGCAAAGAGTTCGCTACCATTTACAACATTCTCTTCGAGGACTTTGTAGTTGCCATCTTCGGTAACTTCTTCGTTCTCCTGAACATTTAACACTTCTTCATCTTGTGTACAAGATACGAGGCTTACAGCTGCTAATGCGAGCATCATAAGCGCACTTCTTTTAAAATGCATAGAATTTAGTTATTGTTAGTTATTAATAATGTATAACAGTTACCCAAACGATGGGACTGTTTGATTGGAATAACTTGGAAGGATAAACACACTAGCCCGACCCGTCATAACGGGCAAGTGAGTTTCATAATTCATTTGTTTGACTTGGCAAAGGTATTGATTTCTCTTTATTGCAACAAATAAGTGTAAGCAAAAAATCACATAAAGTGTCATCTTATTGATAAAAAATAATCTTTTATTGTCTTTTGACATTTTTTTTGCTTATATTTGCCACTTGAAACCTAATAAACATTAATTGACATGAAGTACACAACTGAAAGTAAAGTGGAAGAGTTCTTCCAGACCCTCGACTCAACATTCGGGGAGAATAAGAAACAATGTAAGACACAAGTACTTACCGTGGAAAACTATGTAGTGTTAGGACAGCTTACAGCTCTTCGATTCATTGAATGGGTTGGTAACAACCCTGGTGGAGTAGTTGCACTTCCTACAGGAAAGACACCAGAGTTCTTTATCAAGTGGATGCAATACTACCTTGACAATTGGGAGTATGAATCGACGAAGGGCATCATAGGTAAGCTTGGACTCAAGAAGCCAAACTTTTCTTCGTTGCATTTCTTCCAGTTGGACGAGTTTTTCCCTATCAATCCTGAGCATGAACGTTCGTTTCGCTATTTTGTTAAGAAATACTATATTGAGATGCTTGGCTTTGACCCAGAAAAGACGCATCTTATCAACACGTTCTTCCTTAACGAGAAAGAGCAGGAGCTACTTGGTGGAGCAAAAAACATGAGTGAGGTTTTCGTGGATGGTGTTGTTGATTTGTCACTCCGTATGCGCATTGCTAACAATAAGGAAGAATTGTACCAGCAACGTGCAATACGTCTCTTCGACGAGTTCTGCACACAGTATGAGAACAAGATTCGTGCACTTGGAGGCATCGGCTTTTTCCTTGGTGGTATTGGTCCTGACGGTCATATTGCTTTTAACGTCAAGGGCTCAAGCCCATTCTCTCATACACGTCTCACAGGAGTCAATTATGAGACGCAAGCAGCGGCAGCAGGCGACCTTGGTGGCATTACCCTTGTTAGGAAGAAGGCGGTAATCACAATGGGACTCGAGACAATCACGTATAATCCTGACTGTGTGGCTGTGATTATCGCGGCTGGTCAATCGAAGGCTAAGGTGGTGGCAGGCTCTGTGCTTAACGCACCTACACAGGAATATCCTGCCACTTGCCTCCAGAAACTTCCAAACGCACGATTCTTCATTACTGCTGCATCAGCCGTTGTTCTTTCCGAGAACAGGAATGCGCTTCCTCGTCCAAAGCCAGAGGAAGTCAAGGCAAAGATTGAGAAGGGACTTGTCATGCCAGAGAATGAGACCATACTCCACACAGGTCCTCATCATGATGACATAGAGCTTGCCTATTTCCCATACATTCATCACCTTGTTCGCTCAAAGAACATCAAGAACTACTTTGCCTACTGTACAAGTGGTTACACTTCTGTAACTACAGACTATCTGCAGAGTGTGTATGAGCACATCCTTGAGCACATCAATCCACAGTTGGCGTATCTTAAGGAACACAACATAGCATCGCTCTTCACCACCTCCTACGAGGATGACATTACCCTCTACCTTAGGGGCGTTGCTACTCAAGACACATCAAAGCAGAACTTTGCCATAGCGCGTCGTCTTGCACGCAAGTGGGTTGACTGCCGTAACTTAAAGAGTGATTACGAATTGTCTTCATTCGTTGCAGGACAGTTGGAGACAATTCACAGCCTTGAGGCAGGACGTCGTGAACCAGAGGACTTCCACCTTGCAAAGGGATGGTTGCGTGAGATAGAAGCCGAACTTGTATGGGCACACTTCGGTATTGGTACTGACCATGTGAACCATCTTCGTCTTCCTTTCTATAGCGACGACATTTTCCCTCACTACCCTGACTTTGAGCATGACGTTAAGCCAGTGTACGAATTGTTGGAAAAGGTGCGTCCTACTATCGTCAGCCTTGCACTCGACCCAGAGGGAAGCGGTCCTGATACTCACTTCAAGACACTCATTGCATTAAGCGAAGCCATTGACAAGTATCATGCAGGGCATCCTGACGTGCCATTGTGCATCTGGGGCTATCGTAATGTTTGGTCACGCTATAATATAAATGATGTGAACACCATTATACCAGTTTCGCTAAATTCCTTTGCCGTGCTCAAGAATATGTTTGACACGTGTTACCTAAGTCAACGCTCGGCTGATTTCCCAAGCTACGAGTACGACGGTCCATTCAGTGAACTTGCACAGAAGGTATGGGTTGACCAGCATTCAGACTTATGCAAGATCGTAGACGAGGACTATTTCTATGGTTCTGATAAGTTGATGCTTCGACGTACTTATGGAGCAATCTATCTCAAGGACATGAGTTATGACGAGTTCCGTGAGTACATGATACCAGTAAAGAAGTTGCTGGAGGTAAAATCAACATTGCAGAATGAATGATTTTTATTAATATTGCACCTTTGGTGCAACACAACAAATATTTATTGGTGAATAGTTACGTATAAGCCGTACCAAGTTTTTTTTTGACCTGTACGGTTGAAACTGTATGTTGTTTTTTGCCGCAGTGCGGCCAGTTAAAA
>CAMOVB010000098.1:0-10491 GCA_946626925.1 uncultured Prevotellaceae bacterium
GTATGCCGGTAAGATGGCACTCTTCTGTGGTGCTTTCGACGAGCGCGTTTCACTGGTCATAGCGCAGGAACCGGGAGGCGGTGGCGCAGCTGCCTGGCGCGTGTCACACACCATGGAGGGAGTTGAGGACCTCGACCACACCGATTATCACTGGTTCAAGGAGTCACTTAAGGAGCAGTTCCACGATGACTATGTATATAAACTTCCTTACGACCATCATGAGCTTGTTGCCATGGTCTGTCCGCGTGCCATCCTGCTGCTTGGCAATCCAGACTACAAGTGGCTTGCAGACGAGTCCATGCGACAGAGCTATGAGGTAGCCCGCAAGGTGTGGGATGCCTTCGGTATTGGCGACCGCATCGACTGTAGCATCGTAGGAGGCCATCCTCACTGCCAACTGCCAGAGTCGCAGTACGACATCGTGCGTAAGTACATTGACAAGTATCTTATAAGAAAGTAGTAACACCTGTCCAACACCTCCATACATTTTGGTGAGTGGTTGGAGAATTTACAATGAATTAAAACGCATATAAGAGAAAGTGCTCCCTGAAGTTGAGTAATACAAGAAAAATGAACTTGCAAACCTCGATACTATTGAGGTTGCCAACCGTTATAATATAAGGGTTACCAACCGTTATAGTATGAGGGTTATTAACCGTTATAGTATAAGGGTTGCCAACCGATATAGTATGAGGGGTTTTTAACATTAAAAAACAAGTGCTCAACTTGCTTCCTTATGGGAGTAAAAGGAAATAAAAAGTGTTGATTAGTTCCTAACTTTTTATGCTGTCTTCGCTTAATTCATCCTTAATCTCTTTGTTGCTCTACTATTATTTATTATATTTGCAGTCAAAATACTTTAACTGACACAGCAGGCGCAAGTTGGCTTGCTCTAAAACATATAGTGATGAAAAAAATTAAATCAATCTTGGCAATAGCCCTTGCCACATCAATGCCACTCTCAGCACAGAAGCAGATGTCTGCTCCACAGGGAGGTAAGGCAATCAGTGACGAACTCATCGGTATCTTCTTCGAGGATATCAGCTTTGCAGCCGACGGAGGACTCAATGCAGACTTAGTGCAGAACGGCTCGTTCGAGTATAACCCAACCGTTCGTGACGGATGGGGACCTGGCACAAGCTGGCGCTTTGAACGCCCCGGACACTCAGCTGGATACATAGCAGCCAAGTCACTGTCTCCTATCCACTCAAACAATCCGACATACATGCGCATCTTCGCTGAGCGCATCGGTCATTACTATGATTATGACGGTTGGACTGGAGTAGGAATGAGAAACGACGGATATAACGGAATGAACATCAAGGCAGGTGCAAAGTACGACTTCTCCGTATTCATGCGTAACGTGTCAGGCAAGGGAAAGCCTGTCCGCATCGTACTTGTGGGCGATAAGCGTGCAGTACTTGCTGAGGCTACGATAAACGTTTACGACACAGAGTGGCAGAAGTACTCTGCCGTTCTCACTGCCAATGCAGACTGCAAGAACGCCAACCTTCAGATTCTCATGCTCGAAAAGGGAGAACTCGACGTCGATATGGTATCACTCATGCCAGAAGACACCTACAAGGGACATGGCATCCGTAAGGACCTTGCAGAGGCTCTCGAAGGTCTCAACCCTAAGTTCATGCGTTTCCCTGGAGGATGCGTGGTACACGGCGGCGGTGATGGTTTCTGGAACACATACCGCTGGAAGACTACTGTAGGACCAAAGGAGACACGCAAGGCACTCAAGAACACTTGGGGTTACAACCAGTCTATGTCAGTAGGTTACTTTGAGTACTTCCAGCTATGCGAAGACATGGGCATGCAACCTTTGCCAATCCTTCCTTGTGGAGTAAGCTGCCAGGGAGTGAACGGCGGTTGGGGCATGAAGAACCAAGCACAGGAGGTAGTGCCTATGGACGAGATGGACGAGTGGGTACAGGATGCTCTCGACCTCATCGAGTGGGCTAATGGCGACGTGACTACCAAGTGGGGAAAGGTTCGTGCCGATGCTGGACATCCAAAGCCATTCAATTTGAAGTACCTTGGCATCGGTAATGAAGAGAAGATAACTCCAGAGTTCGCTGAGCGCTTCAAATATATGTACAACAAGGTGATTGAGAAGTATCCTGACATTGTGATTGTCGGTACCGCAGGTCCTGGCTCTCACAAGGGTAACCCGGACTACGATAATTCATGGAAGCTTGCAGAGGAAATAGGACTCCCAATCATCGATGAGCACTACTATGACCCACGTCAGCAGTTCATCGACTCTCGTCAGTACGATAGCTACCCTCGCAATCGCAAGACAAAGGTATATCTCGGTGAGTATTCAGTGCAGGACCGCAGTCACGGAATGATGAACCAGTGGGGCGATGCACTTGCAGAGGCTATCTACCTGATGCACGTTGAGCGCAACGCTGATGTAGTGACTATGACTTCATACGCACCACTCTTTGCTTACAAGCACAACACCAACTGGAATCCAGATTTGATTTACTTTGACAATGAACGTCCTTTCTACACATGCAGCTACTATGTGCAGCAGATGTTCGGACAGTCTTCCGGTAACTACTTCTATGGCGACTGCGTCAAGTTTGCTAATGGCGAGAACGAGTTTGATAACCATCTCCTTGGTCAGTCAGTTATTCTCAACACAAAGACTCGTGAACTCTTTGTCAAGGTAGCCAACAATACTGCCGACAAGAAGACTGCTACTGTCAACCTCTCACGTTTCTCAATCAAGCCTAACGCAGTGAAGACTACTCTCTCTGGCAAGCTTGACGATGAGAACAACTACGACAAGCAGCCTGTCGTTCCAGTGAAGGAGAATATCAAGGTTAAGAAGAATATGACTATCGAGCTTGAGCCTTACTCAGTGCAGATGATCAGCATGAAGCTCTAATAAAGGCCCCCTCCCAGCCTCCCCAAGGGGAGGGGTCTTAGTTACTTAATCGATGACGCTTAACTAATAGTGCAAAAGGTGCGCTATTGTTACATATTATGATAAAAAGGAAACATTCTGTGTAATGTTTCCTTTTTTTTATGCCTAATTTTGTACTGGTTTTATGGATGCTTTGCTATTTGAGAACGTACCGACCCCGTATTGCCTCATTGTCTTGCAGCCAATATCCATGCAATCGATTGGAAAGTAACAACTAATATTAATACCATATATCAAAATGAAAAAAATATCAATACTTTTTGCATTTCTGTTGATGTTCGTAACTGCAAGTGCCTATAACAAGCAGAGCATCGACATTATGGTTAACGGTAAGAGTCGTAACATGGTCGTGTTCACCCCGACTTCTACTACCGAAAACCTCCCTCTCATGATTGTCACACACGGTATGAATCAGAACCCAGAGTACCAGTATGACAGTGACAAACTCTACACACTCATTGATACTGAGAAGTTCATCGTAGCCTATCTCCGTAGCAACGGCAACACATGGGACACAGGAGGAACGGGCGATACAGACTTCGTGCTCCAGACTATTGATGAGATGTACAACAAGTACAAGATTAACAAGGCACGTGTCTATTGGTCAGGCTTTTCCATGGGAAGTATGCTCATTTACCATAGCCTCACCCAGAGTACAGCCAAGGTGATGGACAAGATTGCAGCCTTTGCGCCTACAAGCGGTATTCAGTTCTCTGAGTCACCATGGAACAACATAAAGAATTCAAAGAAACCGATACATCTTCTCCATTGTCACGCATACGGGGATGATGTCTTTGGATATGAGAAATATGGCATCCATGCTTACGTAGAGAATGTAGCTAAAGCTAACGGAAACGTTACCTGCAAGGTGACTAATGGTTACAGGACTCCAGCAGGTAAGACTGGTAAAAAGGAAGTATGGACAACAACGGAAAATGACGGAGAGGTTGTTCTATTCTCTTACGACAATGGCGGTCACTGGCCTACAGAGCAGAATGCCAAGGAGATATGGAACTTCTGTAAGAGATTCTCAAAACTTACTCCATACGAGGAATTTGTGCAGACTTACAACAGGGCAAAGGCTCTGCTAAAGGAGTGGGAAAACATTCCTGAGATTAACTCCAAAAATGTCTATAAGTCTCTTACAGACATGATCAACGGCTATGACGTAGAATCCATGAAGACAGTATCGGTCAAAGACCTCAACTACCAGACGTCATACCTTGCCCGCTATATCACAGCATTCAACAAGCAAGTGGACAACCTTGCCAATACCGTCAACAGCGGTTCAATGACTCAGCCTACCGAGTTCGACCCGAACTTCCATATCTACCTCTGCTTCGGTCAGTCCAACATGGAAGGCAATGCTGCTATCGAGGCAATCGACCGTGTGGGCGTAGATTCCCGATTCCGTATGATGGCAGGAGTTAATATGCCGTCCTCCTCACGCACGAAGGGTAACTGGTACGTGGCTTATCCTCCGCTGTGCCGTAACAATACAGGACTTACTCCAGCAGATTACTTCGGACGTGAGATGGTGGCTAATCTTCCAGAGGAAATAAAGGTGGGAGTCATTAATGTGGCAGTTGGCGGTGCTGGTATCGACCTCTTTGACGAGGACAAGTGCGCTGACTACATCAGCAGGGAGGCGGACTGGTTCAAGGCATACTGCAAGGAATACAACAACAATCCGTTCCGAGAACTTGTGAACCTTGCAAAGAAGGCACAGAAAGTAGGAGTGATAAAAGGTATCCTATTGCATCAAGGATGTACCAATAACGGTCAGCGCGACTGGCCAGTACGTGTGAAGCGAGTGTATATCCGCCTACTAAATGAGTTAGGTCTCAATGAGGAGGAGTGCCCATTGCTCATAGGCGAGCTATTGCGTCAGAATGTTGGAGGCATCTGCTATGGACATAACTCTGTAATTGGCTGGACACACAATGTCATTCCTAACTCCTATGTCATCTCATCTCAGAACTGCCCTGCAGCATCGGACGGTCTCCACTTCACGGCTGAAGGCTATCGTATGATTGGCAAACGCTATGCACAGCAGATGCTCAGCCTTCTTGGTACTAAGAAGACTATTGATTTCGACTCTGGTGCTGACCCGTTCCCACGTACAAAGGAAGACTTCAACCCTTCACTCTACGTGCCTGGCACAGTCGCAAAGTCAACAAATTTCATGTCCTTCAAGTCTGATGAGGCTAACTTCGGAGGCTGGCGCTACTCAAAGGGAATTGACTTAAGTGACAGTAAGTACCTTGTCCTTGGATTCTACCGTGCGCCTGCAGCAAAGAAGTGTCACCTGCGTATCTATGATACAGATGACTACCTCAATCCTTATGCCGATGTCTTGTTGTCAAGCGAATCCGAAGTAATCGACTTAACTACTCTCAAGCGTACAGACGGCAAGGCTCTCGACCTGTCGCATATATATATGGTTGGATTCTATTTAACTGAGAAGTCTTCACTCTATGTCACTAATGCATACCTTAGCAATGACGGTGTCACCCCAACTGCCATTCTCAGCGTGGAAGATGATACCGACACAAAGGACAATGGTGTTTACTATGACATGATGGGACGAAAAACAGTAAATCCTCACAATGGTCTCTATATTTTAAACGGTAAGAAGGTATTTGTAAAATAAATTGTTTATCTTTGCACTTGCAATTTTAAATAATTGGGGAGCGATGCGATGTGCTGTAGCAAACCGACCAAACTCTCCGTAACAATCCTTTTATGAATATCTCTATTACTAACACAGTTTTAACCACATTTGCAAAAACGCTGAAAACCCTCGCTTTCATTGCCTGTGCGCTGCCAATCGTATGTGCAGAAGCACAGAATGTAATACCATTGACATCGAAGCAGGGATTACGAAATAGTCAGGTACGCGATATCTATCAAGACTCACGTAACAACGTGTGGATTGGCACACAAGATGGACTCTATAGGTACGACGGAGCGAAACTTCGTGGATACTATCATGACAAGCATGATGACAAGTCACTTGGTTTCAACTACGTTGTCTGCTTGATGGAGTATGACCATGATCGTGTACTTGTTGGAACAAAGAGAGGTCTGTACGAGTATGATTACCGTACAGACTCTTTCCGTTTCCTTCCATTCCTGTCAGAGAACAAGGATACTCTGCACTTGCATGTCTTCTCGCTTTGCAAGATGAAGGAGAAGGAGGTTGCTGCTTCGGTCGGCATCTTCGGAGGGTACAGCATCGTAGAGGAGGACGGTAGGCTGTGCTGCAAGCAGAGTACAGAATACATCACGTCGAATGTGTCGTGCACCCAGTTACTTAGCAACTCCAAGGGCGACCTGTTTGCTGTGAACGATATGCACGAACTCCTTGTGAGAAAGAATGGCGCTAAGTCGTACACCCGTGTGAGCAGGACCTATGACATCGTTGCTATGTGCCTTGGAGATGATGACAATGTGTATGTCGGAACGCTTCACAACGGACTACTCCGTTGTGACCTTCAGAATATGCAACTCGTCAAGGTGTCACCTGAGAACGAGAACTTTGTCACATCCTCAGTCGTCAATGTCGAAAACGGACTAATAGGTGTGTGTACAGATGGTCAGGGTCTGAAGCTATATAATGTCCATACGGGCAGGTTTACTCAGAGTAATGTACGTACTCCTGCGTTTGATTTTACTCAGTCAAACGTAAAGGATGTGCTTTTCGATAACAAGTCAAACCTATGGATCGGTATCTTCTGGAAGGGTGTGTTTGTGATGCCTTTCAGTCGTACACCGTTCTCTTACGTTGGTCGTAACTCTTCATCAACCAATGTTATAGGTACAAATTGTGTGACTGCCGTAGCTGATAAGGGACATGAAGGTCTTTGGGTGGCAACCGACAACTGTGGTCTCTACCAGATAAGTATGGACGGAAGCACGGGTAGTCATGTAGAGGGACTTCCAACGACTATCTCGGCTATCTGTCAGGACAATGACGGTAACATGTATATCGGCTCCGCTATTGGAGACTGTATGCAGTTCAACACCCGAACGGGAAAGGTAGTGAACTTGTCAAAGACCCTCAAGAATGCAGATAACCTGTCAAACTCATATGCCGTGGATATAGATTTTAATGGTAACATCTGGTTCGGTAACATGGGTAACGGTGTGAGTGTTTACAATCCACGACTCAATCATGTTGAAACTTTCACCGCCACGGCTAACACTGGCGTACCTAAGAAGAGCCGTGTGTTTGTCAATGCGTACGTCAAGAGCCTCAAGGTCAACGGCACTACTCTCTGCGTGGGTACTGCGGACGGCTTGGAGATATTTTCCATCGGTAAGGGATACAACCTGAAGGCAGTAGCGCGTTGTGGTGTCGGCCTGCAGATAAACGCAATACGTGTCGATGCCAGCGGTGTCGTGTGGGCTGCTACGACCGAGGGACTTCTCAAGTGGAAGCCTGGTGACAATGACAAATGCAAGATATACACCATGGACGATGGACTCCCAAGTGATTTCGTGGCAAGTCTTGAAATACCTGAGAGCGGACATACGATATGGCTGTCAACTCATCACGGCATTTGTTGCTTTGACCCAGTGAAGGGCAGGGCAATACACAACTATTTTGAAGTCGATGGTCTGCAGGATGAGGAGTTCGCTGACAATGCGTCAATGCTGAAGGATGGAGTAATATACTTTGGTGGTATCAACGGACTGACTTATTTCCGTCCAGACGAGGTTGTTTCATCAACCGGAACAGGTGCTAATGCAGGTGACATTGACATACAGATAGTAGATTTCTATGTGTTCGGTAAAAGTATCAGTGGCGGTCAGAAGTCAGGTTCATACACGGCTTATGAAGGCTACATAGCTGATGCAAGCCGTGTTGACTTGTGCCACACGGACAATACCTTCAGTATCGACCTTGCAGTCATGAACATATCTGGTCACGGTATCCGCTACGAGTATTCCATAGACGGAGGCGACTGGGTTAGCCTTGGCGTTGACCAGCACACGGTATCTTTCATCAACATGGCTCCTGGTACCTACGTAGTCAAAGTTCGTGCACTGCACAGTGACGTTGCGCTATCGGAGAAGGAACTGACCATCTGTGTCCATCCTGCATGGTACGCTACTGACACCGCGAAGATTATCTATTGTCTCCTGTTTATGGTCATAGCGTATCTCATATCTCTTCAGGTAAAGGAACGTCTTCGTGCTCGTAAGGTTCTTGAGCATCACAGACAAAAGGAACAACTCAACGAGGCACGTATCCAGTTCTTCATGAATATTAGTCACGAGATACGAACTCCTATGACGCTCATACTCTCTCCTCTCGAGAAACTTATGAACATTGATAAGGACGAGGTGCACCAGCGCAACTACAAACTGATGTTCCAGAATGCACAGCGCATACTTCGTCTCATAAACCAGTTGATGGATGTTCGCAAGATTGAGAAGGGTGAGTTTACTATAGAATATACTAAGGTTGAGGCTGTGTCTTTCCTTCAGGGACTCTTCGAGGTGTTCGAGATAAGCGCACGTTCACGCAACATTACTTATGAGTTCCGACATGATATGGACAAACTTGACGTGTATGTCGATGCTCAGAGCCTTGACAAGATTGTTATGAACTTGCTCAGCAATGCCTTCAAGTTCACAGCCGATGGAGGAAAGATTTCACTCGTACTCTCGTCTCCCGATGCACAGTCGTTCACTGTCGAGGTGATAGACGACGGTGTCGGTATTCCAGACGAGGAGAAGACCAAGGTGTTCCGTCGCTTCTATTCTTCGCATCATCAGAATGGTTACATAGGCACAGGCATCGGACTCAACCTTACGTACCTGCTTGTCGGACTGCACAACGGTACTATCGAGGTGCGTGACAACCCAGCCGGTCATGGTACTGATATGTTCGTACAGTTGCCTGTAGGTGAAGAGCCAAAGGTAACTACTGCAACGGATAGTCTTGCAACTGTCGTGGATGTAGAACAAGAACCAACTGTCAAGCCGGGTGAACCTGAGATAGCACCTACCATTGTGCAACCAACTGCCACAAAACGTAGTGGAAAGAAGTACAACGTGGTGGTTGTCGATGATGAGATTGAAATACGCCAGTATATCCGCACAGAGTTTGAGGCAGAGTACAACATAACCGAGTGTGGCAACGGTAAGGAGGCTTGGGACTATGTGCTCAAGAACCCAGAGTCCGTTGACCTCGTAATATCAGATATCTCCATGCCTATGATGGATGGCGACGAGTTGTGCAAACGCGTCAAGGCAAACTACAATACGTGTCAAATTCCTGTGGTACTGCTTACTGCAAAGGCTACTGATGCCGACCGCATTGCAGGAGCAGTGAGCGGTGCTGATGCCTATGTGACTAAACCGTTCAACCTTGAACTTCTCCGTGCAACGGTAAGTAACTTGCTCATGTCACGCGTTGCTCTTAAGGGTAGGTACGGTTCCGATATGGTGAAGGAGAACACCATAGAGAAGATTGAGGTTGTTTCGCCAGACCAACAGTTCTTGGAGAAAGTAAACAAGTTAATCAGCAAGCACATTGACGACCCTGATATGTCAGTGGAGTCCATTGCTGACACAATAGGCTTCAGCCGAGTACACTTCTACCGTAAGATAAAGGAACTCACAGGTCAGACTCCGCTCAATTACGTAAAGACAATTCGTCTCCAGCAAGCGGCGCGTCTCCTTGTCGAGAACAAGATGGACGTGACAGGTGTCAGTGTCGCAACAGGATTCCGCACATTGTCAACCTTCTCAACCAGCTTCAAGGAACTTTATGGCATGACACCATCAGAGTACGTGAAGGAGCATAGGCAATAAACGCATCAGCCCCTCTACTTGCCCCTTCTCCATCTATGGGGAGGGTGACTAATGAGCAACAATCTTTTCAACACAGAGAGCACGGAGGACACTGAGATTTAATAACAGAGGATAAAATTATTCCTCCGTTGTTATATCTCTGTGTCCTCTGCTTTCTATGTTTTAGCTCCCTTCCTTTAGGAAGGACATGAGTTGGATAGATTTACAGCTTAACTGTGATTGGCTTGCCTTGGTACTTCACTTCTTTTGTGTCGCCAGTGCTGAGGCGAACAAGGAAGGTACGGGTTGATTGCATTCCTGTATATGAGCCACTGCGGCGACCGATAGTGAGGGTGCGTTTGGCTTCGTTCCATGAGAGTGGAATCTCGCTGTACTGACCAGATTCGTAGTGGTAGTTGTCGCCCTCGTCCTCGTATAGTAGGAATGAGGCATCCTTGCCAGGATATACAGTAAGCGTGAAGTCCTTGTCGAGCTGTGCGGCAGAGTACTCAGTGGCAGGAGCGGTAGGAACGATGCTGCCTGCACGTACATAGAGAGGCAGCTCACCGATGGTGAAGTGGCTCTCGATGGTCTGTCCACCTGCGTAACGCTTGCCTGTCCAGTAGTCAATCCATTCGGCACCCTTTGGAAGGTATATGCGCTTGGAAGTGACAGACGGTTCCGTCACAGGACTGACGAGGAAGGCAGGTCCGTACATGTACTCATCTTTTATGTCCAGC
>CAMOVB010000099.1:0-10456 GCA_946626925.1 uncultured Prevotellaceae bacterium
AAGCCAGTAACAAGCAAGGCGCTAAAGATCATAACGGTACTGCTGCCTTGGAAGTTTAGGCGCTATGTGCTCAACAAATATTTCCTTTACAACATCGCACCAACGGCACGCATCGGTTTGTCATTCATCTATCCAAAGCACCTTACCATGGGTGAAGGAGCAACGATAGGGCACCTGAATGTAGCCATCAACCTTGACTGCATCATCATGGGCAAAAACTGCATCATAAGCCGCAGCAACTGGATTACAGGTTATCCTACGGATACCGACTCACCACACTTTGCCCACGACAAGGAGCGTAGGTCGGAACTGATAATGGGTGACGAGTCGTCAATCACAAAGAAACATCACATAGACTGTACCAACAGCGTTTTCCTTGGCGAGTTTGCTGCCATCGGAGGATACGACACGCAGATACTCACCCACTCCGTTGACATGATGGAATGTCGTCAGGACAGCCACCCTATCATCATCGGCAAATACAGCCTTGTGGCAACAAGGTCAATCATAACAGGAGGCGCACAGCTCCCAGCATTTTCCGTCCTCTGTGCCGGAGCATACCTCGGCAAGCACTACGAAGAGGAATGGAAGATGTACGCTGGAGTACCAGCCCGTCCTATCAAGGATATTCCTAAGGAAGCCAAACGATTCCATAGGACGCAAGGGTATATAATATAATTCACAATTCATAATGCATAATTCATAATTAAAGAATTCCTCATTTCTAATTCCTCATTCCTAATTCCTCATTAAATATTTCTAAAGTGCTCACAGTTCTCCACTACATACCTTCCATAGACGCATATTCAGGCGGACTTGGGTCTTACATGCAAATAACGACGCCAGAGCTTGGCAAGTTGGTTGACCTGCATGTTGCTACTCACCACACAGATGATGAGTTGCCATTGGAGAACTGTACCATGCACTACATAAGCGGAAGCGGTATAAACATCAGCAACTGTATTAAGGAAGAGGTGTGGAAATTGATTGAGGAGGTACATCCCGACATCGTACACATCAACTGCTGCTGGACACCACTCTGCGCATACTTTGCCATCTGGGCAAAGGAGTTCTGCAAGTCAAGGTGCATACATATTCCTATTATATATACTCCTCACGGAATGCTCGAGCCGTGGATTATCGCCCACAACTACTGGACAAGGAAGATGCCTGCAACCATCATCTACCAACGCAAAGCCCTGAAGTGTGCGGATGTCATCCACTCAACGGCAGAATCTGAAATGCGTAACCTCAGGAAACTGAGATGGAACAAGAACATACACATCATCCCTAACTGTGTGGATGTAACCAACATCACACCAAAGACCTCATGGAAGAAGACAAAGAAGATACTGTTCCTCTCACGCATTCATGAGAAGAAAGGTATCAACTTCATCATAGAGGCTGTAGCACAGTTGAAGGACGAACTTGACGGATACAAGGTATCCATAGTCGGCCCGGGAGAAGCCAAGTATCTGAAACAACTTACGACCATGGCAAAGAACCACGGTGTGAGTGACATTATAACGTTCGAAGGTTCCGTCTTTGGCGACAGGAAGTTTGAACTCTACAAGGAAGCCGACCTGTTCCTACTCCCTACACATTCCGAGAACTTCGGTATCGTGGTGGCAGAGGCACTTGCCTGTGGCACACCAGTAATAACCACGGTCGGCACACCATGGACAGAACTGAACGACAAGGAATGTGGATGGTGCATAGAAATAGGCACAAAACCTCTGGTCGAGAGCCTCCGACAGTTCATCAAGATGTCCGAGAAAGAACTTGAGAACATGGGACGCAACGGCAGAAGACTCGTGGAAGACAGGTATTCGTGCGAAAGCATTGCGCAACAGTTCCATGAGCTTTATGACAAGGTGGCAAACCACAAGCTGACAATTCTCCATTACATTCCGCGCATCGACCGTAATTCTGGAGGACTTGGAGCATTCATGCAGTTCATGTCAAAGGAGATTGGCTCACGATGCAAGCTCCACGTACTGACGCACAGGAGCAACGACAACCTGAAACTGGAGAACTGCACGGTCAGCTACCTCAGTTCGATGTGGCCAACCTTTATCACCAAGAACGAGTTCAAACACACACTTGAAAAGATACATCCTGACGTGGTTCACATCAGCACATGCTGGATGCCGCTTAGTGCCTACACGGTGATGTGGGCAAAGGAGCAAGGCTACAAAGTTGTGCTCACACCACACGGAATGCTTGACACACTAATCATCAAGCACAACTACTGGACAAGAAAGATGCCAGCCATACTCTCATACCAGCGAAAGGCGGTGAGCAAGGCAGACCTTATCCACTGCACATCGGAACATGAGCGCAAGGTACTCTATCATATCGGATGGAACAAGAACATACACATCATACCCAACGGAGTGAACGTGGATGACATAAGGGCTAAACGTGACGACGAAGCCGAAAAGACCATACTGTATCTCGGAAGACTACACCCACAGAAAGGTATCTCATACCTCATCGAGGCAGTCGTAAAGACCAGACAACAACTTAAGGACAAGGGCTACAAGGTCATGATCGTGGGCATGGGCGAAGACTCATATGTCAATAAACTGAAAGAGATGGCAGCAACACACGGAGTCAAGGAAATCATCACATTCCACAAACCTGTGTATGAAGAGAGTAAACTGGACATGTTTCGCAAAGCTTCACTCTCAGTACTACCCTCTATGGCTGAGAGTTTCGGACTCGTAGTGGCAGAGTCACTTGCCTGCGGCACTCCCGTGATAACGACCAAAGGCACGCCTTGGGAAAAGATTTGCGGACAGAAAAACGCAGAGACAGGCGAGACGGAAGGACAATGCGGATGGTGGATTGAAACAGGTTCCGACCCACTTGCCGAAGCAATAAGAACATTCCTTGACACACCAGAGGAGAAGTTGAGGGAAATGGGCAGAAACGGCAGGGCGCTAATGGAAAGCCAATACTCTACCATAAAAGTCGCAGACGAACTGATAAACATATACAACGACCTGAAGATATGGAAATAAACAACGACATAAAGGTGAATCTTGCAAGTTTCAGCACAGGCAACTTTGACAAGGGAGCAGGCGCAATAAAGATTGCGCTGTGGTTCATTGTCAACGCCCTGATAGTACGCGCAAGCTGGAATCCCTTCATGGGCATCAAGACATGGCTCTTACGCCTTTTCGGTGCTAAGATTGGCAAGGGACTCGTCATCAAGAACAATGTAATAATCAAGTCGCCATGGAATCTTACCATAGGTGATAACGTATGGCTCGGTGAATACTGCTGGATAGACAACCTTGACAAGGTGGCTATCGGCAATAACGTGTGCATAAGCCAAGGCGCAATGATTCTCACAGGCAACCACGACTATACCGTTTCTTCATTCCCATATCGCAACGCACCAGTAACGATAGAGGACGGAGCATGGGTAGGTGCAAAGACCATCGTATGCCCTGGAATAACAGTACATACCAATGCCATCCTGACTGCTGGAAGCATAGCAACACAGGACATGGAAGCAGGATACATCTATCAGGGCAATCCTGCACAAAAGATAAGGGAAAGAGTAATCAGTAATCTTTAATTGCAAATGTCAAATTTATGCATCCCGAAAAATATGAAACACAAAGAACACAGATGGCCCAGAGTTTTATAAAAGAGAACTCTCCGAGAAGGTCTCTGTGGTCTCAGTGTCCTCTGTGTTGAGGAACATCCAATCCGGAGGCATAAATGATAGATTTGGAACTTGACATTAAAAAGTATGGACAATTTCATAGAACTGATACGCATAGCGTTAGGCACGCAAAAGGAGTTTAGCACACCACCCTCAGACGAGGAGTGGACTGAGTTGTATGCCCTTGCCAATAGGCATGGAATAGCCGGAATCCTTTTTAGTGCCATCACATCCATCCCGAAGGAGCAGATGCCACCTGCCGACATTTCTGCCGACTGGTTCACTCTTGCCAACAAGATGAAAGAGGACAACATACGCAGGGAGAAACAGGTAATACACGTCACACGCACATTCAAGAAATATGGTTTCCGCTCCGTCATACTCAAGGGATTGTCCCTTTCTCAGTATTTTCCACACCCTGAACTTCGCCACAGCAGCGACATTGACGTGTGGCTCGAAGGAAGCAAAGATGACATTGTTGCATATATACGATCCGTAAGGGAACCAGACACCATACTCTACCATCATTGCGACTTCAACGTGATGAAGGACACGAACATAGAGGTACACTTCACTCCGTCATTCTTCGCCAACCCATTTGCCAACAGGAGATTTCAGAGATGGACAAGAGAGAACGGAAATAGGCTGTTCCCCAAATGTGACAATATAGAGGATGGCTTCAACCGGACGGATGCAAGGTTTGACATCCCATATCTACTCACGCATCTTTTCCGTCACGTCATTGACGAGGAACTGGAACTGAAACCAGTCATCGACTATTTCTTCGTACTAAAGAGCAGCAACCTCACCGAGAATGAAAAGGCAGAATACATGCGTCAGCTCGACAGGTTCGGAATTGACGGTTTCGCATCTGGAGTCATGTATATACTTCATGACGTATTCGGTCTTGACGAGCAAAATCTCCTTTGCAAGCCAAACAAGAGGCAAGGCCACGCTCTATTAAGGGAACTATTCAAGCCGATACAGGACAAAGGCTGTCTTACAAAAGGTAAGTCAAAGGAGAACCACTTGAAGCGTTTCATCAAAAGACAGGCAAATATCATGCGCTTTTTGCCATTTTATCCTCAGGAAATACTTTGGTCACCCTATTGGATGATAAAAATCTTCATTTTGCTTCGTAGAAACAAATAATAGTTTTACCTTTGTACAGATTTGGATAACATGTCGTAGAAAGAATAGTCATAAAAGGTGAAAATAACAATAATCACAGTTTGTTACAATAGGGAGGACACCATTAGGGACGCTATTAAAAGTGTAATCTCCCAGGACTATGATGATATAGAGTATATCATCATAGATGGTGCATCCAAGGACAGAACTATGGATATTGTTAATGAATACCGTGGAAAAGTCACACACATTATTTCAGAGATAGACCGCGGAATGTACGAGGCAATCAACAAGGGTATCCGCATGGCTACAGGCGACTACATCGGGCTTGTACATTCAGACGACATGCTTGTTGCTCCAGACACAATAAGCCACATAGCCAAGCAACTTGAGGAGACAAATGCCGATATGCTATACGCCGACGGCATCTACGTTGACCGCAACAATCTGAGCAAGGTGAAACGTGTATGGAAAGGCGGTAAATTCTCCCGATGTAAATTGGGATGGGGCTGGCTTCCACTACACACCACCGTATATATGCGCAAGGACTTCATCATGCAGAACGGTCTCTATGATGAGCGATACGAGATTTCTGCCGACACAAAATTTCTCATCAAGTGCCTCTGTCACAAGGATATCAAAGTCACCTATTTGCCAGAGACCGTCATCCTCATGCGCATGGGAGGACTCTCCACCACATGGGCACACATGAGCCACGTGTGGGCAGAAGACATACTGCTATACAGACAGTATGGATTCAAGCATCCTATCCTATTGAAATTACTCAAGATGGCATGGAAAGTACCACAATACATCTCTGCCTTTTTTACTAAAAGTCCAAGATAAGGGACTGCTGTTTCTGTCGTTTTCGGGTTAATATATTAACTTTGATCTGGCATTGATTAATTTGTTCCATAATCAACCAAGAGTTTAATTATGATGCAAAGATACGGCTTTTAAGCGAAAAGTAAAAAATGGAAAGAGGGGAAAAAGCACAGAACAGTTTTGCATTCTTTCCATCACTATCATTCGTCGGTATTTTTGGGGGGAAATGTAAGGAGAAATAGTTATTTGTTAGTAGAAGAACGAGTTTTCGTCCTTTTCTTTTTGTCAATCAAAATGAAATGGTTACTTTTGCAATGCCCAGTGGGAGAAATCACTGGGTAGAAAGGCGTTTTTGCTTTATCCGAAAAGAAAAATCTGGTAAATTTTTATTAAGGAGGATAAGACGAAAGACGCCCACTTGTTGTATTTACACGTACAGCCCACGCTGTACCCTGTTCATACTTCAGCGTGGGTGTATTTGTAATCTGTCATTTCCTTAAGGTTTTACCAGAGCCCTCTTTTTGATGAACAGAACAAATCCTCACGCTTTTCTTTTGCAATGTTCAACGGACTGATTTAGGAGGATTTGTCAGATAAATAAACACAAACGGTATATGACAAATCTGGTAGGCTATTTACCATGCTTTGGGGCACAAAAGACAAGAGGACATACGTATTCTCGGATAGAAGACGATGGTATGGCTTTCCTCTGTTACAGAGACAATATTATGGGTTTATCGTACAATCATAATATATCGTTCAGCTTATGAAAAAAAGTTATTATATTCCCAAAATGACGGTTGCTCCGTCACGACTGCGAGCATCCCTGCTTGCAGGAAGTCAAGGTCAGTCAAGTGAAGGAGGTGACGAGGGTGACTCACGTGAATACTTTAACTGGGATCGTGATGTCAAGGTGGATACCTTTGACTGACACCTATTATCCATAATTATGATTCTTTATAGCACGAATTATCATGAATGTGCCACGAATTATCATAAAATTATTTACACGCAATAACTAAGTCGTACTAACTTTCATGGTAGATTGATGATTCATGTTAAGAATCTTTTATTATCGCATTGATTAACATTACAGACATTTTTAAGTTCAATAATATGAAACAATATATTAAAAACATTTTTGTGCTCACGCTCCTGATGCTTACAGCATCCGTGAACGCATGGGCGTATGATGACTGGACATCCACAAATACGGGTAGTGGATGGTCACAATCTTCAAAGACATGGGATACATTCTCAGTACCTGCAGGCAAGTATGTACTTGTGGACTATGAGGTGAATGGTGCGGACAAAGATTATTTATATTTGAGCGCAGGTTATAATTTTTCTGGTTCGCAAAACATATATGGAAAGAAGAGTGGTACTTTTGTTGTATATAATGAAAGTTCATATTCTCGTACTTTGCGATTGTATGCCGCATTTTATCGCTATTATAATGAAGATGGCTATGCAAAGGTGACTAATATCATAATTGCGGATTCTGCACCTAAGTTTACGGAAATAACATTGAAGGACATTGAAGAACTTGGTGTGAATGTAAGTACAAATATAACTGTAACTTCTATTCCGCTTTACGCAAGTTCAAATATGTTCAGTAAGAATGTTACATTCAAATCTTCAAACGAAAAGGTTGCGACCATTGATGCAAATGGCACGGTTACTGGAGTTAGTGCTGGTACGGCAACAATAACAGCAACTGCAACAGATGGTAGTGGGGAAAAAGCAACTTGTAAAGTGACTGTAAAAACAACAGAAAAGATTAATTTGGCTAATACCTATGTCGGAATTTACGACAATAGCACTTCCTATATTTCAAATAGTGTGATTCCAAATTGCTGTTCAACTCATTTCACATGGAAGTCATCTGATGAAAGTATTGCTACGGTTAGTGATGGTTATGTGAAAGGACATAAAGAAGGTACAGCAACCATAACTGCTACTGCGACAGATGGTAGTGGTGTAAGTGGTAGTTGTAAGTTAATTGTTACACCAGGATATTCATTTAAAAATGATTACAACACTGGCTATGACTACGCATACACAACAAATCAAAACTGGGAAAATTTGCATTTTAAGAGTTACGGTGATGCGTACTATACAATATCAGATAGTTATGAGAATAATTACGATTGGAGTTATTATGGAACAAAAGAAACAGGCTCTCAAGTGCATATTAACTTTACATCAGATGAATATTTTTCTTTGAGTGCAAGTGGATATTGTAGCAATGGAAGCGAGATAAAAGCCACTTTGAATGGAAAAGAAATGGAGGTGTCTAAATGGTCATCATGGTCTTTCAACGATGGTACTGGATGTGATGACTATGAGATTAAAAGTACGGCATTACCTGCAGGAACATACGACTTTGTTTTGAGTTATGAGCAAGGTAGTGGCTATTCTGAAAAGGACTTTATAACTTTCGAAGGCTTAAGCATAAACAAATACTCAAAGTATTCTTGGGACGATATAATTGCATCAAACAATGTGAAAATGGAAACTGTCACTGTTAGTCGTGATGGTATTCTTGGAGCGGAGGCACTGAAACTCCATGATAATCTTAAGGACTTCAATGGATTGAAAGTGGTAGGTCCACTTGATGAATATGACTGGAAGACAATCCGTGAGATGGGAGTGACATGCCTTGATTTGACTGAAGCAAGTGGGGTATATCCAGAAACAAACTTAAGCGGTATTCTTGCAGTAAAAATGTCAAAGCATATCAAAAACATTGAACGTAATTATTTCCCTGATGCAAAGTATTACTATATTCCAGATGAAGTAATAGCCATTACAGCCAAAAACTTCAAGACAAATAACGATAACACCATATTAAACATTGACGGATGCAAAGGAATAACAACACTTGCAGAAGAAGTGTTTAGCGGAAGTAATATTGGTTGTAAACTTTCTTTTAATTCATTGGTAAACATTCCACAGAAGGCTTTCTATGATTGTATGTTTTTGGAAGAAATAAGTGTACCAAAGGCAAAAACAGTAGGAGCAAGTGCCTTTGAAAAATGTACGTCTTTATCGACTATTTCCATGCCAAAAGTGGAAGTTGTCAATGATTGTGCATTCTCTCAATGCGAAAACATAGATGAAATCAATTTACCACTGCTAAAGAAAGTCAACAAATCCACTTTCTGTATGGCAAACATAAACAAAGTTTATCTCGCTGCTGCTGATACTATTTGTGAGAGTGCATTTGCGGGCGCAAGTCTGAATAAAGTCAATTTGCCAAAGGTGAAATACATTGGTAATTCAGCATTCTCTACAGAATATAGCTACTTAGTAAATATTGATTATTGGAGTTCTACTACGAAGACTGTTACGTCAAAAACAAACATATCAGAAATTAACATTCCTTTAATAGAAGAAATAGGTAACTATGCATTCTATCGCCAATCAGATATAGAGACGTTGGTAACTCCTAAGTTGAAGAAGGTGGGAGAATACGCATTTGCTTCTAAGGAATATTATTGGTGGAGCAGTAATAGCAACGATGTGAATAAACTAAAGTCAATAGACCTTTCTTCTGTAAAAGAAATTGGCAAAAAAGCATTTTACAATTGCGCAAATTTGTTAGATGTAAATTTAGTAAATGTTCAATCTGTTGGTGCTGCTGCATTCTATAATTGTGACAAACTGACAAATGTTTCTATTCCTAATGTCACAAAGATAAATGGTAGCACATTCTATGATTGTGATGGAATAAAGTCACTTGATGCACCTCGTGTAACATCTATTGGGGAAAGTGCATTCTCTGGATGTGATGCGCTTGAAACAATAAACATACTTAAAACTGATTCAATAGGTAATAGCGCATTCTATGGATGTAGTAAGATGCAGCAAATCAATCTTCCAAATATAGCAAATTTGGGTGCAAGTGCTTTCTATGGTTGTTCTTCTGTCAAGGATATTGAACTTTCTGACAAACTGACGGCATTAGGCGAGAACAGTTTCTATGGTTGTACTGGTGTGGAGGCTTTGACTCTTCCTGCATCTATACAGAAGATACCTTCTAACTGTTTTGCTGGTTCAAATAATATCAAGACTATCAACTGTAATGCTCCTGCACCTCCTGCCGTAGGTGAGACACCATTCAATATGCAGACACTCTACACGGCAACTCTCTATGTGCCAGAGCAGTCAATAGGTTTGTATCAGGCAGATACTTACTGGAAGCACTTCTACTATTACGATACAAACCCAGATGTACTGACAGACCTTATCCTCAGCAACGTAACAGATATGGGCGACGTACGTATGGAGAAGGTGAACCTCACAATGAACATCGGTTCTTGTCTCTCAATGTCGGGTAATGCCGCTCAGAGTTTCCGTAGCGTGACATTCAAGGCAAACAACACTGGTAGCGGTATGTTCATCAGTACATCAGAGCGCATCAGTAGTGATGCAACAAAGATTGACTTTGACATGGCTGGTCTCACATGGTACTTCGTCTCTTTGCCATACGACGTGAACGTGGCAGACATAGAGCGTAGCGTGGAAAGTGCTCAACTTGCCATCTACAAGTATGACGGTAGCAAGCGCGCAAGTAGCGGAACAGGCTATGCATGGACACGCGTGAGCAGCGGAACACTCACAGCAGGAACAGGTTACATCATCCAGACTTCAAAGGCAACGACATTAACGTTCCCAGCATCATACGCACAGAAAGATAGGTCATTCCAGCCATACGATGTGACAACAAAGCTTAGTGCCAACACATCAAGCACTCCTGCGAACCAAGGCTGGAACTTTGTGGGTAACCCATACCTCGCATACTACGACATTGCAAAG
>CAMOVB010000100.1:0-10422 GCA_946626925.1 uncultured Prevotellaceae bacterium
ACAAATAAAATAACTATCAACACGTTAAAATTATTGTTGCACACAGTGTGTGCTGAGTAGGGACAATAATTACCAATCTTACCAATCTTAACCCAATAATATTTTTTATCTCCCACTTTAACTTTGCAGTAAATATTCTAAGAGTTAAAGTGGGAGAAAAGAATAATAAAACGTATCCTGAACTTGCATTATCCCTTAGTATTCCCTACGATTCTCTAAGGATTTGTACAGGAACATAAGGAAAACATAAGAAAACAAAAGAAAACCTGCGACCCAACCAAGAGAGCATCAGAATGTTTTTTCTTGTTTTTGTTCTGTTTACTTCCCGCTGGTCAGTGAGAAAAGTTATTGACTGTTTTTTTAATGGGCACCTTAGTGCAAAATAAGATTGTAGATTTATTTTTTGCGGCATTATTCTCCGCAAATTTGCGGAGAATAGAGCGAATAATCTCCGCATAATTTGGTTTTAAGCAAGAATTATCATAGTTTTGCAGACAGAAACAAGAACTGGATATGGTGCAAAAATATATATGGCAACAAGAAGGATGGCCAGAAATGAGCTGGCAGGACTCCTCGCTTTGCAATCTCCTTGCGGATGTCAACATGCTACGTGGACAACTGCTGGGACGACTGCAAATGTTCGGAATGAATGAGCAGAATGATTCGTTCGTGGAAACACTCACGCAGGAAATCATCAATTCTTCGGAGATTGAGGGGGAAAGACTCAACAGGGACAGCGTACGCTCGTCCGTTGCACGCCAATTAGGACTGGAGCATTACGGTCTCCCACGTGAGGACCATTATATAGAGGGTGTGGTGCAGGTTATGCTTGACGCAACCCACAACTATTCAGAGGCTCTGACGGAAGAGCGTCTGTTCGGCTGGCATGCGGCATTATTCCCAACGGGTTATAGCGGAGCATACAAGATTTCCGTGGCAAGATGGAGAGAAGGAGACGAGCCGATGCAAGTTGTCTCGGGTGCATACGGCAACCAGAAGGTGCACTACGAAGCGCCACCAAGCAAGGACGTTCCACGCATGATGAGTGACTTCATAAACTGGGTGAACAACGAGAGCAAAGACACTGATCCTTTGGTTAAGGCTGCCATTGCCCACCTATGGTTCGTGACAATCCATCCTTTTGATGACGGTAACGGCCGCATTTGCCGTACAATAACGGAGATGCTGCTCTCACGTGCAGACAAGACTCAGAAACGCTTCTACAGCCTTTCATCCACCATACTCAACAAGCGCAAAGGATATTACCAAGTACTTGAGGCATCACAGAAAGGCAGCCTTGACGTGACCCCATGGACGGAATGGTTCCTGCAATCACTCAAGGAAGCCTTGACAGAAGCACTCACAAAGACTGACAATATAGTATATAAGACAGCCTTCTGGGACAAGCATCGCAACACGCCACTCAACGAACGCCAGCGAAAGGTTCTCAACATGCTCCTTGACGGATTTGAGGGTAAACTCAATTCGTCCAAATGGTACAAGATAAACCATTGTTCACAGGACACGGCGATACGCGACATTAAGGACTTGATAAGCAAGGGCATCCTTCGCAGTACGGAGGAAGGGGGCAGAAGCACAAACTACGAACTGGTAAACTCAAAATAAGGAAAGGTAGCGTTCAAAACGAACAAAGCAAGAATTTCGGCGTTGTGTTCTTACTATTTAACTCAATAGTGCTATCTTTGCAGACGAGTAAACGCGAGAACTAAAAAACTTAAGAACTCACGAACTTAAAAACTTAGTCCTCCGCAAGAACTTAAAAACTTAAAAACTTACAAACTCAAGAACTTAAAAACTCAATAATGAAGATAAGTTTACTACAAACAGATATAGAATGGGCGAATCCGGGGGAGAACCAACGGAGGGCTGAGAGCCTCATCAAGAGCCTCCAGAAGTCGGACGTGTATGTACTACCTGAGATGTTCTCCACAGGCTTTGCAACAGAGCCTGAGGGAATAGCTGAAGAGGACCTGTCATCGCTCCACTGGATGCAGGCAACAGCTAAGGAGATGGATGCTGCCATAGCTGGAAGCGTGGCTACGTGTATCACGACTGACGGCAAGAAGACTTACCACAACCGTTTCTACTTCGTGAAGCCTGACGGTACATACGAGTACTACGACAAGCATCACCTCTTCACCTTCGGTGGTGAGCACCATCGTTACACACGTGGCGAGGAGCGCAAGGTGGTGGAGTTCCGTGGTGTGAAGTTCCTGCTTCAGGTATGCTACGACATGCGTTTCCCTATCTTTGCCCGTAACACAAGGGAGAATCCGTATGACGTGGCTCTCTACGTGGCAAGCTGGCCTACGGTACGCCTTGGTGCATGGAAGACGCTTGCACATGCTCGTGCCATAGAGAACCAATGTTACGTGGCTGCAGTAGATCGCACGGGGAACGACCCATACTGCTCATACAGCGGTGGCACGATGCTCATAGACGCCTACGGCAAGACCGTGGCTGAGTGTGAGGAAAACAAGGTGTGCGGCATAACCGTTGAACTTGACCTCAATGCGCTATATGCCTTCAGAGAGAAGTTCCCAGTACTGGAAGATAGAGATTAGCCCCCCGACCCCCGAAGGGGGCGTCCATCCGGGGCAAAAGACTAGATGATACCCTAGATAATCTAGACCAGCTAGTCCTACTAAAAAAAATAACGACCTGTACGGTTGAAACTGTATGTTGTTTTTTGCCGCAGTGCGGCCAGTTAAAAAAACATGGTAAAAACCAAATAAAATCAAAAAAAACATGTTTTTTCTTGTTTTTGTTCTGTTTCTTGACTGTTTTTTTAATATGCACCTTTGTGCAAAACTACAACCATACAGGTCGAAAAATAACTCACTTAACAGGCTACCCTCCCCCATACTGGATAGCCGCCCCCTTCGGGGGTCGGGGGGCTACGTATGAAAGATTCTCTTATAGTTGTGTCAGGAGGTATGGACTCCGTCACTATGATGTACGAATATGCAGAACAGATTGCTCTTGCAGTAAGTTTCGATTACGGAAGTAATCATAACAAGAAGGAGATTGAGTTTGCCAAGCTCCATTGTGAGCGTCTTGGCATCCGTCATCTCATCATCCCGCTTGCCTTCATGGGACAGTATTTCAAGTCGTCTCTCCTTGAGGGGGCTGATGCCATTCCTGAGGGTCATTATACGGAAGAGAACATGAAGAGTACCGTCGTACCTTTCCGCAACGGTATCATGCTCAGCGTGGCTTGCGGTCTTGCTGAGAGTAACGGACTGAAGAAGGTACTCATAGCCAATCATGGTGGCGACCATACCATCTATCCTGACTGCCGTCCTGAGTTCATCAACGCCATGTCAAGCGCCATGACTCTCGGTACGGACACTCACGTGGAAGTATTTGCGCCTTACACCAACATCACGAAGTCGGATATTGCCCGCCATGGCAAGGCTCTCGGCATCGACTACTCCGAGACATGGTCATGCTACAAGGGTGGCGACAAGCATTGTGGCAAGTGCGGCACCTGCGTGGAGCGCATCGAAGCCCTCGCCGAGGCAGGCATAGAGGACACTACAGAGTACGAGTAGGAGACCCACTAAGGTCGCAGATGCTCCAAGGAGTGCACAGAGAGAAGACCCTCTCCGCCCTTCGGGCACCTCTTTGACCTCCGTCGAGCAGAGCACTGCTCTCCCCTCATTTCGGGACAGAGAGACATTTAGTCTCTCTTCTGCGCCCTCATTCGCCTCTATGGGGAGGGTGACTAATGCAAGAATAGCACTCGAAAGAAGCGCTCTACACTACTAAAACAAGCGTCCTGCTTGCGACCGTCTTTAGTCGCAAGCAGGACGTTTCTTTTAGGGTCACATGACAGCCAAGGAATTTCTAAAGTCAATGGGGCAAATACAGAACGAACTTTTTTAATTCCCCCCACTTTAACTTTGCAGTAAATATTCTAAGAGTTAAAATCTCTTAGAATATTTACTGCAAAGTTAAAGTGGGATTACAAAATTCAATCGTACAGGTCGAAATAGTTCTTCCTTGAATAGTTTGAGCCACTTTTTGTGTTTTTTCCCTTATTGACATGATTAACACACTTATATCTCTGAGCAACAACTATTTTTACAAAGTACGACAAGCTATCACATGTTACTTCTCAGACTATTGATAGTTTGCACTACAAGCTATTGATAGTTTGTAATGCAGACTATCGATAGTCCGTTCGCAAACTATCAATAGTCTGAGCGACCACATTCATTTGTTCGCTCCACGACTAACATAATACGCCCCAAACAACAAGCATATTTACTTTATAATTATCTTATATCGAACATGGGGGGGGCAAAATTAAAAGGGATGGAATGATAAATTAACATAATAGGTGGTATGTTCAGTAAAAAATTCATACCTTTGCCACCGAAATATTAAATATTATTAACAAACGATTAGGTGATATAAGCATAATATGAATTTCATATAGTATATACGCAAAGGATAATACCTTGACGGCTGTGAGGTCGTTAAGGCAGTTTCTTGTATCTATCATGTATGTTCATTCGCTTATTATACACGGATAACGACTAAGGGTGGAAACATCCAAAGGTTGAAATGTAGAGATTATCAAAACTTTTTTATTAACAATCAAGGCAAGACTATTCTTGCCCAATTCTAACTTTTATTAAAAACAACAATGAAACAGAAAAATTATGTTGCTCCTTCCATTTCGGAGCGTGCGTCACGCATACGCACAAGCATCTTGGCTGGCAGTAGCGATCCTATCCACATTAAGGATGTACCTTATGTGGATGCACGTCAGAGAACCGTAGCACCAACACAAGGTGAAACAAATCCAACATTCACATTTTAATTCCGAGTGCGTATGAAAAAGTATTTATTTCCAGTTGTAGCACTCGTAGCTACAATGGCATCTTGTACATCAGATGTAGAAGACGCAGCAGTATCTGAACAGACAAACAAGGCTCAGAAATACACAATTTCATCAAAGCCTTTTGAATTTGTTGATGACTTAACTCGTACTGTTTTAACAGACGGTACAAGTGGCATCACCTTCGAGTGGGGCTTTAATGAGCAATTCGGAGTTTATCCAATTGCACCAAATGAAAATAATCAAGCATCATGGGACATCGGAAGAGATGCAGATTGTGTTTGCGATGATCATTGGGCAGAGTTCAACGGACAAGGATGGCAATTACAGGACAATGTTACCTACGCAGCATATCAGCCATACGTAGCAACAACAAACTCTTACACAGCTGTTCCTGTAGAAATTCCTGCATCACAAGGTGGTACATTAAAGTACATTGGCGACAACGTGGATTGGGTATTTGCAACAGGAACTTACCACGACCCTATCAAGGATGACCACAAGCGTTTTGAAAGTGTCATCTTTGACTTCAACCATGCAATTGCAATTATCAAGATTCAAGTACCAGCAAACATTGTAGATGGCATATATGTGACTGCAGACGAAGGCAATCCATTCATCACTTCCGGTACAATGAATGCTGCTACAGGTGCTGTAACAGCAGTAACATCAACTAATAAGATTTCCCTCTCAGATCCAGAAAAGGTAGAGAATGGCGTTGCAACATTCTATTTGGCTGCATTCCCAACAACAACAGGTGCTTGTACAATTACTGTTGATGGCAACACTTACCAAGTTGCAAGCAAGAAACTTGAAGCTGGTAAGGCATACCGTTGGATTTGCCAATAATCAACGAGCATCACTTATATTATAGGAAATTTGCGACAACCTCACACGAGGTTGTCGCTTTTGTTTAAAATACGTTGGGCACGTACTGGCAGTACGTACGGCTACGTACTTTCACAATTTCACATTTTTCTTTTACTCGTTCACCAAAATGTTACATGTTGAGCAAAGACATAAAACGAGCCTTCGGGAAAGACGTTATATCTTTCCCGAAGGCTCGATATGTTAATTGTTAATTCAAGTTTAGTTTGTAGTTAAATTGTAGTTAAAATGGAGTTATATAGGAAGTTAAAAAGACGTTTGATTGTTCGCTGTTTTTTTTTGAAGAACGAAAACAAGAGAAAATGAGATGAAACAAATTTTCTTTAATTTTCTAAATTTTCGTTTATCCAAAACGGACATCCGTCTTTTTTACTCCACTTTAACTACTCTTTAACTACTTTTTAACTACTTGCAAGTAAAGCGTCAGCTGAACTTGCGAAACTTAAATTGTTAATTGTCCATGCTCTTTCCGAAGCAACGGCGACGACGTGCAATCTCGTATTCAAAGTATTCCCACTGGGCAAGTACCTTGGAGTTGGTCTCAAGCATTGGACACACGTTGGCATACTTGAACTTGCAACGCTGGAAATGTGGGATGAGGTCGCTGAAGATTGGTGCATTAACACCACGACTCTGGTACTCTGGCTTGACGGCAATGAGCATAAGATTGACCGTATCTTCATAGAAACGCTTAAACTTGAGTGCCTTCAGGAGATGGAACCAGCCGAATGGGAGGAGTTTTCCACCTGACTTACGCATTGCATTTGCAAGTGACGGCATACATGCACCAAAGGCGATAAGCTCACCTGTGTCTGCATTCTCAATAAGTGTGACAAGGTCGAGATCAACCAACGGAAGGAACTCACGTACATACTGGTCAATCTGCTTCTGGCTTATGTCAGAGAATCCGAAGAGCTGAGCGTATGCCTCGTTGACAAGTTCAAACATCTTCTGACCATAGCCATTCTCCAAAAGATCCTTACCTGTAGGTTTCTTGATACGAAGGTTGTTACGCTTCATAACGATATCCGTAATCTTGAGATACTTCTCAGGGATAGCATCTGGAACGGTAACCTTCAGTTCGAGCCAGTCAACCTTCTTGGTGAATCCGAGTTGCTCAAGAATCTGTGGATAGTAAGGATAATTATATATGGTGAGGACAGAACCAATACGGTCAAATCCCTCAACGAGCATACCCTCCTTATCGAGGTCGGTAATACCGAGAGGACCTTCTATTCCTTCCATTCCACGCTCCTTGCCCCAAGCCTCAACAGCATCAAGCAGAGCACGAGCCACATCAACATCCTCTACAAAATCAATCCATCCGAAACGAACCATCTTCTCGTTCCACTTTGCATTAGCCCTATGGTTAATGATACCAGCCACACGACCTACCACTTCCCCATCCTTATAGGCAAGGAAAAGCTGCACGTCGCAGAACTCGAAACCAGCATTCTTCTTTGGGTTGAACGTATTACGAAGGTCGAGTGCAAGGTCTGGCACATAATATGCGTTGTCCTTGTACAGATTGTTCGTAAAGTCTACGAACTTAGTTATATCTTTATGAGAGCCAATTGCTTTAACCTCTATCATAATCACCTTTTTTAGTCAAAATCGTTGCAAAGGTACGAAAAAATATGCAAACACAAAAAAGCAGAGGCATTTCTCATGCGAGATTTGCCTCTGCTATAATTATTTGTCAATTCTATAATGAGAATTACTCATTACTAATTCCTCATTCCTAATTCCTCATTTGACAAAAATCTTCTTTGTTGTTCCGTCAGAGTAACGGATGATGTTAAGACCACGCTGAGTCTTCTGGAGACGTGTGCCGTCTGCTGTGAAGATAGCAGAAACCTTGGCATCGCCATTGATGGCTGAGTCGTCAACAGATATTGATTCTACACCAAGAGCGACGGCATAGTTGTGGAACTTCTCAATCTCGTCCTCTGAGATGATAATCCATTGCTGTGCAGGAGTCTCTGCATAGTTGAATGCTACCTGAGTTGCCCTTCCGACACCAGTAACAGAACTAATCTTGTTTACACCCATTGCCTTGTTGCCACTTGAGTTCCATGTGAACCAGAAACCGTGAGTAGTCACCTTGTTGAGACCTGTACCCACAGTCACATCCTTACGGTCTGGCATAAGCTGGAAGAACTCTGTTGTAGATGCCTTAGTTGCAGTCTTTGTTGCTACATAAGTATTACCTGAAGCGTGAGTAAGGAACTTGCCTGATGCCACGTTCTTGAATGTGTAGTAGCATTGAACTGGGTCGTAGTCAATAATCCAAGCACATGAGTCGTTGATAGTCTCGCCAGCAAGTCCTTCCTTGATACCTACCTGTGTTGATGTGGCCTGTGAGAGCAAAGCTGTACCAAGACCGACAGACTTATTCATTATATAATACTTCTTGTCTGAGTCGAAGTTATAAGTGTATCCTGAGAGACCATTTGCGTATGCATTTGTTGGGCAAAGACCATCAATGAAGAGACCGTAGAGGAGGCAACAACCACCGATATACTGAATAGGAGTGTGCTTATCCTTGTCTGCTCCGTTAACGAACCAGTCGTATGAGGCATTCTGTCCCCATCCGTGAGTGCCATCACCAACCATACAGAAGTCTGAAGTGTAAGGCTTTGCCTCCTTGTTCTCAAGGAAGGCGTAGATATCATTAGCCTCACGACCATACCACTTCCAGTCGTGTACGTTAGTATCATCCCAGCAGCCTGTAGAATAACCATAAGCAATCTTACGTGTTCCAACACCTACACCGTGACCTGTCTCATGAAGGACTGTACCGATAGCCTGATAAGAAGCGTTAGGACCAATATTCATCCATCCTCCGTATGAGCAGTCCGCTGTTGGAGTACCAGAACCATAGTTACCCGTAAGCTTGAATCCACGAATACCTGTCCACTCGTTGAAGTAATCGATGGTCTCCTTCACAGCATTACGGCAACGTGTATTTGCCTCTGGAGTAGGTGCGCCTTCATTCCATGACCATGTACAGTTACCCATTGGGTGAGTCACAACCTTACGCTCTTCGCCATAAGCAACTGTGTAAGTCTTGTTGATTGCGTATGCACGAACATAATAAACGGTAGAAGGCTTGAGTCCTTCGATATGGAAGATAGAACCGTTGAGTGAGTAGTTCTTTGTAGTTCTGTCGTCAAGTACGGTTGGCTCACGATGTGTGCTCCAACATACACCCTTCTCAATAAGGTTGCTACCAGAGAACGCAGCACGTACGAGAGCCTGAGTAGCACCTGTAGCCACATACTTGTGAGTACTTGTCACCTTTGGTGCAACACCTGTACCTGCAGTAGCGTTATTGATGTTGAATACAAATGCGAGTTTATCAAGAGCAACAGCCTCATTCTCTACATCAGCAGTCTTGACAGTCTTGTTCTCAGCAATAGCCTTGGCATTATTGATTGCAACAAGGAAATCGGCAGCACCAACCTTGTCTTCGCCATAAGCCTTCTCAGCATTTGTGATACTTGTATTGAGTGTCTTATATGCTGCAACAGAAGCCTTAGCTACAGTAGTAGCCTCATCGAGAGTTGTCTTGATTTTATCTGTATATTCCTTCTCGCTTGCGAGTACTGCCTGTGCATCAGCAAGAGCTGCAGTAAGAGCATTAGCATACTCATCGCCCATGAAAAGGTTTACCTGAGTCTTGGCAGTATTGACGGATGTATTAAGTGCTGTAAATGCTGAAACAGAAGCATTGGCAACAGCTATAGCATTGTTAAGATTGTCTGTAACCTCAGCCTTGTATGCCTCTGTTCCGTCAATAACAGCCTTGGCAGCATCGAGACTTGCCTGAAGGTTTGCCAAAACAGTAGCGTTCATCTGCTTTGTGAGAAGTGCCTTTCCCTTTGTATGAATACTTGGGAGTGCATTCTTGGCAGCTGTTTCATCAACATCTCCTCCTATATAATATAAGCGGAAGTTATCAACGGCAATCCAGTTACCCTGTGCGTTGCTTGCTACGAATCCAATCTGAACAGTACCTGACACGTTCTCAAACTCTACAGAGTAATCGCCAGGAGTATAAACGGTAGTCTTAGCCGTACCAGCCATGATGTATGCACCAGACTTCTGGGCAGACTCATTGTTCTGGTCAAGGTTCTGTGCACCAACAGTAAGTCTGTAGCGACCTACAGGAAGGTTTGTGACGGTCTGCTTGGCAGAAGCACTTCCGACGGCACTTCCCTTGGCAACCCACTTCTCCATGTACTGAGCGCCTTTCTTAAAAGTGAAGCTGTTATTACCCTGTGACTGGAGACTTGAACATGTCCAGCCATCAGAACCTTGTTCAAATGAAGGATTTATAATATAAGAGGTGCAATCCTTCACGGTCGCCCCATCTTCGTTGATTGATGGATTAGCCATCATGCTTGTTACCCCAAGACAAGCCAAAAGAAAAGTAAAAATCTTCTTCATAATTTATCGATAAATTAAGTTTATGCGACAAATATACTCCAACTTAACCAACCGACAAAATATTTGGACGAAAAAACGTAAGTTATAATTATGTAGTTTTGCTGCCATTTTACTCCCAAAAGGTCATAAAAACGGGCAAAAATCTAAAGAAACGAACAAATTTTAATGTTTTTCATAAAAAACAAAGACTTTTCATCAGAAATTTGGTACAA